>CAYWLU010000036.1:0-8513 GCA_964459435.1 uncultured Candidatus Peribacteria bacterium
TTGATCTTCTGGCATATACCGAAACCAACTGTGTTTTTTACCTTCAACTGTTTTACTTTTGTCCATTCCATTAATTAAGTCCTTTAAATTTTTCGGCTATAATGTTAAGAGTTTTTAAATCCCCTTTTTCCTCTGCATCTTCCATTTTTTTCAAAAGATCAAAGCGTTGGAGCTTAACTTTATTGCGTTTTTCCCTCAACTTAATATCTTTATTCATTTTCTCTTGTTTTTCTTTAGGTAAAGAAGATATATATTTTCTTAAATCTACATAGTCTGTTTTAAAATCTATCGTATTTGTTGGCTTCTTTTCTGTCTCGATGTTCGAATCAGGGTTGTTTTCTTTATTAATAGATAGTTTCTCGTGGCAATTTTTACATAAAGAAATTAAATATTTCATTTCATATTCCCATGGCTCACAATTTTTTATATATTTCTTATGATGAACCTGAAGCTCTTTGTTCGCAGATCCACAAAGTTCACATTTCCAATCTGCCTTTTCAAAAACTTTTAATCTTTTTTTTTGCCATCTCGGATCTCTTAGCTTTTCTAAATAGCTCATATTCACATCTCCTTAAATAGAAAATCCCCCTCGGTTCTGTCGGCTAAACACACAATTTCTGGTAAGAGAAACAGTTTTCCCCGAGGAGGATTAATTTTTTTATATTGTTGTTTGTGATTATTCATTGTGTATTTAGCCTTTACTCTTTTTATGATACTACTTTTTACTGCTGTGTCAATAATTTTTTGAATTAAATTCCCACAAACTTGCAGGCGTTCTGTGTGCCTTAACATTTGCTGTTTTGGCATAACCAATGTGCTTAATTAATCCACTTCTTGAAGCTCTTACGATAACTCCTCCCCAAGCTCTTTTGCTTGGAGGAACGGCTAACATCTTGAATCTTTCCGCCCATTCTCTTGCTTCTTCAGCTAAAAAAGGTTCTGTTCTTTTGGAAGCAAATTCGATTAAACAATCATAGGCTTCTTTGCTCCAAGCTCCGTTTGAGAATAGATCAGCGTTATTAACTGATTGATTCATTCCGCTTTCCTTTGATTCTTTTGCTTTTTGTGTGTTTAGCATTATTCCCCCCCTAGTCATTTTCACGTTGAAACTTCATTAGCGATTGCACAAAAGTTACCTTTGACTCTAAAGCACTCATTAACCTTTCAAGTCCCTTGTATTCTGCGGTGTACTTCTTAACGTCTTTGTAAAACCCTTTTGCTACTTCGGTATCATCTTTCGATAAAAAACCATCTTCAAGAAGCATTAGGACCGCCATATCATAACCAACATTAGGCTTTGACTCCCTGATTATGTTTAGGTTAGCGGTAAGCATGATCTCAAGTTTGAATTGAGCGTCTGCGGCTCTAACTCTGGCATTCTTGTATTTCTTTGCGTATTCTATGCGATCTTCCAAAATCGGCATATGTGTCATTGCTGTGTTATAGTCCATTATTCTTCCACCGCTTCAACACCCTTAATATTGAAATCAGCTTTTAATGCTCTAGCCATGCCATTCAATTTTCCCATGTCTGGGATCATGTACTCTAAAGGTATTTTTGATTTATCAATGACTTTAGCTCTCCAAACACGTCTCACGCCTAAACCTTTTATTTTTGTGATTGAAGGAAGTGGCTGTTCAACTTCAATATCTTCAACTGTTGCTTCTTCAACCTTTTCAGGATCATCGCCTAAAAGTTCAGCTTCATCTTGACGCTTTTTGTTTTCTTCGGCAATTAAGCGTTGCTTTTCTTTTTCGGCTTCGGCTTGTCTCTCAAGTTCTTTTCTGTGCATTTCATTTTCATAAGCCTTACACTTATCCTTTAAGATTTTTTCCGCTTCGGCAACTGGCTCTAAATGCCTATTTTTTTGCTTAGTGGCTTCTTTATGAACTTCATGCGCCTTTTTCACAATAGGCTCAAACGTGATTTTGATTTCCTTAATCAAAGTTTTGACTTTTAATAAAAACTTACCTGCGCTTTCATATACTTCTTGGCAAACAATGTCATACTCATTTGCTTTTTTAATATATGAATTTGATTCTTTTTCAATTCTTGCTAGTTCTTTGTTCATCATTTCTCCTTTTTATAATAGTGAATTGCTAACATTGATTTCGTTATTCTTGTTTCTGCCTCTAAGTGATTATGTTTAACGGGTTCGTGATATTCGCCATCAAGAACAATCTCCCAAACTTCGTCAATTACAATCCCGAGGTTTTCTTCAACCATCTTTTTATAGAAGGCTAACTGTACTTTTGTTGACTTTGAACGCTTTTTTGACGTTTTTATGTCAATTAAAACATATTTCCCATCAATTTTCATTAATCTGTCTGGCGTTCCACAGAAGCCAGCCTTTGAATAAAGAGGCTTTTCGTTAAGGATAATTTCTGTATCATACCTTAACTTGAACTCTCGCCAATGACAAAGGCGGATCATTACTTCAGGATGGCACGTTTCTTCATCCAAGATTTCCATGTCATCTAATTCACAAGCTCTATGAACGGCTGATCCAAGCTCCGTATTCGCATATTTTATGACATTTTGGTCAATCATCCCAACTTCTACGAGCAAAGAAGAGACTGAAGGAACTGGCTGTCCATCAACATAATACGAGTGAGTTTCTTTATCAAAGGTTATTTTATGCATCTTCCCATTCCTTTTTAACTTCTCGATATTCTATTGCTAGCATTTTGAACTGTTTCATAATGGTTTCGTGGTCTTGTTCAAGGACTTCGATTATTTTCTTGTATCCAAGTGATCCGATGATTTCTATGATCTCTGGCTTTAAGTATCCCTGACTTAGAGCATAATCATACATAGCTTTAGCTTTTTCTCTTGGAACGACCCCTGAAGGCACGATCTCTTCTTCCTTGGGTGTTTCTTCCTTTTTAACGACTTCTTCGGTTTTTGCCTTAGGAAGTACGGCTTCAGCTTTACCCTGTGCCTGTTCCACGACCTCTTTTTTAGGCTCTGGCATACTTATCTTTGAATAAGCATTCATTGCCTGTTCAATATCTTCAGTTGTGGCGATTGACTTATCGCTTCCGATTCCTAATAATCCTAAAGCACGTCCAACGGCTGAAGTTTCGCAATTTTCAATGAAATCATGCTTGTTAATATAACCATTGTCGGCTCTTTCGTGAGCGTGTCCGTTAAACGATCTATCTAGGTTTGAAAAATCTGGATAAACTACGGCATTTATAATAGCAAATGAAGTATCAACTTCCTTTCCTGCTACAATTGTTGAGCTTTCTTCAAACTTAATCAATTCTGTAACTATTTTTCCTTTGGGATATAATTCGTGGAAACCTTTTACTCTTTCAACAACTGTTACATATTCACCAACTTTTACTTCTTCGCCTTTTTTATTCTTTCTTTTAATATCCATCGTTTTTAATTTCTTTGCCATGATCTATCCTTTCAAGAATTTTTGGGTTAAATCTGCTATTGCTTGTTGAGTTTCTCCTTCATCTAAATCTACGTCGTCTCCATCTTCATCGTGAACCATAAGGTCCTCAAAGCCTTCTACCATTATTTTTTTACTTCCTCTGTTTCCGTCTGCATCTTCTCCGAACTTTGTATCAACAGAATAAACAACATATCCCTCGATATTAATTTCGAATTGTTCTTCGTCTCGCATTATGAACATTTCGCCTGATTGCATACTTTTCATATTTTGATCTTTCCCTGTAACCATTTGTCGAAAAGCCTGATACCTACCTCTTTTATTGAAGTATTATCCCTAACACATTTTTCTTTGATCTTCTTTTTTTGTCCTTTCGTGGCTTCAAAATTGATTCTTGGCAACTTATTTTCCATTTGTGATTTCCTTTCTTTTTGGTTGATGTTTGTTCGATGATAAAAGTATAAATGATAAATGTTAATCTGTCAAGAAAATAAATAATGTTTTTTTATGTGGATATAAAGAGGCAGACAAAGCGTCTGCGCTCTCGTCGGTCTTTGAGGGTTTTGGTGGGGTTTCGGTAGGGTTTCTGTGGGTTAAAGTCTTTTTGCTTTTTTCTTTATCTTATCCATAATTTCATCGCTTCGCTCATCATTAATCATTTTTTTCTTCTTGTCATCGTTGGCTCTTCTATATTTTCCCGATCTGATAACTCTTGAAACTTTTTTTGCATAACTTCTTTTTAATTCGCCTAAATATTCGTTATATTTTTCCTCTCCCATGCCTTCCTCTAATAAGGTTGCGTTTTCTCCTGAAGGATCAGAAATTATAGGGAACTGTCCGACATTATCTAGTCGTGATATTTCCAAAGCTATTTCGTTTGTTTCATCTTCTGCAAAAAATGTCTTTTTTTCTATTTCTCTTCCCATAAAATCATACTTCGCATCTGGTGGGAATAAATATTTCCATAAATCTCTCGATATTGCTGCTGGAACCATTCTCACTTTTGCCCATCTAGTAAGACCTTCCCCGTCTAGTCCCATCTTTTCTGCAAATTTTCCCATCCTCTTAGTTTTTATAGCATAGTAAAGGTTTTGTGATAATTCGCTTGTTTCTTTTATTCCAGGCGATTCAAGTATTTGACCTAACATTCCAACTAAATATCCCGTACCTAAGATATCTGCCTTTTCAAGAATATCCGCTTCTTTGTAATCTACGGAACTTTTCTTTGCTTGCCTAGCAGTCATTAATGCAGATATTCCTATATTTAACAAAGGGAAATATTTTAAAGGAACCCATCTCCCTGCTATCCTTATAGAGTTTGTATATGCCCCCCTTGATTTCGCTAAAGTGTTTCTCTTGTTTCCAATTATATCATAAGCTCCGACGTAATCATCGTCATCTAATAGGGAAGCAAGTAATATAGTAGCGGCTGTAAGACCTAAATATCTGACTAGGCTTGAAACAGCATCTCCCATTAGTAATGCCCTGTTTTTAGCGTTTTCTTTTCTTGAAGCTACTTGTATGTCAACTAGACTTTTTGCTATCCCTACACCTGAAGCAGTCTTTACCCCATCAGCTAAAATAACACTCGCAATCTTTATAAATGGCACTTGTAACTTCCCAAAGTTTATCCCCTTAGCAGTAAACTTGTTTCGTAAGCCTATAAGGAAATCACTCCAAGCTCCTGACTGTGTTCCATTCATAATATGAGCATCTCGGATTCCTGCCTCCCTAATATTTTCAGAACCTTTTTCTTTTGGAGAAAACGAATAAGAGTCTTTTAACAGCTGATCTGCCCTTTCTTCTGTTGTCATTCCTTCTGGTATTAATCCCCTAAACTCTTCGATCTTTGCTCGTTCTCTTGAGTTAATAATAGCAGTATCGGCTCTTCCAATAGCCGCAAATAATGTATCAGTTCCACCTGCCATCCACTTAGGTCCTAGACTCGCAACCTTTCCGATTCTTTCAAAAAGAGAAGTTCCCGGAAATCTTCCAACTTTTTCCCCAAAAAATTTAGATGTGCCACCTATCTTATCTAATCTCGATATGTCGATTCCTGTTTTATGGTATATTCTAATTGTCATAGCTACTTGCCGTTTGATAAAGTCGGCACTTTTTAAACTTGGCTTTATCGCTGACATTTTCGCTAAAAACTTCTCAACTATATTACTTTTAAGATCAGCGTCATTAAAGACACCAGTAACAATGCGCTTTGTTATTGCTCTTTCAATAGCTGGTACTGTTTGATATAAGGAACTATTCTGCAATGATTTAACCGAAGACAATATGTGCGCTCTAAAAATATCGAATAATTTGTTTATAGAATCCGCTATTGTGTCTGGCTTTAGATTCTCAACGTATTCTTCGAACTCATTCTTTTTATCGAAATAATCTTCAACGTCTTTAGCGTTATCTGCCGTCATATCTCCGCTATCAACAACTTTCTTTTGAGCCTCTGCGGCTGCTTTTGCTAGTTTAACGATATTTTTAATCTCTTCCTTCGAAATCCCCTCTTTGGCAAACTGTGCCGCTTTAAATGCCGATTTGATCCGATCACGTTCCCATTTTAGCTTTTGCGCTTCTGCATCTAAAACAATCTCTTTTCGTACTTGTTTTTCAAGATCACCTCTTTTAAGCCTATCATTAAGCCTCTGAGTCTCTCCCTGAAGCCTTGTTTTCAAAGACTGTAAAGATATCTCCGCTTGTGTTCTTTTTGGCTTTGCGATGTCTCTAAGCTCGTTTAACTGACTCTTTAAAACGTCTTTACGCTTACGCAATTCTTCAATGTTAGGAGTTGAAATTGGTTTAGTTTTCTTATTTATTGGAGAAAGGTCGCCTTTGCTGATTTTTTCTTCGTAAACCTCAATCGCTTTTGCTAAAGATTTTTCTGCCATTGCGATTCTTTGGCTTCTTGAAAGACCTGATCTCCCGAACATAGCATTAAATGCTTCTTTCAACGCTTCTTTTTTCGCTAACAATGCCCTGGCTTCTCTGTCAAGCTGTAAAGCTGATCTGGTTTTTACAATCTTATGGCGTTCATTAATCTGCTTTTCTAAATCTTTGATCTGATTCGTTAATCGTGTTTTATAACTATCCAAAGCACTTTTAAGCTGCGCTTCTGGATTAGTCGTTTTGATGTTATATTTTTTCTTAGCATCTTCGACTAACTTAATCAATCTCCGTTCTTCATCACTTGGCGTCCTACGTTCAACGCCTGTCTTTGCAGGAGGCTGACCTTGTTGCATATCTTCTAATTTACTTATCTGCTGAAGCTGTCCTTTAATATCCCGTAGGATTACCTTTGTTTGTTCATCGCTTAACTTGCTATATTTTCCGTATCCTGAAACTAGATCAGAAGTTTCCCTAAAAGTTATATCTGGATAAGATTCTTGTAAGATTTCCATGACTTGCTGAATAAGATCGTTCCTAGAAACAACTCCACTTTCAACCAAATCTTGAGCAATTCCCTGAACAACAAAGGATTTTGGCAAAGAGATCCCATCTTCTGCCATTCGTTGAACTTTTTCTTTAGCATTTTCTATCGACTTTACTGCCATTTCTATCTTGACATTTTTCCATACTTTAGTTAAATGTGGCTTAATACTATCGCCAAACTCAGAAACTAACGCCTTAGACCACTCGCCAAACGTCCTTAAACCACCTTCAAAATAGAATCCACCAATTTCTGTCAGTTCAATAACCGCAGTAGGATCAATCCCTGCATGAAGTCCTGAAAGTTTTTTCCTTAGATTTTCTCTGGCTAGATCAACTTTATCTTGCGTAAATATCTTGTTGTTACTACCAAACGCCTTTGTGCCTCTTTGTTTTCTCTTTGTTCTTGCTTCTGCAAGTTTTGCTTCAAGCTCTGCAATCTTTGCTTCCGTTGCTTCTAATTTCTTAGTTAAAACCGCCATTTCCTTATCTTTTTTCAAAGATGGCTTTCCTGCCTCTTCCCTAGACTTAACAACGTCTTGGATTGTTTTTACTGGATCAAAGGCTAATTGAGAGTTTAATGCTTGAATCCTTTGACCTGCTTCTCTCGCAAGCGCAGCCGCTTCCTCCGACAATCCTAATATTGCTATCGTGTCAATGTCTACACTTTCAAACGCTTTCAGTCTAATAGCAGTAAACATTTCCGATTGACGCAAATCTCCACGTTCAGGAGCTTTCCCAATAGCGATTTTCAACGCCTCTTCTGGGTTTTTATCGTAAAATTCTCCTGCTCTTTCAATGTGTTCTTTTGTCGCCCTCTCTTCATAAGTTAGCGGTTCGTCAAGATTAATGCCCTCGGCTTTTGCCTGATCCAAAACACTCTTTGATAGCTTACTTACCTTTTCTTTACCTTCAGGAACTTCAGGGATAGTTTTCTTTGTTTCTTTCGGAGGAAGGTTTGACATCCCAACTAACCGCTTGACCTGATCCTCAGTAAAATCTGTAAACTTCTCAAGATATGCCTTTAACTCCATGCCTAATCGCTTGGCTTCTGCCATTAATGCAGGAAGATGTTTCTCCATAAGACGTTTTCTGGCTTCTTCTTTTCTCTTCTTTCCTTCAGGGCTTAACTCAGATGAACCTTCCTTGCCACCAAGAGCGTCATTGACATCTTTCATCATCTGCTTTAGATCAACTCCTTCAGCTAATCTATATTCTGAATAATTATCTCGGATTGCTTCCTCAACAGCAGGCTTTATCTCTGACTCGAATATTTCTTTGCTCCATTGTCCTTGTTCCTGATAAACAGTCTCGCTTCCTTTTGCAACGCTGACATATTGCTCAATAACTCTTGCAGCAACTTCGACATTGCTTCGCCAATATTTATCTCCTCGACCAGAACCTGTAACTTCGTTCATATCCCTTGCTCTTTTATATAGGAAACTTCTTTCAAACAGGTTGTTCTTAACCCTGAAATCAATCACATGACCGAGTTCATGTGCCATTGTAGGATTAATTACTTCTCTAACTTTCTTGCCATCAACAATCTTATTAATAACTTCTATTCCACCAACTGAGATGCTAATGCTATTGTTCCCAGGATCAGGTCTATATAAACCAGCAGTATCTTTCATCAGAAAGGGATTCTTGCCATTAAGGTGAACATAAACCCAACGCT
>CAYWLU010000037.1:0-6976 GCA_964459435.1 uncultured Candidatus Peribacteria bacterium
GGAGTATTTTATACCGAAAGAATTGAGATATGAGAGAGTTTCATCAAAGAATTTCTTGGAAGCAGTAGATAAAAAATCAGTGATTTTAGGTGCCATCTTTACCAGAATTTCTTCGTCTTCGCTTTGAGGTTGTAATAAGGCTAAATATTTCTTTTGTTCTAATTTTTCTCTAGATGCTGGAGTAAGACTTCTTTCTTTACCTGCATAAAAATTAGCTAGAGCATCTAAGTATTTTGTACGATCTTCTAGTGATCCAATAGTGTTGATTTTTAATTCACAGTATTCCCAAATTTTGAGATCACTTAAGATTCGGTGTCCCAAATACATGATTTGGGCATCTATAGAAGGATCTGATTCACCCAAAATTTCTGCTCCATACTGCCAAAAAGCTCTTTTTGTTCCCGTTTTTGGTCTTTCAAAACGGAAACATTTATCGATGTAATATAGTTCTGCTGGCATAGGTTGGTTGTACATTTCGTGTTCCACAAAAGCTCTTACAACTCCAGTGGTCATTTCTGGTCTTAGAGCAAATTGACGATCGTGACGGTCTTTAAAGGAATATAATTCTTTTTGAATAATTTCGGAGGACATTCCTATAGCACGATCAAAAACTTCTGCTTTTTCGAAAATGGGAACAGATATACGACGGAATCCAGATTGACGAAAACGATGACGAACGACTTTTTTCAGAAAAGTGAAAAAGTCATGATCATCAGGAAGAAAATCAGAAACACCGGTTGGAGCTTTAAAAAATTTAGGCATTTTTTTAATGAGTAATGATTAATGAATAATGAATAATAAATTGTCTTACTCTTGAGAGGCAAGAATTCTTTGGATAGCAAGAGCACAGTTTTTAGGGTCTAAAATAGTTAAAACAGGTGTATTAGATGGCATACGAAGAGTCGAATGAATATCTGTATTGTAATCATCTAAAGACTTAAATGGTGGACAAGCAATTACAATATTGCTGGAGTTACCAGCAAAAAATCCAGATAAAGCATTAGATCTTCCTGCTATCGTTACAAAGATTGTTTTTGTGTCTTGGCTATATTTCTCAATAATCTCTAAACCTTTCTTTGCTTGTTTATGAGCAGATGCTGATAGAAGTTCTACTTTTATATTTTTAGATTCTAAAGGTTCTTTTATTTGTTCTGCAAAAGGAAAATCAGATTCTGATCCGCAAACAATAATAACAGTACTCATAAAGCTTTTATAAAAAAGTAACTAAATTTTACAAAAAATTCGTTTTAATGCAAGATGAGACTGTTTTTATTTCAAAATTATGAAAGGATTATTACGGTTTCTATTTTCAATAACAATTGGTCTTGTTTACGGATTATTTTTTGCCCAAAAGCCAGGAAAAAATCTCAGAACTGAATTGAAAAAATCTAAAAGTCCAGCTACAGATCTTTTTAAGGAATTAAAGAGTGTAGATAAAGAAGCTTTAAGCTCTTTTTCTGATTGGGCTAAAGATTCAGAAGAACTACAAAAGGTTTTAGAAAGCGGAAAAGAACAATTTGATGTTTTTGTGGATAAGGTGAAAGAATTAGGAAAAGATGCTGCAGAAGTAGCAGGGAAGGAATTAGAAGAGATGTCAGTTAATGTCAAGAAAGCAGCTGTAAAATTAAAGAGTCAGGCTGTGAAAGAGGGAACAAAGGTTAAAAAGACGGCTACTAAGTTAAAGAAAAAAGCTATAAAAAAAGGGACTACTATGAAGAAAACCGCTACGAAGAAAGTTAAGAGTTTTAAAAATGAATTAGACAAGAAAGTTAAGAAAACTGTTAAAAAAAGAAAAATCTAAAAATTCTGTGTCATCCCGCATTTATTGCGGGATCTAGTTATCAATTAAATATCTGCTTTATTTCATGGTTAGATGCCAGAATAAATCTGGCATGACAAATATTTTTTTGCATTATTTTCTCAAATAAGTTAAAAAATTGTCGCAATTAAAAGAAAAAAATGCATGAAATTGATGAATATCTAGAAAAAAAAGGAGCCAAATATTTTGTGACTCTGACAGTTATCTTTTATGTGATTGGAACTGCTATTTTCAATATTTATCTTCGAAAATTAGGAATTGCTGAATTTGATTTAGTTAAGTTGCGGTATATGTTTGTGGGATTTACTTTCGGTATTATTACTATGGTTCCAATTTTGTTTTTTCTGGGAGTAAAAAAAATAATTCAATTAAAGAAAAATAAAAAACCAACCAAAAGAGAAAAAACACTTTTTTGGAAGAAATTTGAAATTGTTATTTGGGTTTTAATTTTACCTTGGACAATGACTTATTCTTGGTATGTTTTTCCTGAAATTCCAGCTGGCTTTGGAGGAGCAAAACCGGTGTTGGCGAGACTTATTGGTCAAGCAGGAGAAATAAAAGGGATTAATGAACTTATTGCTTTTGAAACAGGTGTTCCAGTAGAAAAACTTGCCTATGAATTAGCTACTGAGGGATCAGAATTAGCCATTGGGGCGAATGTTATGATCTTGGATCAGAATTCAGAAAGAGTTTTTTTGTTATTAACTAAAGATCTTTATTTAAGTTCTACTTCTAGTTTGGCTCGAGATCTTATTAAATCTGGGAATAAAGTGGAAGAATTAGATTTAGAATCAACCAAGAATTTTCAAGTTAAGCCTTTGATTGTTTCGGCAGATAAAGTGCAAGGGGTAACATTGTCTCTTTATGAACCACCAGAAGTGTTAACTAAAGAAGATATTAAAATTGCAGTTGCAGCTATTGCGGCTAATCCTAAGGATGAAGCTAAAAATGAAATTGTGCAGAGTTTTATTGTCCAAAAAGCACCAGAGTCTGCTTCTAGAGTTTTAGCGGTTGTTCGAAAACAAATAGAACGACAATCTACTACGCCAGTTGTTTCTAAGCCTTCGGAATCAGAACCAAATGATCTTCCCGTAATAATTCAACCAACTGATACAGAGATAAATCAAGGGGAGATAGAGGATGCTTTTGCAGAGATTTTTGATACTAAATTTTTAGATTTTAGAGCAGAAATTTTCGGACAAGTAAGTAATCTTTGTGGTTATGAACGAAGGAAACAAAAAGATCAGGGGGCAAGAATAGAAATAGTCAGGACTATTTCAGCTAGTTTTTCAGAAGAATTTCCATCTGCATGGAAAGAATTAGATGTGGATAGTTATTTAGTAGAAGGACAGCGAGAAGATGAATTTAGTTGTAATTTAGTTCATATTTTTCAGGGGGCAGAAAATGCCGATATGATTATTCAGCGTCTTAATGGAAAAGAGGTACAGAAAGGCCCTATTTTCTCTGAAGTTCGAGATTCTGCTTTGGATCTTTTCGAAAAATCTTCACAGGTAAATACTTCTGCAGATCGGAAATATGTTTCTCAAGTTCTTATTCGTCATTTTAATCAAAAAGCCAAACAGGAGAATTTATATTGGAATGAAACTAAGTATATGTACCAAGGTAGAGATGATGAAGGTTATTTTGATAATATTAAAACAGCTATGACTACTACTAATTCTTGGGAAGAATTTGGAACAAAATTAACAGAATTCCAGACAGCATTTCAACTTTCTCAAGTAGAGCCAGAACCAGTTGTAGAACCTGAACCAGAAATTATACCACCAGAAGAAGATTTGCCAGTGGAAGAAGAAAAAGCGGTAGAGCCTGAAATATTAGTAGAACCTGAAGTTCCGGTTGAAGAAGAGCCAGCTATAGAACCTGAACCAGATCCTGTTCCGGAGCCGGAAGTTCCACCAGAAGAAGAACCAAAGGCAGAAATTCCTCCAGTAGATGAAGAAGAACCAGTTGAACCAGAACCTCTTCCTACGGAGGGAGAGTAATGAAGAATAAATAATCTTCAATCTTCAATCTACAATCTTCAATTAAGGATGGGCGTTATATTATAATATGCTGTTTAGAAGATAACAAGGGACATGGGACAAGATTACAAGTAATAAATTTCTTCTAGCTAATAGCTAAAGGCTAATGGCTAATAAAGCTTTTTCCCTTGATAAAAAGCTTTTTTTATGGTATAATTCTTAGATTTTTTAGAATTAAAAAATGAAAAAAGAAAACACTAGGCAAGCTTTCGATCTTGGACAACTAATCTTTGATTGGACGGCTTTCGATTATCATCCACATAATCGGGGTTGGGCATGGATTGTTATTTTTTGTTTAATCTTTTTTGGTAGTGGTCTTTGGGCACTTTTGTCTGGAGATTGGGTTATGGCTTTTACGCTTTTTATAGCAGTGGCTGTTTACTTTTATGTTCATCGACAGGGAGACAAAGAACATCAGATTAGAGTTTTGAAAAAAGGAATTTTTATTGATCAGAAATTTTTGCCACGAGAGAAGTTGGCGGGATTTTGGTTTGTATATGATGAAACTGTTTCCGTGGTTAACTTGCAATTAGCAGAAACTAGAGGAGAACAGAAAATTTCTCTTCAAATGGGAAAATATGATCCAGAATTTTTCAGATCTAACTTTAATAAAATAGATTTGGAAGAATTAGAAGGAAAAAAGGAAGGACTTGTGGATCTTTGGATCCGTGCTTTGAAATTATAAAAAATGAGTATTGAAAAACATGTTTATTCTGCACAAGATTTTGCTAAGGAAATAGCGAAAGGTAGCACGAAATCTGATTTAGAGAATCTTAGTAAGGAAATGAGAGCAGAAGAAGCACAGAGAATAGTATCTGCCATTAGTACTAAACATAAAGGATTGGAAATAGTTATAAGTACGGCAATTGCTAAAAAGAAAATGCCAGCACCAGATGGAACTCCTAAAAAAGTTCCTATGACCCAAGAATATTTTGCTAATAAGGTTCAGAAATTGCAAAAAGAAGGGAAAACGGATGAATTATTAACTTTTACTAGTTCTGTAAACAAGGAAGTTGATAGATATATCAAAAAAGATTTTAACTATTGGGAAAAATTGAAAAATTTTACCATAAAAACAGGAGAAGGATTCGGGGAATTAGGTAAGGATACTTGGAAAGGAATGAAGACAACTCCTGTAGAAAGACGAGTTCGTAATGCTACAGGATTAGGAATTTCTTCTTGGTATGTAGCTTCAATATTTTTAGGTCCAGGGAGAGGCAGACTTCTTGCCGCTGGAATTGCGGCAGTAAGTGCCGGATTAATTCCTAAAAGTGCAGTTTTGGGGATGAAAGCGGTCGAAATAGGTCTCGAGGGAGCGGGGAAATTAGTTTTTGGTAGTGTTTCTAGAATAGAAAAAACACTAGTAGATGTTATTCATGGGGATGCTGATAATATTGGTAATATTAAAGATTATTTACGGACGAATAAATTATCTTCCGAAAGGTTGCGAGACAAAATTTCTGGGTTTTATGATCAAGGAATTGATGTATTAGAAAAAAAACCAGAACTTATCCCAAATGAACTTCGACCAATTTTTGCTAAGGTTTTTGAAAAAAGTTCGAACTCAAAAGAAGAAGAACAATTAAGTTCAGAGGAAATAATAACTTCGGCTAAATTTTGTTTGAAAGGTTTTGATTCAGCACATCTCTCTAAAGGGGAGATAGAACAAATGAAAAATCTTGACCAATGGAAAGATTGGCCACCGGAAGTTTTTCAAAAAATTAGGACATCTTTGCTTACTGCAGAGGCTGGTTATTTGTTTCATTATTTTATGGTTAAAGCTTCAGACACAGAAAGAACCAAGTTTATTGAGAATTTTACTGAAATGATCAAATCTAAAAAAGATCAGAAAACAATGACTGCTGATCAATTAGTTAGTCTTCCGGAAAAATTTAAAAATTTACAAGGTTATACAACTCAAGAATTGCGAAAAATATTTCCTCAATTTAATGAACAAGACCCTAAAATCATGAGAGCTTTGCAAAAGCAACCAGCGGGAATACGGTATGGTATGGAGAAAAGTGATTTAATAAAAGGAGGTGCTGTGGTAGGTCTTATTGCTTGGGGAATTGGTATAATAACTTTTTATACGAGTAAATTTCTGTTAGGAGACAAAAAAAGCAAAGAAAAAAATAAGAAAACCCCTGAAGGAAAATATGAAAAGAAAAGAAAAGAAGCTAATCGACAATTAGTGATTTTACTTGATAGAGAAGAAATAGGAAAAAGACATTGGAAACAGATTTTAGCAGAACTAGAAAACATGAGTGTTCTTCATAAAAAAGAGGTAAAAAAATTAAAAAAAGGTTATTTAGGGATTATAGGAATTAAAAAAGACCAATGGACTAAGATTTTTAAGGAAATGAAAAAACCTCCAGGTTGGGTTAACAAAGTGGGTTCTTCAAAACTTTCCGATATAGCAGAACTTCAAGGTGAATTTTGGAAATGTGTTAAAGATGCTGGAGTTACGGTTAGTGATTATCGTTCATCGAAAATAGGTTCTCTGGCTGTTAAGAAAACAATAGGAACAGGTGAAACAACAGAAAAAAGAACTAAGGCATTTGCTAATTTAAAAATGTTTAAAGGTGCTCGAGAAGAATATGATAAATTTTTAGCTGAACAAACAGAAGCATATCAGATAAGAAATAGTTTCTTTATTGTTTTTGCTGGAATTGGAAATGGCTTAAGAAAATTTTCAAAAAATGCTGAAAAATTTAAGAAACATCTTGAAAAACGAAAAAATATGCGAGGAGGAAGTAAGTATTTACGTTGGTTTACTAATACTTTATTAAGGGGACGAGAACACAAAGGTCTTTTGGATAACATGAAAATTTTAGGAGTTCATGAAAATGAACTCAAGTATCTTAAGAAAATTCCAGAAAAAAATGGTGAACGTTTAAAGGCAATATATGCCCAAGTTGACGATCTTTTAAATATTTATGATAAACTTGAAAATTAATAACTTACATTTAAAAATGAAAAAAAATAAACTTCAATCACAGTCAGCCATTGCCATTACGAGTTTCACTTTAGTGGGGCATGGCAATTTGTTAGACTTTTTAGCTTTTCGACTTTTAAACTTTTGAGCTTGCTATAGCATATTATAATATAATGAAAA
>CAYWLU010000037.1:7076-8413 GCA_964459435.1 uncultured Candidatus Peribacteria bacterium
TTGATCCAAATTTAGTTTTGGCGGCAGGAGCAGATGTGGGAGATAATGATGTTTTAAAGGGATTTGCTCAGTTGCTATCAGTTTTTGTGAACCTTTTTACTTTTTTGTCATTGCTCTTACTGAATTATGGTGGAGATTTGCTTGGAACCGAGTTTTTGACCGCAGCTACGCCCATGGAAGCTATTCGACCGATGTGGGTAATTATACGAAATATTACTAATGTAGGATTTGTTTTAGTACTTCTTTTTCTCGCTTTTTCTAATTTATTTAATTTTGGTGATGGGGGAAGTTGGACGATTAAAGAGAAATTACCAAAAATTATTTTTGCACTTATTGCAGTTAATTTTTCTTTATTAGGATTTAGAGTGTTGATCGATGCTGTCCATGTTGGGACAATAACGCTTTTATCTATCCCACAAACCGCCTTAGAAACAAAGGGGGCGGGTAGTGTAAAAAAATTGTTAGAGCAAGGTATCAATGGCAAAGGAATGCGTTGTGGGGTTAGTGAAGAAAATGAAAAGGGGGAGGATGAAGACCCAAGAAACGGAGAAGCTTCGTGTCAGTATTTTTATACGCGAATAAATTATCTTTTATGTAAAGATTCTTTCAAGGATGAAGGGGTTCCTAATAAGGGGGCGAACATCTCAAGTCAAAGTGATTGTCTTTTTAGAATTAAAGACCTAGATGGTTTTACTATCAACGAATCAAAAAGTATGACGGCTCACAATTTGTTTTTAGCTTTTGGAGTGTTTTTTCAAAAATTAGAACAATTGCCAGCTTTAGCGGCAGAACTTGATTCATGGACAGGAGTGATAACTAATGTACTTTTTTCTGGAATTTTAGCTATGGCTTATGTAGTAGCACTTATTGCCGTTTTCATAGCTTTGCTATTTAGAATGGTAGTTTTATGGCTAGCAATGGTTTTTTCTCCTTTATTGGTGGCGGCAGGGATTATGGGTTTTGGTGATCAAGGAGGGGATTTGGGAGGTAAAGTAGTTACTAACCTTATTATGCCTTTAAAGATTGCTGCAGCTTTTGCGGTGAGTTTTATCATGATTGCAGCGATGATTGATGTTGTTCCGCAGAATAGCGGAAATTTCTTTGAATTTGGTCCTGCACTTGGTCAGTTTAGTAATAATGGATATGGTCTTTTATGGCAGATAACCACGGTAATTGTCTTCTGGACAGCAGCTTTTTGGGCAGTGAAAGGAAGTGAAGGCGAAACAATTATTAACCATGTTAAAGGTGCCGCTGAAAAAGCAGGAGGGTTTGTCGCTAGAGCTGCAACTATTGATCGTCAGATTTTCACTATCCCTGGAACAGATGGGAAAGAGAAG
>CAYWLU010000038.1:0-8263 GCA_964459435.1 uncultured Candidatus Peribacteria bacterium
ATACTCAACTGTTCTAATGCCCAATTTTACCCCCCACTTTTTTTTCTATATGCCATCATCATCAACTTTTTCCACTCCTTTTATTCCTTCTGGTAATATTCTAGTTCTTTTCGTTGCTTTCTGAAGATATGAAACTCCTCCATCATCTTTAGACCCGACATCTCCCTCCATTAGATCCTTCACAGCTTTTTTACTAGCAGTCCCTATCAAAACACCTGTTTCATCATAAATCTTAACAACATCTTTATCGTTTAATATTTTAGTAATCTTAATTCCCACTCCGCCCATTAATTCTTTTATTTTGCCATCAGAACCAGTAACTTTTAAAGAAGTAAGATTCGAATTAAGTGCTCCTGTTTTATTAGGATCAAGCTCATACAAAGGAGAATACTCTACTGGCAACGGAGGAACCTCTTCATTAATTTTTAAACTAAAAAATCCTTTATCGTAATAATCTACAAATTCACCAAAAGAAAGTTTTTCCATTTCAATAATCTTATTAGTCGAATCGTTTATAATAACTTGTTCTTTTTCCCAATTTATAATTATACAACCAAAAAAATTCTTTAAATATTTTTCATAACGGTTTTGTTCGTATGAAGATATAGTAGCAAAGCCCTCTTCAAATTTTATTGTTTTGCCCTCACAAAACTCAAAAAAAGTTTTTACATCTGAATTTTCAGCTTTTTCTATATGATTATTTGTCATCCTTAAATATTATCAAGAAACTGGTTATTAAATAATGATTTTCATATTTTTGTCAAGCCTTTTTTGATAAAAATTTGACAATTGTCCATAAAAAGACAAACTGTTTTCGGAAATTAAGATGATTTCAATTTAGAAATCGTCGATTTTTTTCTACGCCTAGCGTTATCTTACCTTTAATTATTTTCACATGCAAAGTCGTCTTCAAGCTGCTATTAACCAGCTCTGTGCAGAAAAGAACCTCGATCAAGAAATTGTCCTCGAGGCTATTCAAAATGCCATTGCTATTGCCTATAAAAAAGACTTTGGAACTGCGGGACAACAAATCCAAGTTCATTTAGGGGATGATATTTCCGAAATGCGTATTTTCGAAATTCGGGAAGTAGTAAAAAAAGTAGAAGATGTAGAAATTCAGATTACAGAAAAAGATGCACAAAAAATCAGACCAGACGCTAAAATTGGCGAATCTGTTTTTGTTCCAGTTCCACCACACGAAGATTTTGGTCGAATTGCCGCTCAAACTGCTAAACATGTTATGAATCAAAAATTACAAGAAGCAGAACGAGAAATGTTATTTAAAAAATTCACTGACCGAGAAGGACAGCTTTTAACAACTCGTGTTCAAAAAGTAGATCGAGATTGTGCCTTATTAGATATAGATGGTGTCACAACCATGCTTTATTTAAGAGATCAAATTCCTAAAGAAAACTACTTTACTGGACAAAGAATGAAAGTCTACTTGGACAAAGTAGAACTAACCCCTAAGGGACCACAACTAAGAATAACTAGAGCTACTAACGATTTTATTGAAGCTCTTTTTGAACAAGAAATTCCAGAAATGAGAGAAGGATTAGTCTATATAGCTAAAATGGCTCGAGAACCAGGTGTCCGTTGTAAAATAGCGGTTTCTTCTGACGATGGTTCTATTGATCCAGTAGGAGCTTTTGTTGGACAACGAGGATCTAGAATTAACTCAGTAATGGAAGAAGTAGGAGACGAAAGACTGGATATTATCCAATATTACGATGATCCTAAAAAACTTCTTGTAGCAGCACTTTCGCCAGCAAAAATAGCTAAAGTAGAATTCTTTAAAGGAGCTCAAAACGACGAACGAGTAAAAATATTTGTCCGAGAAGAAGAACGAGCCGTTGCTATTGGTCGAGGAGGACAAAATGTTCGTCTAGCTGGTCATCTAATCAATATGCAAGTAGATGTCATCACCTTTGATGGCCCTATTGAAGAAGATGAATCTGCTGTTAAACAAGTTACTAAAGAAAAAGTTGTTAAGGAAGTTTCTGAAAAAGTTACTATTGACCGTCTAGAAGGTGTAGATGAAGAAGTCATTGCTATTCTTAAAGACCTTGGACTTTCTCAAATCAAACAATTTGAAGGCTTAAAAGCCAAAGACTTAGCCGAAATCGGTATTACTATCGAACAAGCTGAATCCGTAGCCAAAGCGGTAAGTAAGTTTTTGAAAAAGTAGTTAAATCAAACTACAAACTTCAATCTTCAAACTAGAAAAAAAGAAGATATTAGATATATACTGGAAGTATACAAAAAACTAAAAAGTAATAATCTTTTGCCGTTCCTTACTATATCCGATCATACCAAATATAGTAGGTTCTTACTTTACCTAATTGAACACATTTTTTGTTCAACCTGCTGGAACCACAAAATCACATCTCAATAAAGAGAGCTCTTCATTACTCATTACTCATTACTCATTACTCATTACTCATTACTCATTAATCATTAATCATTGCAATCACTTCATCTATCTTCACATCATGATTTTCTATAGGAACTTTAGAAATATAAGCAAATTCAGGAACAACTGAAACTTTCCAAGCAGAAACATCTTTCAAAAAACGATCATAATATCCCCCTCCCCTGCCTAAACGGTTTAATTCTTTATCTACCGCTATTGCGGGAACAAAAATAAGGTCTTCCTTGTTTGGCAATACTCGTTGTCCATTTAATGGCTCAAAAAGACCAAAATTTCCTTTTTGTAAATCATCAAATTTCGATTCATAAAATTCTAATTTATCCTCTATAACTTTTGGAAAAAAATACTTTTTATCTGGAAAGTTTTTACACATTTTTTGCACAAAAGGAATCTCAAACCCCGTAGGGGCATAAACAAAAACTTTTTTTGTTTTTTTAAATTTTTCATATTGAACAAATTTTTTGTTCAATAACTCCGTCATATTTATCGAATCACCATTTGAAACTTTGTTCCATTTCTCAAAAAGATCTCTCCTAATAAAAAATTTCCGAGTTTTAATAATATCTATCTTTATTTGTATAAAAAGATCTTCTGCATTTTTAAATTTTTCTACATCCCTAGTTCTTTTTAATATTTCTATTTCCAATTCTTGATCATATAGATTCTCTTCTAAATCTAAAATATGTACCTCTATAGTTCTTTCTCCTCCAAAAGTCTTCTTTGAACCGTAGAACAAAGCTCCTGAACTAGTGTTCTGCAGAACCCTATTTCTAACTAAAACAAAATATACGCCTTCTTCTAAATCCAAATCATTTCCAACTTCTAAATTAGCCGTAGCAATTCCAAACTTAGTACCAATTTGATTACCTTTAATTACTCGTCCTGTAAATTTCATCAAAAAAATTATACAAAAAAATAAGTTATTAGCTATTAGTTGTTAGCTATTAGATTTTCTTTTAAACTTTTCAGCTTTTTGACTTTTTAGCTTTCTTTAGCATATTATAATATAATACTTATCCTTAATTGAAGTTTGTAGATTGAAGATTGAAGATTGAAGATTGATTACCTTCCTACTCTTCCACCTGTAAAATATTACTTTCCACAAAAATTTCTTGAGTTTTCTTATTCATAATTACCGCTTTAAACAAGTCTCCTGTTTTCATTTCCTGTTTTTCTCGCAAAGAAAATCCTTTTTCCTCTATCTCTAATGGAATACTAACCTTTACTATGTTTTTAGTTCTTTTCTCTGCTGGACGCTTAGTAAATAATTCTGTGTTTATTTCTAATTTTCCTATTGTTTTTAATTGTTCCATAGGAATAGCTAATTCTCCTATTCCAACACTAGAAGCCACCGCTAAAGAAATTAACAAACTAAACATCTTAATATAACTATAACAGAAAATTATTACCTTCCAAATACCTGCCCTGTCCAGAAAATCTCCGTAGGAAAAACCTTACGAGCAAAACTCAGATTCCTGAGATTTGTTCGCAAAAATTCACTAAGCAATACCCCTTTTTGATTGCTTCCATACAAAAGCTCTAAGGCCGAAGAAAGCTTAGAAAAATTAAAGAATCCATAACTTTCTGAAGGAGAAAAATCAAAAAGAACACTTTTTCTAAAATCTTCATTTTCTGCTAAAGAATTTTTATTTAAATAAGCAGATAAAGTAGAAATTACACCCTGTTCATGAGTAGAAAAAATAAAGTATCCTTCTGCAAAAGCATATGAAAATTCTTTACCTCCCGCTAATTTATTTTTTACCGTAAAGTAGGTCTGTCCTTGGTAATCTACTTTTTCTATCGGAATATCTTTTGTGTCTTTCGCAACTAATTCTTGTCTAGTTGTCCCGTCCAAAAGCTCCACTTCTTTTATTTCAGCAGAAAATTGACCTTGAGCAAAATGAATAACATCCTGTATTTGAGAAAGATTTTGTTCGTTATCTGGACTACCGAAACCAGTAATAAGTGTCAGATCCACAAAAGGATTCAAGGAATTTTGAAAATCTAAGATAACCGCATATTGACTATGCATGTGAGCCAAAAAATCTTGTTCAAAATCGAATTTTTCACCAAAAATCTGGCGAGAATTAGCCCGCAGAATACCATCAAAAATAATAGAAAATTGCGGATGAAAAGCTTCTAAGAAATTTTTAGTGTGTAAATATTTACCGTATAAGTCAGAACCATTCATAAAGAAAAGTGTGTCTCGCGGTGCAAATTGAGCAAGCTGTGGCATCAGATTATCTGTCCTAGATATTTTTCTTTCCTGAAAAACTCCTTCTTTACTCAAAACTTTAGCCTGTAAAAAAAGACCTTTGTTCTTTAATTTGGCACTTATTCCAAGAGCGGGAAGTGTCTGAAAGAAAGCTTCCATTAAAGGCCTTTTAGCCACCAAGCTTTCCGAAGAAGCTAAAAGGTCTATTGCTCCCGCTGAATCAATAAACAAAGATAAGATTCCTGACGATGGTAAATCTCTTTCTACGCTCTGGTAATTTTTCTGATCGGCTATTTTATCTTCAGACTCTAATACTCTCCGCAATACCCCTTCAGATGACCCCCAAAGCAAATACCCACGATAGAACCCTAAAGCTACTTGCGAAGAAAATTTAGGAGTCCAGATTTCCGCTCCCTCTATTTTCTCAATATTAAATTCTTCATCTGGTAATTTAAATTTATCCAAAAACTTTTTAGCTTTAATTTTGTCTCTAAAACTAGCCGCAATTACAAATTCTTTGTTTGGAAAAATAGCTAATCCTGCTCTATTACCTATCCAAGAAGTAAAATCTTCTGTTAAATCAAAACGATTTCCAGTTAAATCATTCCCCAAAGCCTCTAAATCTGCTTCCGGAAAAAGTGCTTTCAATTTCTTGAGAGAAGAAGAATTTAATTTTATTTCCGTAAAAATAGCCGTATCTGCCGGAAAAATCTGATCCAATTTTCCTCTTTGGAAAAACCCAGTTAGCCAGAAAAAACCAATAATTCCTACCACAAAAAGAATAAATCCCATAAAAAATACCTGTTTTGGGTCGCCTCCTTTTTTGTGGTGATTATTCTTCATCGGCGCGGATTTTGGCTTATTAATAGATAAAAATCAAGTTGATTTGGTTGCTTATTTAGATCAAAATTTAAAAAATTTACCTATATTTTATTTCAGTAAATCTTCTAGCTCACAGGAAAGCAAGACAGAACGATTAAGCACAATCTGTTCTTTTTGGTTAAGACTATCAGCAGTCATACGAATAGTTTTTGTTCGCATTGTGCTTCCTAACACAATATTATTTGTCTTCTTTAAATAACCGATATTTTTCTGATAAAAAAGTGTTGCATATTGCTTCAGTCGATCACTTACTTCTTTTCCTGTTATAGACTTAATCAATGGTATCAAAGAATTGTTTATTTTTGTTAAAATTTCCCCTTCTTTAAAATGAAACCAGTGATTGCTAATAGAATAAATAATTCTTACCTCGTGTTTTTCCTCTGTATCATAAGAAAAACAAAATGAATAAACATTATTACGAGAATTCTTCTCAATAACTATCTCATGTAAATCCGTAACCGTATGAATATTATATGCCTCTACTAATCTTAAATAGGTTCCTCTCCAGTTCTGCAACCAATTTTTAATGACTATCTGATTATCAAAAAGCGATATCAAATCCTGTTTTAAATTTTCTTCACTTACTTTGTTCATTTGTAAGGTCAATCTATCAAAAAGAGTGCGCAAATCCGTAATATCAACATTTTTGGCAACTAAATAATCTAAATCAGGAATAATCCTTTTTTCCATGTACCATAGTAAATCATAAATATCTCGCCCCTTTTCTTCGTATAATTCCTTACCAACACCTCGTACTCCTCTCAAAAGTACTGCAGCAATTTTACTCGCCATAAGATTAGACATATTGTAAGTTTTTATCACGAAAGAAAGCTGATCTTTATTGATAGGAATTCTTTCTGTAACTGTGTTAGGAATAACAAAATAATTTAGATCAATTTTGACATGAACCTGTTTAGAATGATGCTTAATTCCTAATTCTTCTCCAATTATAAATCGCAACAAAAGTCCCCTGTTATTAACAATCTTAATATCCAACATATCCCCCCCTAAATCATAATTTTCTAAAAAATATTTTTTAACTTCATTTTTAAGTTTATTTAAAAACGATTCCGTACACTCTTCTGCAATCTCAAAATCTAAATCAACAGACATGCGATTAAGCCCATGACAAATTCTAAGGGCAGAACCTCCATACATAATCCATTTGCTATATTCTGGATGATGATAAATAAAATTCAGGACATAATACTGAAGTTCTTCTTTTACAGCATTGCGTAATATTTCCGCATCCGTAGATCCTTCTTCTACAAGATCTTTAAGTTTTTGCTTTAAGGTAACGAGAATCTGTTTAACCATTTTATTTGAGATAATTTTTTATAATTTTGTAGAAATTATTCTGCTCTTTTTTGTCCATTTCATCAATATCAATCCGCAAATCATCAATTAAAGCTTCTACCTTTTCAAGACTCATCCCTTTAAGCTGATGAGTTTTAAAATAAATAAGATCAAAAAGTGCCTTGGAAGGAGAAGCAATAAAGAAATTAGAAGTTCCTTTAACAAGATAAAAACCAGAAAAAAGTTCATCTTTTATAGAATGATATCTAAAATTTCCAACTTTGTTGGTATAATTTTTTGTAATTTTCGGAGTCACTGATATATTGATATTAATAGTTTCTGTGGCAAGATCGTAATACTGCAAGGCTGTCCAAGAAGTCACATATGAAGGACTTCGCATGATATTCGCTAGATAAAATGTATAAGAAATATCATTCTGATTTTTTTTAAAGAAATCAGTAGTAACATACATTCCTTTTTTTAACTGAATAAGATATTCATATTTCAAAGACCACCTAATATAAGAGTCTATTGTATTTTGTTTGAGTTCATACTGCTCACTCAATTGACAAATTGTTCCCTTATCAAAAAAAGGGAAACTTTTTAGCTGTTCAATAAGAATTTCTCTATACTTCATGGCATTTCGGAATTACGATAATATTGTACCAATTCCGAAATGCCGTGTCAAACAATTTAAACACTTTTCTTGAAAAAGAATCTACCATTAAGAAGAAAAATCTACCTGATACTCTGGAATTCCAAGAGAAATACCATATTCTTTTGCTTCTTGAAATCTCGCTAAATCCCCTCTTGAAATTTTAAAAATCTTGTTTGGGAAAATAATGTAAGCTAATTCGTAATTCTTGTAATCTGCATACCAATATCCAGTCTCTTTATTTCCTTCAAGCGACTTACTTAACCGTTCTGCAACTTTTTCAGCATCCTCTGAATTTACTTCAACCGTATGCATAGTCCATTGCTTTACATGCGATGTTTCGTGATTTTCTGTTACTGGTTCTACTTCTGTTTTTATTATCTTTACCTCATCTAAAACACTCTTATCACGCAAACTTTCTTCGATGATTACTCCTGTAAAGTCTCTCATGAATTTATTATTAATCTAAGTTTCTTTAGTGTCTATATGATATCTATCGAACCTCATTTTGCTTCGCAAAATATGGAGGTTCTCGTTCTTTCTGACCTTCTGTCAGAGCGAAAAACCGCTGTCCCCTTTGGGGACATCGATTTTTCGCTGGTCGGGGTGAGAGGATTTTTCTTATCCCGTTTTATTAACAGGAACGAAAGATTTTTTCATCCACTCGCTTCGCTCGGGGAAAAAATGCGAACCTCTTATCGGTTCGAGTCCTATTCGCTCCGCGAATGAGAAAAATTCCGCTATACCCTTTGGGTATATCGGAATTTTTCTGGTCGGGGTGAGA
>CAYWLU010000039.1:0-8014 GCA_964459435.1 uncultured Candidatus Peribacteria bacterium
CTTCATATAATAGTTCCCCTTTCTGCTCTCCATTAACCTTAAACACTCCATCCTCAATTTTTATTTTATCTTCAGGGTTGAATTTATCAACATTAACACCTTCTTCTGATAATTTTTTCAAAATAAGAAAAGCCTGTTTAACTTCGTTTGAATTTTTTGCAAAAGCTCTTTCTCCTTTTTTGGGCGCATTATTCCATTCTCCTCCCAATCCCCTCACTAACGCTCCAAACAAATAACCACCTTCTTTAGAAATTGTTTGTTCAGCAAAATCAGTAATTGGAGATATTCCATCGGCTAGATTCATATTTTCTACTCGTTTTGCATAATGTTTTATACGATAGTTTTTTCTGTCTTCTCCAATTCCACCAACATCTTTGTGCCAATTTTTACCCTCAACTTTTTCGAGACTATCAACTCGTTCTATTTTTTGTTTTTTTTCTTCTGGTACTTCTGTTCCTAGTACTTCTGCTTCTGGTTTTTCTGTTTCTGTTTCTGCTTCTGTTCCTGTTAATTCTTCTTGTTTTTGCCAATCTTCAAAAGTCAAAGCATCCATTGCTGTATTTATTAGATTTGCTTCATCGCTAGTCATTTGCTTCCCCTCTTTTCCCTTAATTTTTTCATTAAAAGATTCTACTAAAAAATTATAATAACCTTTTTTCTCAAAACTCTTTACATCGCTTGGAATACCCTTCAAAGCTTTTTTATACCATATCTTCGTTACCAATGTATGTCCTATCTGCGACAATGTCAGACTCGGTTCCTTTACTGTATTTATAATCTGATTTAATTGATCACCTAATTCTAAAGCTTCCGTTCTTTCTGTTCCTACTGCTCCTGCTTCTGCTTGTTTTTGCCATTCTTCAAAAGAAGGTAAGCTTTTCATATAGTTACTTATTGCTTGTGCTTCTGTATATTTAATTTCTCCATCAGTGCTTTCTGCAGAAGAAACTAATTCTTGAAATTTTTCTAATACATACTTCGAATATTTTACTTCCTCGGGAGTTCCTCTCTTTTCCTCTGGAATATTTGCTTTTAATTTTTTGCACCATTCTTTCAGCGGTCCATTCACCTGAGACAGAGCATCTATTCCGTCCAGATTCACACTATCTATAATCCGCTCTGCTCGAGACTCTAATCCAAAATATTTTTCTTTTATTGCTCCTAATTCTGTATTTAAAACTTTATAAGCTTCGCGTAACTCCAAATCCTCTTTCTCGTCGATCTCACCACCTGAAAAAACTGCATTTTCCACCAAATTATCATACGTCAGATCTAATGCTTTTAATTCTTTAATAATATTCTTTTGTTCATCTTCTGGAAGATCTTTATAGGTTTCCTCTATTCCTTTTGCAAAATCAAGTATTTTTTCTTCATATTTATCTGCTTCACCACCTTGATTCACCTCTATAATTCCTACTGATTCATTCTGATTAAGAGTATCATGCAAAGGTTGAGATTTGACATCCCCCACCATAAACACAAACCTCCCCCAGTCTTCATTTTCCAAAAGCCGATTTTGTAAATATTTCATTTTTTAATTAATTAGGCAGATTATCTATATCTGATTCTAAGTCAGATAAAATCCGTTGTTCTTCTTGGAGAGATTTTTTTTCTTTTTGAACAAGCACTGCTTTTTTCGCCTTCTGATAAAGCTGTTTTACTTTCCCAAGTTTTTCCTGCAAAAAACTAGTTCGTTTTTTTTCAATTTCCTGTTCCATTTTTTTGGCAGAAACAAATATTCCCTCAACTTTAACCAAATCCTCTTCGCTTAATTTTGGTAAAATAACATCAAGCCATTCTTGTTTTTCTTCCTCCGTTTTCAATAAAGAAGAGTTTTGAATTAAGACAACAAGTTCTTGTTTTTTCATAATTTTTCATTAAAATCAGGACATTATAACATATTTTCTTTAAAAAAACAAATATTATTTATATTAAAACATATAAAACTTTTCTACTTGCCTGCCCTGAGTGAAATCGAATGGGTTAACTTTTACCCTTTTTAGCTATTACATTATAATATACACCCAGTTAAATAATTTCTTCGAAATTAAGATTTAGAAAGGTTAATAAACAAAAAATTTCCATTAAAAGCATAAGATGATTAAAATTAATTCGTTACAGTCTTTAAATCTTATTTAACCAGGGTAAATGAATTTATTCCTTTGGATTCTACTTTTCAGTGTTTTGGGCAGTCTTGGAGCCATCCTTTTGGGTTCTATTCTCTTATTATTTAAAGACAACACCCAAAAAAAAATTCTTCCGTATCTCGTTTCTTTTACGACTGGAACACTACTAGCATCCGCTTTATTGGGATTAATTCCTCATGCCCTAGACCATGTCAGTGCTTTTAATGTTTTAGGAACTGTACTTTTGGGAATTCTAGGATTTTTTATATTAGAAAAATTTCTTATTTGGAGACACTGTCATGATGATCATTGTAATACTGCCGCCCCCATGATTTTAGTAGGAGATGCTTTTCACAATTTTGTCGATGGGGTGGTTATTGCTGCTAGTTTCTTTGTCTCTATTCCTGTCGGAATTGCAGTTGGGGTTTCTATTATTGCCCATGAAATTGCCCAAGAAACAGGAGATTTTACCATTCTCCTTCATAGTGGATACACAAGAGCTAAAGCATTTATGCTCAATGTTATTTCTGGGTCAAGTACCTTACTTGGAGCTATAATTGCTTATTTTGCCTTAGAAAAAATTCATGAAGCCGTGCCTTATATTATGGCTATCTCTGCCGCCAGTTTCCTATATATCGCTTTAGTAGATCTATCTCCCGAATTACATCACGAAAAAAATCCCAAACAGAGTTTTTATCAGTTTCTACTAATGTTACTTGGAATTGGAGTAATTACTTTTCTCTTACAATTTCATACTCATTAGGATTTTTTATTTGACCAAGAAGAGAGAAACCATAGAATCCTCATGTTGTTTTTAAATACACGAACACGGGGTAACGCAGGCTGAATAGTCCTGAGTGAGTGTAGCGAACGAAGGGCGTTATGAAACCGAAGAACTTCAAAATTTCGTGTGAGTACGGGGTAGCTGAAAGCGAATAGCTGTTGACGAGTGTAGCGAGTCAATAGCGTTAAATGAGCTTGAAGACCTCCGTACGAACAAGAGGAGCGAGGACGAAATAAACCGAACCAACCGCGTAGCGGTTTGCAAGACAATGCAGTCTTCTAAAATATAGATCTTTTAAAACCGCGAACATGGGGTAGCTGAAGACGAATAGGAATTCCGAGTGTATCGAGAAATTCCGTGAGTGAGTCTGAAGATCTCCATGTGAGCGAAGAGGAGCGAAGACGGAACAAACCAAGCCAACCGCATAGCGGTTTGCGAGGTAGTGCAGTCTTCCAAAATGTTCTTTAAGATTTTCCTGCGAATACGGGGTAGCTAAGGATGAATAGAGATTTCGAGTGTATCGAGAAATCTCGTTAATGAATCCGAAGACCTCCGTATGAGCAAAACGAGCGAGGACGGAACAAGGCAAGTTGATTGCAAAGCAATCCACAAGCCAGTGCAGTCCTCTAGCGAGTAAGCCACGGTAGCTCAGCTGGTTGAGAGCGTCGGATTCATAACCCGGAGGTCGACAGTTCAAATCTGTCTCGTGGCACCATTGCAAAGTAAACTTCATTACTGCAAAAATCCGTAAAACGGATGTTTTTGTATATTTCATTTTCTTTTCCTTTCGTTCACATGGAGATCTTCGTCTTCTCTGCCGAAATACTATTTCTAAACCCGGGTTCAAAATTTCCTAGAACCCGGGTTAGAAATAGAACTACTCGTTCTCAGCTACCCCATGTTCACGAAAGAACAAATATAGCAAAGCTTACAAAGTTGTTTTGCGTTATTTTATAGTCGCAATATTAAATATTTCTTAAAAAACAGACAAACAAAATATGTTGTTAATGGTATATTTAAAAAGATGGATGTACTAAAAAATATAGCTTATATCGACGGACAAAACTTGTATATGGGAACTAACTCATCTAAAACCCCATGGAAAGTAGACTTTTTTCGATTTCGTATATATTTGAAAGAAAAATATAAGATAAAGAAAGCATATTACTATATTGGCTACATGCTTGAAGAAAACCGTACTTTGTACGAAAAAATTCAAGAAGCAGGATTTATTCTTGTTTTCAGAAAACATAATATTGCTATGGAAGCGAAGAAAAAAGGAAATGTCGATTCGGACATTATTTTCGATATAATGCGCAAACTATATAAAAAAGAAGACTTCGAAAAAATAATCTTAGTCTCTGGTGATGGAGATTTTCGAATGCTAGTAGATTTTTTGATTGAAGAACAACGATTTGAAAAAATACTTTTTCCTAACTGGAAATTTGCTTCTTCTTTATACAAAAAAATGTCTCATCGCTATTTTGTAAATTTAGACAAAGAGAGTATTCGAAAAAAAATTGGAATATAAAAAAAGAAGGGGGCCTTAGGTATTTCTCCGTTCGGGACCCTTCTCGTCTTTACTTGCTTATATTATAGGGTAACTACAGATGTGATGTCAAATTTTTCCTGTATATAATGAATTAACTTTAGCTCTAATCTTCACCTCTCTCTATTCTTCAAATAAAAAGGAAATGTTTCCTGAAACCCGGGTTTAGAAATAGAACTACTCGTTCTCAGCTACCCCATGTTCGCGTAGGAAAATAAAGTAATTTATGATATGATTCTTAAAATTAATAATATGAATTTCTTTAAAAAACTTTTCAGATCTAAGCAGAAAACAGAAGATTGTTCTTGTTCTCCTTGTCAGTGTAATTCTTGTGATTGTGAAGAAGATATTTCTATTCTTCTTGATTTAACAGAAGAAGATAAAGAAGTAATCAAAAATTTAGACGAACACATTGTTGTGGGAAAAATTCTAGAAATAACTGCTCATCCTGATCCTGAAATTACTAAAGTAAGAGTCACAAAAACAGACTTAGGTAATGGAAAAATAGAACAAATTCTTTGTGGAGGAGTAAATATCGAAACAGGACAAATTGTGGCCGTGGCGACAGTTGGAACAAAATTATCTCCAGATTTTAAAATCAGTGTTCGTGCCATTAGAGGGGTAGATAGTCACGGTATGATCTGTGCTAGAAACGAACTCGGACTCTCTCCTGCTAGTGAACAAAAAGGTGAAATTTGGGAGATGGCAAAAAATCTAGAAACAAAACTAGGAACACCTCTGCAAAATTTGTAGAATTTACTCCTATTTATTCCGCCTTTCTTTGACTAAAAAGTGAAAACACTGGGGGGTATTCAAAAAAATTCAAAGTATGTTTAACCCAATTCCAACCTAGGATACGGATCCCATTCTCAATTCTTCATTCTACATTCTTCATTACCCCCCCCTCTTCCCTTAAATCTGTTTTTGACTACACTTTTTTTGTCATGAAACTTTCCTTAAACTGGCTTTCCGAACTCGTCGATCTCAAAGGAATTACACCCGAAGAGATTGAAAAAAAACTAACTCTTCATACCGCAGAAGTAGAAGGGTTTGAAATGCAAAAGCCTTTTTTTGAAAAAGTTTACGCTGGTAAATTTTTGGATTCTAAACCACACCCAGAATCTAAAAAACTATCTGTAGGACAATTTGACCTTGGTTCTCTAGGTAAAAAACAACTTATATTTGGAACTGTGCACGAACTCATAAAAGGAGAAATTTATCCCATCGTCACAGAAGGAGCTAAATTAAAATCTGGAATAGAAATCAAGAAAACAGAAATTAAAGGGATAAAATCCGAAGGGATGGTGGCAGATAATACTGAACTAGGGATGAAAAACCAAGGTTTAATTCGCTGGAATGACGACAAATTAATTGGTAAATCTCTACCAGAAATCTGTCCAGAATTCAGCGATGTTGTTTTAGATATCGACAATAAGTCTCTTACTCATCGTCCAGATCTTTGGGGACATTTTGGATTTGCCCGAGAACTTTCTGCCATATTTAATCGCAAATTAAATCTACCAGAACCAAAAGTAAAAATACCTACTTCTGGTAAAAAAGTTGGTGTCCAAGTAAAAAGTGATATCTGTTTACGTCACTGTTTTTTACATATGTCAGGAATAAAGGTAGAAGAATCACCTTTAGCTACCCAAGTAAGATTAGAAAACTTAGATATCCGGGCCATCTCTAATATGGTAGATATTACTAATCTTGTATTACTTGGCATGGGACAACCCATGCATGTTTTTGATGCCTCCAAAGTAGAAGGAGACATTATTGTTCGTCCTGCTCATAAAGGAGAAATCCTTGTAGCTTTGGATGGAGAAGAATATGAACTAACTCCTGCAGATACAGTGGTAGCTGATGAGAAAAAAGCCTTATCTATTGCTGGAATTATGGGGGGAGAATTCTCTGGAGTTACAAATGAAACTACCGATGTAATTTGGGAATGTGCTAATTGGGAAGCAACAGCAATTAGAAAAAGTAGCACTAGACTTGGACTTAGATCTGACAGTTCTATCCGTTATGAAAAATCTCTCGATCCAGAAATGTGTGATACTGCCCTATTATTTGCAGTAACTCATACCCCAGAATTGCCTAGTACCGCTAAAATATCTGGGCCATTAACTGACGAAAGATCTCAAGAGAAAAAAGACATCTCTATTACTCTAGATCCAGATTACGTAAAAGCTCATTCTGGACTAGATCTAACTCCTACAGAAATGAAAGACAAATTACAGTCTGTAGGATTTACCGTTACAGAAAAGAATAAGAAGTTAGAAGTAAAAGTACCCAGCTGGAGAGCAACTAAAGATGTCGCTATTTCTGAAGACCTTATTGAAGAAATTGTCCGTCTTTATGGTTTTGATAATATACCCGCCCACCTTCCCGCTCTCCCTATTAATCCACCAAAAACTAACTGGTTAAGAAAGCTAGAATGGCAAATCCGAGATTTCTGGAAAGAAAGAAATTACATGGAAGTCTATAATTACTCTTTTGTTAATAATGAAGACGCCAATTTTACTGGAGATAAAAACTATGTCTTAGTCGAAAATCCTTTGTCAAAAGAACAAGCTATGCTTAGAACAACTCTTGTTTCTAACATTGTTAGACACATAGAATCAGAACTGAGAACGCACAACAAATTAGATTTTTTTGAACTAGGAAAAACCTACAAACGCACAGACGAGGTCTTACCAGAAGAAGTTCTGTATTTAGCTATTTCGTTAAGTGAAACTGTTAACAAAAAAAGTGGTGATCTAGAAGATAAAAAATTCTTTGCTCTTAAATCAGATCTTGTCCAACTCTTTCATAGCCTAAACCTTACCGCCGAATTTAAAGAAGCGAGCAAGCTTCCTCCATATGCTAACCCAGCTAAATCTGCCGAAATTTTCGTAAACAACGAACATCTTGGACTCATTGCTACTCTTCATCCCACAAAACACCCAGTCAAAAATTCTGTTTTCGTATTTGCAGAAATAAATTTAGAAAAACTTTTAGAACAATCTAGAAATGCTGAACGCAAATATCAAAAAATCTCTCTTTTCCCCCCAGTATTTAGAGACCTTTCTATTGTTCTTAAAAAGAAAACTCTAATGGGAGAAATTCAAGAAGAAATGCGAAAATCAACCGATTCTCTCCGTCATATAGAATTTTTTGATGAATTTGAAGACGATAAAAAATTCGGTAAAGATTTAAAAAATATTGCCTTCCACCTAGAATTCGGTTCCAATGAAAAAACTTTAACGGAAGAAGAAATTGATCAAAGCTTTAATAAAATTCTCAAAACCTTAAAACAGAAATTTAGTGCTAAACTGCGTTTAGAGTTTGACAACGAAAGCTAAAAATGATATAATTAAAAGAATTATTTATTAAAAATGGAAGAAACAAACGATAAAAAGAAAAAATCTAGTGGTGTCTTAACTGGTATAATTGTCGGCGGAGCAGTTGGCTCTGTGCTTTCCCTCCTTTTCTCCACAGACAAACAAAGAAAAACCGCTAAAAAAATGTCTAAACAAGTTTTAGATAAAGGCAAATCTGTTGCTGAAGAATTTT
>CAYWLU010000040.1:0-7620 GCA_964459435.1 uncultured Candidatus Peribacteria bacterium
TTCTTTTTTCCTTTGTTCTAGTGCTTTTTCTAATTTCTTTTCTAAAAAACTGGGGTCTTTTTAGTCCGCTTTATCTTGACAAAAAAGCCCTAATCCCTTATTCTTTACGGCACAATAATTTCATGAGTGATAAAAAATTTCGTCTAGTTTCTGACTTCTCTCCTACTGGAGATCAACCAAAAGCTATTAAAACTCTGCTTAAAGGGATAAATAATGGTTTGCGTCATCAAACAATGCTAGGAGCCACTGGTACTGGTAAGACCTTTACCATGGCCAATCTTATTGCAGAAACCCAAAGACCAACCTTGGTCTTGGCACACAATAAAACTTTAGCCGCTCAACTCTGTGCCGAATTCCAACAGTTTTTCCCAGATAATGCGGTATGTTACTTCGTTAGTTATTATGATTATTATCAGCCAGAAGCATATATGCCCCGTACAGACACTTTTATAGAAAAAGAAGCCACTATTAACGAAGAAATAGCTAAGTTCCGTCACGCCGCCACTGTTAATCTTCTGACCCGCAAAGATGTCATCATTGTTTCTTCTGTTTCTTGTATTTATGGACTAGGAGATGTGGAAACCTATCGAAAGTTGGCTATAAAAATTAAAAGCGGAAAAGATTATGTCCGAAATGATTTATTACGGAAATTAGTGGATATCCAATATGAAAGAACTAAAACCGATCTCTCTCGTGGAACCTTTGAAGTTTTGGGAGATGTTATAACCATCTTCTCTCCGAATTCGGATAATGCTTACCAATTAGAATTCTGGGGAGACAATTTAGACAAAATTTCAGAAGTAGATGGATTCACTGGGGAACTTATCGAAGAACACAAGGAAGTAACAATCTTTCCTGCTAAACACCAAGTAACAACCAAAGAACAAATAGAAAAATCTACTAAAGAAATTGCGAAAGATTTAGAAGTGCGTCTCGCAGAATTAAGTGCACAAGGTAAAAATCTAGAAGCTCATCGTCTGCGTCAAAGAACCACATATGACCTAGAAATGCTTAGAGAGATGGGACATGTTAACGGAATAGAAAATTATACCCGTTACTTATCAGGCAAAAATCAAGGAGAACCTCCTACAACCTTAATAGATTATTTCCCTAAAGACCTCTTGTGTTTCATAGATGAATCTCATATTTCTATTCCCCAAATTGGAGGAATGTTTAATGGGAACCTAAGCAGAAAACAAACTCTTGTTGAACACGGATTTCGATTGCCTTCCTCTCAGGACAACCGCCCTCTTAAATTCAGCGAATTTGAAAATAAAATCAAACAAGCTGTTTATGTTTCCGCTACCCCTGGTAAATATGAATACGCTAACTGTCGAAAAGATGAAATTATCGAACAAATTATCCGTCCTACTGGACTAATAGACCCAAGTATTGAAATCCGTCCTACCAAACACCAAATAGATGATCTTCTTAATGAAGTAAAACGAATTACTGCTAAAGACGAAAGAGTGTTAATTACAACTGTCACGAAAAAAGCTGCCGAAGATTTAGCCGAACATTTAATAGAATCTGGCGTTAAAGCAAAATACTTACATTCCGAAATAGAAACCTTGGAAAGAATAGAAATTCTGACCGAACTCCGTCAGGGAAAAATAGAAGTGGTTGTCGGAATTAATCTTTTACGAGAAGGACTAGATTTACCAGAAGTATCTCTTATTTGTATTCTAGATGCCGATAAACAAGGATTTTTGCGTTCTCGAGATGCTCTCTTGCAGGTTATTGGACGAGCTTCTCGAAATGTAAGTGGCCATGTAATTATGTATGCTGACAAAAAAACTCCTGCTATGGAGGCAGCTATTAGTGAAACTGATCGAAGAAGAACTATCCAAGAAGCTTACAACAAAAAACACAACATTACCCCCAAAACTATTATTAAAGAGATCATAGATATTTCTAAAGACTTAGCGGGTGGGAAACCTCGTAATTTTGATAAACTCAAAAACAAAGATGCTATTGAAAAAATGCTTCACGAACTCAACAGTCAAATGGATATTGCCGTCAAAAACCTAGACTTCGAAAGAGCCGCACTCCTGCGAGATGAAATAGAAGAATTAAAAAAGAAAGCTAGGAAATAGGAGGCATATTGTTTTTTAAGATTAAAAAGATATTATTTAAACATGGATTTTGCAGTTATCATTCAACAAGATAAAGAAGGTTGGTTTTTGGGTTCTATTCCAAATATACATGGTTGTCGTACTCAAGCAAAAACCTTAATCCAGCTTTATAAACGCTTAGAAGAAGTTGCTCTTTTGTGTTTAGAAGGTCAAGAACCAGAGGAGGAAGTAAAATTTATTGGCATCCAAAATTTAAAGATTCCAGCTAATGCCTAAATTACCAAAAATTTCAGGAAAGCAGATGTTGAAATTTTTAGAAAAAGAAGGATTTATAGTTGCTCGAACTCGTGGCAGTCATTTCTTTGTAAAACATGATTTTAAAAACTTATGAACTACAATTCCAATCCATGGAAAAGAAATACTGCGAACAGGAACAATCTTGGGGATTTTATCTGATACAGGAATAGACAAAAATAAATTTTGCGAAAAATACAAAAACTAAAAATCGTCTTAGTTCTTTTACTCTTCCTCTTCTTTATACATAGAACTCCAGAGTGGATATTCTTTTTCTAGTACCGCAGATGCTTCCGGAGAGACTTCTTCACTCATTTTAAATACATTCTCGTGCAGTTTAAACATCCAGCCTAAAGAAAGAAGAACTAGTACTATTGGAATAATAATTCCCCAACGAATATTTTTGTTTTTATTTTTCATAAGATAATTTTAATGAAGAAACTTCTTTTCTCCAAATTATCATGGTAAAATTAGCTTGATGATAACAGCAGAAGATAATAAATTCATGAAACAGTTAGATGAGCTAGCTCAGAAATCTCGTTGTATCAGAGCCCAAATTGGAGCAATGATTGTTAAAGACGGAAAGGTGCTAGTCGAAGGTTGTAATGATATTCCCCATGACGAATATGATTGTCGAATATTAGGTTGCATTCGCACCAAAGAAAAAATCCCTTCAGGACACGAACGAGAAGTCTGCCGAGGACTTTGTGCTGAACAATATGTTATTTCCAAAGCTGCCGAAAGAGGTATTGCCTTAAATAATACCACTATGTATACCTCTGTTTATCCTTGTCGTATTTGTAGCAGTCTTATTCTTAATGCCGGAATAAATAGAGTTGTTTATAGAAAAAAATATCCAGAAGTAATTGAGGAAGATATTCTAGAAGATGGCGGAATAGAAGTCTGCCAAGTAAAATAGAGGGCTTTAAGCAAGAGCAAAAACTGCTTCTATTTGTTTCTTGCGTTTAAAAGGATCTGCAACATTCTTAAGTTCTATCTCTGAATCAGTGGTAGCCGTCTTAAAATTAATAGTTCCCATATTAAAAACTATTTTAGCAAAAAATCCTTGTCTTACTTCTATGTTTTCTATTTCCTCGTCTTTAGATGATTGAAGTTTCGTCCACATAATTCCCGTCTTTTTATAAATCTTATCTTCAGTCACAAAATATTTAGTAGTAAAAAAGTTATGAGAACGGTAAAAAAGAGTAATCGCTCCAGTAGCTGTAATAATCCAAACAAAATATGGTACAGCTTGTAAAAACCAAGCAAAAGCAACAAAAAATAAAGTAATAAAAATTATCTGCATAGTAAACAACTGAATAGACATCCCAAAACTAAGACGAATTGTTTCATGCGGACCGATATATTTATCTAAAGAAGCCATGTTGTGTATTTTAGTTAAAAAAGTGAAAAGCAAAAAAATAAAAACATCGTCATTGCGATCGGGATGATTTTGAGACGAGGAACGAGTCCAAAAGCATGCTGAGAAGCAATCTGTTATTTTTAAAAGAAAATAGATTGCCACGTCGTCTAATCGACTCCTCGCAATGACGTATACACGGGTGTGAAAAACTATTCTCCATTCTCCATTATTTTTATGTTTTGTTCCGCAACTTCCTTCTCTGGCATTTCAGATGGTGCTCCAAGCATGAGATCTTGGGCAGAAGTGTTTTTTGGGAAAGCAATTACTTCTCGGATATTTGGTTCATCTGCAAAAAGCATTACTACTCTATCTAATCCCATAGCGCATCCTCCATGGGGAGGACAACCGTATTCAAAAGCTTTGAGAAGATGACCAAATTTCATTTGGATTTCTTTTTCGTCCATACCAAGAACTTCAAAAATCTGATGTTGTAATTCTGGCTCATGGATTCTCATTGATCCTCCTCCTAATTCATTCCCATTAAGGACAATATCGAAGGCTAGAGATCTAACCTTTAGAGGATCTTTCTTTAATAACTCCACATCTTCTGGATGAGGACGAGTAAAGGGATGATGAGCAGAAACTATTTCTCCCTGATCGTTCTTGAGGAAAAGAGGAAAATCTACGACCCAAGCAAAAGCAAACTCATCTGGATCACAAAGATTAAACTTATCTCCTACCGCCAGTCTCACTTGTCCAAGAGGAACCGTAGAAGCTTCAAAATCACCTGCACCAAAGAAAATTATGTCTCCTTTTTTAGCCTTTGTTTTTTGCTCTAGTTTTTTAATAAATTCTGGAGTAGCATTTTTCGCTACTGGCCCAGATTCTTCTCCTACTCGGAGCCATGCCAATCCCCCTGCTCCATACTTACGAGCAATTTCTGTCCAATTATCTATTTCCTTACGAGAAATATCTGTTCCTTTTTCTACTCGTAAAGCAAACACATATTCTGATTTTTCAAAAATACCAAAACCACATTTCTTGGATTCTTCGGTAATGTTGGTAAATTTAAGATCAAATCTTAGATCTGGTTTATCTGACCCATAAGTCTCCATGGCTTCTTGCCAAGTAAGACGAGGAAAGTTCTTCTTCCATTTCTTCTTTACGCATTTATCTGTTAATTCATAGAAACAATTTTCTACTTCCTCTATAACATCTTCTTGAGTAGCAAAAGACATTTCAATTTCAAATTGGGTGAATTCTGGTTGTCTATCTCCACGTAGATCTTCATCTCGGAAGCATCTAGCAATCTGGAAATACTTATCTATTCCTCCAACCATAAGAAGTTGCTTTAGTTGCTGAGGAGATTGAGGAAGAACATAAAACTTACCAGCATGGATACGACTAGGAACTAAGTATTCTCTAGATCCTTCTGGTGTTCCTTTTACTAAAATTGGGGTTTCTACGTCTAAGAAATCATTCTTACTGAAATATTCTCTAACCACCTGACAAATCTTATGTCGTAATTTTAGATTCTTCTGCATTCTTTCTCGTCGTAAATCTAAGTAACGATATTCCATTCTGAGATCATCGTTTTTGACATCACTGTCGATTTCAAAAGGAGGAGTTTTTGCTTTATTGAGAATTTCTACTTCACTACCAACTACTTCTATCTCTCCGGTATCCATTTTCTTATTATATAATCCTTCCCCTCTGTCTCTCACTTCTCCGGTTATTTGTAAGACCCATTCTGCCCTAAAACTCTCTGCTAATTTATGGGCTTCTTTGTTGGCTTTGGGATCAAAAACAATCTGAGTTAATCCGTATCTATCTCTGAGATCTATAAAAATAATCCCCCCGTGGTCTCTACGATTGTGTACCCAACCACACAAGGTAACTTTCTTACCAATCTGTTTAGATCTGAGTTCTCCGCAGGTATTTGTTCTAAGCATCTTAAAATTAGATTATTGTCATTGCTATGAGTGGAGAGATCCCGTTCTACAACGGGACAGGCTCCGCAATCTCTGAGATTGCCACGTCGTGTCGAATATTCGACACTCCTCACAATGACAGGACGATATAAATTGTCGTGGTTTTTGGAAAAATCGTCAATCTCTCCTTAATAATAAAGAGAACATTTATTCCATAAAAGACTTTGCTCTCATAATTTCAAAATAAGGAGCAAGACAACACTGTCTTGCTCCTACAAAATTTTTCTAGTTCTCCTTTTAAGATTAAAACTCTAATTTATAACCTCACTTACACTTTCTTCAACAACTAAAGATTCTTCTTTAGTGGAATTAGGATCTACTTTTTTGAGAAGTAACATTTTTATTTCATCAGAAATGCCATTACCAAATGTTTGTACAGAATATTCATCTCCTTCAACGCCTGGATCCCTCTTGTCTATTGTAATTTTTTTTCGTAACACAACATCTCCCCAGACAACATCATTTCTCTTTACTGGTAATACTGATCCTCCTTTCTTAGATAACAAACCAAAGCCTTCTCCTTCGGGCAAATATTCTTCTAATTGCTTTTCAATAACCTGTGCAACTATTTCATAACCTTCAACTTTTCTTAAGATATCTCCTCCAAAATAATACTCCTCAAAACTCTTTCTTTCCTCTGGAGTCATTGGAATTATCGGAAGAACTACTTCTTCGCTTGTTTCTGGAATTTTTTCACTTATTTTAAAAAAATTAATAAATAATACATCCTACTTTTAAAGTATAATTAAATTATTGTCAAATTGAAAATTCAACCTCTAAGAAATTTTAGATGCTTTCCTTTTCCACACTCTAAAACTCTGCATTCTTAGGAGTCCGCGCAAAAGGAATTGCATCTCGGATATTACCCATGCCTGTCATGTACATAATGAGTCTTTCAAAACCTAATCCAAATCCAGCGTGTTTTACTCCTCCATACTTTCTTAGGTCTAAATACCACCAATAATCTTCTTTATTAAGCCCAGATTCTTTTATTCTTTCTTCTAGAACATCCATTCTTTCTTCTCTTTGAGATCCACCAATAATTTCTCCAACTCCTGGAGCAAGTAAATCCATAGCAGCAACAGTTTTGTTGTCATCATTTCGTCTCATGTAGAAAGCTTTTATTTCTTTCGGATAATCTACAACAAAGACTGGTTTATCGAAATGCTTGCAGATGTATTGTTCGTGTTCACTCTGGAGATCTACTCCCCATTTCACCGGAAATTGAAATTTCTCTTTAGATTTTTCTAAGATTTCTATAGCTTTGGTATAAGTGATTCTTTCAAAGTTGGAGTTAGCTATCTTTTTTAGTCTTTCTAATACCCCTGGTTCTATGAATTTATCAAAGAATTCCATTTCTTCTGGAAGTTCTTCTAAGACGTAATTAATTACATACTTCATCATGTCTTCTGCTAAATCCATGTTGTCGTTGATATCTGCAAAAGCAATTTCTGGTTCCATCATCCAAAATTCTGCAACATGTCTGGCAGTATTTGAGTTCTCTGCCCTAAAGGTTGGTCCAAAGGTATATATTTTCTGGAAAGCATGAGCAAAAGCTTCTCCTTGTAACTGTCCGCTAACAGTTAATCCAGCTGCTTTACCAAAAAAGTCTTTGGAAAAATCTATTTCTTTGTCTTTTGTTAATGGGGGGTTTTTGAGGTCTAGAGTTGTAACTTGGAACATTTCTCCAGCTCCTTCGCAATCACTAGTCGTTATAATTGGAGAATGTAAGTACACAAAATTCCTTTCTTGGAAGAACTTGTGAATCGCATAATCAAGCTTTGATCTCAATCTAAATACTGCTTGAAAAGTATTAGACCGAGGACGAAGGTGCCCAATAGTACGGAGGTATTCAAAAGAATGTCTCTTTTTTTGGAGGGGATAATCTGGGTCTGAT
>CAYWLU010000041.1:0-7588 GCA_964459435.1 uncultured Candidatus Peribacteria bacterium
GGAACACTGTGGGGTAGTCACCGCTAACGGTTTAGAAATTTTTGCCTAGTTAGGGTCTGCTAAAAAGCACTCTTCTGCTTCGTTCTAAAATAAAAAGCAGTTCGCCGTATTAATAAATACGACTCTCTTTACTTTTTGTTCTACGCCTCGCATAAAAGCACTTTTTAGCAGACCCGTGCGGGCTGAATTTGCGAATCTCTTCGTCCGAATCTCCAGGACTCAACGCTGTATGACTACAATACAGCTTATTCCGTTTCTCAATTTTTCCTCAAACTTCATCAAATTCAGCACTCCCTAAATATAATTCCCCTTCTGCTTCGTTCTAAAATAAAAAGCAGTTCGCCGTATTAATAAATACGACTCTCTTTACTTTTTATTCTACGCTTCGCATAAAAATGCTTTTCTACTGATCGTTCGGTATATTGATAATTGAAGATTGAAGATTAATTACCCTTTTCTTTCGGTAATAATTACCTCTGCGACACTCTTAGGTACTTTTTGGTAGTCTCCAAGTTCCATAGTGTAATTAGCTCGACCTTGAGTCATAGAACGAAGATCGGTGGCATAACCAAACATGGAAGATAGTGGTATTTGAGCTTTAATGAATTTAGCCAAACCTCTATCTCCTGTTTCTTGAATCACTCCTCGACGAGAAGAAACATCACCCATTACATCTCCTAAATAATTCTCAGGACTAACTATTTCAACATTCATAATTGGTTCCAAAATAATAGGACTCGCCTTAAGTGCTCCTTCTTTAAAGGCTTGAATGGCTGCAATTTTGAAGGCTAGTTCAGAAGAATCAACATCGTGATAAGAACCATCATAAAGTTCTACTTCGACATCTACTACTGGATAACCAGCTAAAATTCCGCGAGTAATTGCTTCTTTAAATCCTTTTTCACAACCTGGAATATATTCATTAGGAATAGATGCTCCTTTAATAGAATTAATGAAGTTGAAACCAGCTCCAGTTTCTCGGGGACGAATTTTACAAAGAACATGGGCAAATTGTCCGCGTCCTCCAGACTGTTTCTTGTGTTGGTATTCTGCCTTAACTTCGGATTGAATTGTTTCTCGGTAAGCAACTTGCGGAGCACCAATATTAGCTTCTACTTTAAATTCTCGTTTCATACGATCCACAATAATATCCAAATGAAGCTCTCCCATTCCAGAAATAATTGTCTGATTGGTTTCTTCATCTGTTCTAACTTGGAAAGTAGGATCTTCTTCGGCAAGTTTCTGTAAGGCTAATCCCATTTTTTCTTGGTCGGCTTTAGTTTTTGGTTCGACGGAAATAGAGATAACTGGGTCCGGGAAATTTATAGATTCCAGCAAGATTGGTTTAGATTCATCACACAAAGTTTCTCCAGTTTTAGTACTTTTTAAACCGACCACTGCTCCAATATTACCAGCACAAATTTCTTTAACTTCTTCACGGTGATTAGCATGCATAAGAAGTAATCGTCCAATTCTTTCTTTTTTTCCATTAGAGGCATTGTAAACATATGATCCAGATTCTAATTTTCCAGAATAAACTCGGACAAAAGAAAGCCTTCCAACAAAAGGATCGGTGGCAATCTTAAAAGCGAGGGCGGACAAAGGGGCAGATACATCTGCCGCTCTTGTTTCTATTTCTTCGGTTCTGGGATTTGTCCCCGGAGTATCTGGTACATCCATAGGAGACGGAAGATAGTAAGTTACTGCATCTAGCATTGGTTGAACTCCTTTGTTTTTTAAGGCAGTTCCATTTAAGACGGGAACAAATTCATTAGAAATAGTGGTTCGACGAATGGCAGCGCGAATTTCATCAGGAGAAAGTTCTTCTCCACTTAGATATCTTTCCATTAATGCTTCGTCACTAGTAGCAACTGCTTCTAACATTTTTTCTCGCCATTCTTTAGCTAAGTCTAGTTCGTCATTAGGGATGTCGGTGATTTCTACCTCCTTTCCGGCATCATCTTTATGGATGATGGCCTTCATTTCTATCAAGTCTATAATTCCCTGAAAGCCTTGTTCAATACCAATAGGTAACTGAATTGGAAAAGCATTTTTAGTAAGTCTTTCAATAATAGAATCATAAGAACGCCAGAAACTAGCTCCGGTTCGATCTAATTTATTAATAAAACATAGTCGAGGAACTTTATAGGTATCTGCTTGTCGCCAAACAGTTTCTGATTGAGGTTCTACTCCCGCTACACCGTCAAAAACGGTTACGGCTCCATCTAATACTCTTAAAGATCTCTCTACTTCAGCTGTAAAATCTACATGACCAGGAGTATCAATAATATTAATCTGACAATCTTTCCAGAAGCAAGTGGTGGCAGCACTAGTAATTGTAATACCTCGTTCTTGTTCTTGCTCCATCCAGTCCATAGTAGCCTCTCCCTCGTGAACTTCCCCAAGTTTATGAGTTTTTCCAGTATAGAATAATACTCGTTCTGATACGGTTGTTTTTCCCGCATCGATGTGAGCAATAATTCCGATATTACGGACCTTGTCGAGAGTGTAAATTTTTTCAGCCATTTCTAAATATTTAAAAAATCCTGTTCACTGTACGAATAGTATGCTTTTTGTCAATTTTTGAAAAAATAAAAATTACTATGTAAAAAACTTGATTTTATATATCTAAACATATATATAAATAGATACAAAATATATTACTTATATAACAATATGAAAAAATTTGTAATCGCTTCCGTTTTTATTTTAACAATTATCTTGAGCTCTTTTGTTTCAGCCAAGACAGTAAAAAGTAGTTCGGCCAGTTTTACAAAAAGTAGTCAGCAGATAGAGACAATTACTTTTGTAGATTCTATAAAGCCAATAACCGAAAAACAGAGAAAAAAGGCGATAAGGAAGGCAAAAAGTATCCAAAAGCAAATGGATAGACAGATTAGAAGGGGGCGGGTTGTTCCAGTAAGAAGAGAGGTTGTTCTTCCGAGAAGAGATGATGGAGTTCCCTTGGAGTTAGATATAGAATTTGTTGGAAATGTTACAGAGGAAGCCCAGGAAGCAGCGATTCGTGCTTTTGAAGTTGCTACGGAAAGAATTCTTTTGGATGAAGATAATGGACATAGGGATATTGGGATCCGTCTTATCGCTTCAGCTGGATCTTTGGGGAATGGTATTTTAGCAACAGCAGAAGTGGTGACGAGAGACATAGATGGTGCAAGCTATCCGTCTGCATTAGCAGAATATTTACAAGACGAAGACCTTCGAGATGGTTTTGATGTTTATATAACTTATTCGTGGTTGCACCCTCCAGTGCCTTGGTATTATGGCTTAGCGGAAGATTGTGAAGAGAATAATCAGGTGCATTTTGGTTCGGTAATGGCTCACGAGCTAGGACATGGTTTAGGTTTTCATTCAAGAATAATCGTTGAAAATGAATATGGCAGATTTCTTGGCAATGTTCCAAGTTTTTACGATCTTTGTTTAGTTGATGAAGATAATAATTCAATCATAGAAAACTATGCAGAAGGAGGGGAGTTAGTGGAAATATTAACTAATGATAATATTTTTTGGCAAGATGATCAAGAAGATAATATTCGTATTTATGCTCCTCAGGAATGGTACCAAGGAAGCAGTATCAGTCATGTCCACACAGATTATTATGGAGGAGTGAATGAGCTTATGACTCCTTTTATACGGACAGGAGACAGTTTTAGTTGGGAAGCAGGTTCTTTTTTTTGGAGAGTTTTAGCTGGTAACGGAAATGGCTGGCCTTTGTCTGAAGAAGAAGGAAATGAACCACCAGAATGGACGGAATTATTAGAGAGAGTAGAAGGAAGAGAGGGTCAAAGAATTGATTTTAATTTTAGTGCTATTGATCACGAAGAAGATAATTTAGAATTTTCTTTTGAATCTGAAAATTTACCCGAAGGCTGGGAAATTGAATATAACGAAGATGAATTATCGGGAACATTTATTTGGGATACGGGATTTAATGATGAAGGGGAATATATACTAAGTGCTATTGTTTCAGATGGAGAAAATGAAGTAAACAGAGAAATACAAATTATTGTAACGAATGTTAATCGACAACCTATAATTCGAGAAGAAATTGAAGATATAGCTGTAGATGAAGACGCAGGAGAGCAGGAAGTAGTAGATTTAGATGATATTTTTATGGATCCAGACGGAGATGAATTAGTTTTAGATTTTCTGGGAGAAGAAGTTTTAAACTTAAATTTAAATGACGAAACTAATATTTTAACTATCAGCCCAGATCATAATTTCTACACAGAAGAACTTTTAGAGGTTCTAGTGTCAGCTAGTGACGAGGAAGAAGAAGCGGTGGCGAGTTTTATGGTTACAGTTAACTCTGTAAATGATAATCCGCAATGGTTAGAACTTCCGGAGGAAGCTGTTACTGTTACAGAAGGTGATATTGTCGAATTTACTCTCACCGCTCAAGACGAAGCAGATAACAATACAGACCTAACAATTGTTATTAGAGATAGCGGTGGTTTGCCCGGAGAAGTGCAAGATTTTTTAGAGAATGATGGGCAAGGCACAGCGAATTTCAGATGGCAGACAGGGGTTAATCAGTGGGGAGAATATAATCCCACCTTTCAAGTGATAGATAATGAAAACGGAGTATCGGAAGAAATTACGGCAACAATTATGGTGAGAAGGTGGATAGTTCCGCTAGTTAGACCGAGCTGGTAATTATATTATAATCAATGATGCCCGATGAAGACAAATGCGAAGCATTTGATCAGAATCGTTGGCAGAATTGATCCTGAGCGAGCGAAAGCGAGTCGAAGGATTTTGAGGGCATTTCCCCGTCACTTGGGGCGAAATGAAAAGTATTTTTCCTATTTAATACCCCGTACCCTTGGGTCGGGGTTCTTTATTATAACGCCTAATCTCCAGATAAAATAAATGGCAGGGTGAATGGTAAAGTGTTTCCATCGGAATGGAGATTAAAAGGGAAGCACAAAGGGAAATAGCCATCCTCAAAACACTCTAGTCTTTCTGGTTCTGGTAACGGTGTAAATTCACAGATACTCCGTCCTTCGTATTGATTTATTTCAGCATTACGATCGATAGCGGAGAGGATACATTTCTTTTTTTTGCTTGTGCACTTTTGCTGTTGGAAATATAGGTCGTTCTCTTCGTCATCTTTTCCGCAAGCATGAGAATCAAAGAAGTCAGGATATTCTTCGTTATTAATTTCAGTCGGATCAGAGGGGTTGGTAATACTAAAAGTAAAAGCATTGTGTGCAGACAATTGTTCCCCTTGTCCAAAAATTTCGATATTTCCACCCACTTGTTTAAAGTTAATTCCAGTAAACATTGGAGGAAGGGGGTCATAAAAATCAATTTGGATTTTATTTTTTGCTTGAGTGAAATCTGTGCAGTTATTTACTTGGTCACAAATCTGCACTCCCCTATTTTCATTCACATAATCTTCATGAAAGTTTCCTTTAACAGATAAAGGATTTATGGAGTTAGGAAAACATCCAGAACCAAGTTCTCCGTCATCACAGGTTATGGAAACAGAAACTGGCTTGTTGGTTAAAGAAAGGTTGTCATTATTGTATGAGAAGCCTATTTCGGGCTTTAGAGTGTCTATTTTTATAGTTCTATTGTCTGGAAGTGTAAGATCTGCGCCTCTATTTAGTGGTTCGGCAATTTCAAAATGGATTTGGGGAATCCAATCTCCATTTTCTTCTTCAGAAAAGAGATTTTCTGGAATAGAAATTTCAAAAGTATAGGAAAGACCGTATTCATCTATGTGGAGATTTTCAGCTACAATTTGGTCATCTGGATAGAGGTCTTGAATTATGACAACCTTAGGTTCTATCCCATCTCTTAGAAACCTTACTTCAACAAGGCTAGGAATAACAACTTCTTCGTTTTCTGAATCATAAAAGAAACCATCCCAAGTAGATTCATCATAAAAATCACCAGCGAATCTTATTGTTTCAAATCCTTCGGTAGATAGCGGATTATAGATAGTGTCTGCTTCTGGATAAGACCAATCTGCTCGCCAAGCGGCTCTGACAGATAAAGAGATTAGAAATAAAATAAGAATGAGGGATACGGAAAAAAGGAATTTTTTATTCATGTTTATTTGTCTTGAGGATCTATTTTTTGTTTTAGTTCCGAGATAGATCGGTAAATCTCAAAGATTAGCTCAGAATTTTTTTGTATTTTGTTGTCCAAAACACAGACTTTTCTGAGAATTTTGCTGAGCTCTGCTGCTAAACTTGTTTTTTTCTCTTCTTTGTTCTTAGGGTTATCTTTTAGTTCGTAATCAAGCTCAACTGATTGGATAGCAAAATCCCAAGATCCAGTTTTTACAGCGCGATTTAACATTGTTTTCAGTTTCGGAGACAATCCATCATCTTTCATGTGCTCTATTTTTAGGCTTCTTTTTTATTAGGTCAATCCCCAATGTTTCATTTATATTTCATTTTCGATATATTGATTTAAATCTTGGTTTCCCATACAAAAAGCAAGATAACTTTTAAATATGAGTGCTTCTCGTGCTAGCGAAAAAATTAGAGCCAAGATTTGTCACTTGGTAGAAACTCAAGGAATAAAAAAGACAAGACTGGGGGAAGTATTGGGAGAGGGAAAGAAGGAGTCTCCACAACAGAAGTTTCTACGAGCGAGTAGATTCCTTTATGGTGATGCAGAAATAAAAATTGGGGCTTTAGTGAAAATGGTTCAATTTTTTGAAAAACCGCTAACTTATTTTCTAGATGATGCGACTGATATATTCCTAACGGGGTTAGCTTCACCAGAAAAAAACAAAATCCCAAAGAAAAAATCACCAAAAGAAATAGAAAAAGGACTTAGAGATCTTGGGTTTGATGAGAAATTTATCGCTCAACAAGTAGCTAAGTTTAAAAAGAATTAATGAAAGGGAATCTTACCTTTGTAAGCGAATTCAAAAACCTTCCTGATGAAGTAAAACCAAGGGAACGATTAGCTAAATATGGAGCGAAAACTTTGAATTTATGGGAACTAATAGCCCTTATTTTAAGAACTGGAGAAAGGCATAGCGGAGGGCATTTTGAGGATGTTCAACAATTATCTCGTCGACTTATTTCTGAAGCTGGTTTTAAGGGCTTATTTACCCAGAAAGAAGTGGAAGAGGTAAAGGAGAATTTTCATACCCATAAAGGACATGCCGAAATTATTGTGGCAATTTCTGAAATCTGTCGCCGATTGCATGGGAAATATGATATTTTTGATGTTACAGAACCCAGTAAAGTATTTGAGAAGTTTAAATTTTTACAAAAAGCTAAACAAGAACAATGTTTTGTTCTTTTGTTAGACAAGAAAAAGAAATGCATCTTTTATGAATTAGTAGCAATGGGAACTGCGGATAATGTCAGAGTTCTTCCCGGCGATGTTTTAAGAACACCAATATGGCTGGGAACCAAAGAAATTATTATTGTGCATAATCATGTGGGAGATTCTAAGGCCAGTAAAGAAGACACTGAATGGACTCTTTCTTTGGCCAAAGGAGCAATGGAGTTACACCAAATAAGAATCGTAGATCATATAATCATTGGAAAGAAAGGATATTTCTCTTTTTTAGAAAAGAATCTTTTGTAGGGAAATA
>CAYWLU010000042.1:0-7473 GCA_964459435.1 uncultured Candidatus Peribacteria bacterium
CGTCTCGCTTTTTTTGCTGGAGCTTCTTCTAGTATTTTTTCACATTCTTTTAGAGTTAACTTTTTTGGTTCTTTGTCTTTAGGAATCTTGGCGTTCTTTTTCCCGTCAGTGATGTAAGGACCATAACGTCCATTAAGAACCTTGATACCGTTATCAAAAATCTGGATATTTTTTTCTGCTTCCATCTTTTTCTTTGCTTCAATGAGTTCTAAAGCTTTTTTTAGAGTGATAGTAAAAGGATCATCTGGGGAGATAGATACAAACAAACTACCAAATTTAATATACGGTCCAAATCTTCCAAAATTAGTAGTTATTTCTTCGTCATCTTTTGTTTTTCCAAGAACTCTTGGAAGTTTAAAGAATGTTAAGGCATCTTCTAAGGTTACTTCATCCATTTTTTTGTCTGGAGGAATAGAAGCAAAACGAGGTTTTTCTTCATCGTCTTTGGTTCCTAGTTGGAACATTGGACCAAAGCGTCCGATTCTGACAAAGACAGGTTTTTTGGTATCTGGATCTATACCCAGTTCTCTCGTCTTAGAAGCTTCTTCCCTAGAAACATCATTAGATTTTTCTACTTCTGCATTAAATGGTTCATAGAAATCAGCAATCATTTTGTTCCACTTTTCTTTACCATGAGCAATGAGATCGAATTCCTCTTCTACCTTGGCGGTGAATTCGTATTTCACAATGTCAGAAAAGTTTTTTACTAAAAAATCAGTAACTACTTCACCAATTTCTGTCGGAAAAAGCTTGGATTTTTCTGCTCCGGTGATTTCTGATTCTTCGTCATTAAAGACTTTGCCATCTTTTAGACTTAAGACTGTAAAGAATCTTTGTCGTCCTTCTCGGTCTCCTTTTTCTACATATCCTCGATCTTGAACGGTAGAGATAGTTGGAGCGTAAGTAGAAGGTCTTCCAATGCCCAATTCTTCCATTCTTTTAACGAGACTAGCTTCGGTGAATCTGGCAGGAGGACGAGCATATAATTGACGGGCTTCTAAGTGAGATAGCTTTAATTCTTGTCCAACCTCGATAGGGGGAAGCATTTTTCCTTCCAAAGGATTTATACTGCCTTCTTCGTCAGTACTTTCGAAATATACTTCCAGGAATCCTGGAAATTTAATTACTTCTCCTTGTGCCACTAGGACTTCTTTGACTTTAGAAATAGAAATTTTAGCAGTAGTTTTTTCTAATTCTGCGTCTGCCATTTGACTGGCAATAGTTCTTTTCCAGATTAGGTCATATAGTCGTTGTTGACCGCTATCTGTAGCGGCTTTTTCTTCGCTAAAATCTGTAGGACGAATAGCTTCATGTGCTTCTTGAGCAGAAGCTGATTTAGTTTTGTATTTTCTAATACTTACAAACTTCTTTCCAAATTTTTGCTCAATTACTTTAGCGGCTTGATTAAGTGCTAAATCAGAAAGATTTACGGAATCGGTACGCATGTAAGTAATTTTTCCTGCTTCATATAATCTTTGAGCAGTCATCATGGTTTGCTTTACAGAGAATCCTAATTTACGACTAGCTTCTTGTTGTAAGGTAGAAGTTGTAAAAGGTGCAGATGGTGATTTTTTACCAGGTTTAGTTTCTAAATCTTCTACTTTGAATTCCGAGCCAATACATTTAGTAAGAAATTCTCTAGCTTCTTTTTCTGTTTTGAATCTAGCTGGTAATTCGGCGTGTAAAATATTTTTTCCACCCAAATCAAATTCTGTTCTTACTCGAAAAGACGATTCTGCTTTGAATTTAGCAATTTCTCTTTCTCGTTCCACAATTAGACGAACTGCTACAGATTGTACTCGTCCTGCAGAAAGTCCAGTTTGGACTTTTTTCCAAAGTACTGGAGAAAGTTTGTAACCAACTAATCTATCTAAAACTCGACGAGCTTGTTGAGCATCTACGAGGTTTTGATCTATTGTTCTAGGTTCTTTTACAGCTTTTTCTATGGCTGTTTTAGTAATTTCGTGGAAAACAATTCTTTTGGTGGTTTTAGGATCTATTTTAAGGGCAATAGTTAAATGCCAAGCAATAGCTTCTCCTTCTCGATCTTCATCTGATGCTAGCCAAACAGTTTTGTCCTTAGCTTCTTTACGAAGTTCCGCAACGACCTTTTTTTTCTCATCGGAGATTTCATAGGTAGGTTCAAAAGTACCAGCTTCTATATCTATAGACATATTTTTTCTAGGAAGGTCTCTAATATGTCCGTAACTGGACTTAACGGTAAAGTCTTTACCGAGGAATTTTTCGATAGTTTTGGCTTTGGCTGGGGACTCAACGATTACTAAATTTTTTGCCATATTGTTTTAATTCAAAATTTGTTCGGAGAAACGGTAATGGAAAAAAAAAGTTTTGGCAAAGGATTGGAAATTTTTTCATTTTTGCTAGGTTACACAAGATGAAGATCTTGGCTTTTGAAACCTCTTGCGATGATACAGGTGTAGCTATTATAGAAAATGGTACGAAAATTTTAGCAAATGTGCGTCATTCTCAAGTAGAACATTCTGTGTGGGGAGGAGTGGTACCAGAAATTGCGGCTCGGTTGCATTCAGAAAAATGGATAGCAGTACTAGAGAAATGCTTAAAAGATGCGGGGTGTTCTATAGAAGACATAGATGAGTTTGCTGTAACCGCTGGTCCTGGACTTCAGACATCATTGCTAGTTGGTACAACAGCGACTAGTTTCTTATCTTTGTTTTATAAGAAAAAACTAATTCCAGTTCATCATATTTTGGGACATATTTCTTCTGTCGTTTTAGGAAGAGAATTATCTGAATTTTCTTTTCCTTTTTTAACGCTTGTGGCCTCTGGTGGACATACAGATTTTTATATTGGTCAAAGCTTTTCTGATTTAACTCGAGTAGGACAAACTATAGACGACGCCGCGGGAGAAGCTTTTGATAAGGTGGCGAAGTTGTTGGGGCTTGGTTATCCGGGGGGACCTATTGTGTCGGACAGAGCCGAGAAAGGAGACCCTAAGAAATATAAATTACCTCAGCCGATGTTAGAAAAAGATTCTCTTAATTTTTCTTTTTCTGGGGTAAAGGCGGCAGTATATAGATTAGTGCAGGGAAGAGATTGCGTCGCTTCGCTCGGAATGACAGAGGAATTTATTGCTGATGTTTGTGCTAGTTTTGAGCAAACAGTGGTAGATATTTTTCTTAAAAAATTAGATCGAGCTTTGGATAAGTATCCAGACACTAAAGCAATTCATTTTGTGGGTGGAGTTTCTGCTAATAAAAGATTGCGGGAAGAAATAGATAAGTTTTGTCAGTTAAATAATGTGCAGTTTATGACTACCCTAAAAATTGAATATTCGACAGATAATGCGGCGATGATTGGAGCAGCAGCGTATTTTCAATATGAGAAAAATTCAAAAATAGCCAAGACTCAATTTGTAGATGCCAATCCTCAGTTAGTGTTCTGAAGTCATTCTAGCTTGTCTAGAATCAGATGAATTTATATCTTACTTGCTGAGTAAAGCGAATTATCTTCGTGTGATTATTTCACTTCGTTCTGTAAACATGATGTTTATTTGAGAGATTCCGGACAAGCCGGAATGACAAAGGGGCTAAGATGACAAAATCTGATTAAAGAAATCACTTCTTAGGCTCTTGTCTTTCTTGAAATCTCCTTGGAAGGAGGTAGTTACAGTTTCTGCTTCATGTTTTTTTACTCCTCTTCCAGACATACAAAGATGTTTGCCAGAAAGTTGAACAGCGACTCCTTTAGCGTTTAATTCTTTTGTGAGAGTGTCAGCAATTTGAATAGTTAATCGTTCTTGATTTTGGAGACGATGAGCAAAGATATCTACTAGTCTAGGGAGTTTAGAAATTCCAGTAATGTGTTTATTAGGAATGTAAGCTATATGTGCTTTTCCAAAGAAAGGAATCATATGGTGTTCGCAAGTGGAAAAATATTCTATGTTTTTAACTAGAATCATCTCGTCATACCCGTTGGCATTGAATTTCTTCAATACCTTTTTTGGATCTTCGTTGTATCCAGAAAAGATCTCCTTATGCATTCTAGCAATTCTGTCTGGGGTTTCTTTGAGGTCTTCACGAGTTACATCTTCTCCAATGTTTTTGAGAATGACTTTAATGGCTTCCTGAGTTTTCATTTAAGTGAATAAGTAAGTCTTGTAGTAGACCAAATTTAGGAATTTTAAAGCTTTTGTCAACGAGTTCTGCTAGAGGTTTTAGGACAAAAATTCTTTGAGGAATGCCAGAATGAGGAATAGTTAGTTCTTCTGTTTCTAGAATTAAGTCATGGAAAATTAGAATATCTAAATCTAAGGTCCTATCTGCCCATTTCTCAGTTTTTGTTCTGCCGTTTTTTTCTTCTATTTTTTTTAGAATATTTAAAAGTTCTTGAGGAGAAAAACTGGTTTCTACTTTCCAGACAGCATTGGAGAATTCGTTTTTAGCCACATTACCAAAAGGAGGATTCTTTAGGATTTTAGATTTCTTAATTACTTTAATTCCATTTTCTTTTAGCTCTTGTTCTGTACTCAAAAAGATATCTTCTGCATTACCAATTGAGGAACCAAGACCAAGAAAAATCATTGTTAAATTGCAACTGGTTCATGACGAAAACTCATTTCGTGTTTTTCTAGTTTCTTATCTGTGTAGATTTGAGAATTATCGCTGACAAAACCCATTTTATCAATGATATTATTTTCTACTTTTACCCATAACTTATCGTTAAATTCTTCTTGGTTGTTCATAAAATCACGAACGTGGTCCAAGAAGGGGTTAGTAGTTTCTATGAAATTATCAACTCTTTCGAAGAAAACATCAGTTGTTTGAATGAAATTATCAAATCTTTCATTTACTTTTTCTTGTTTATTAATGAAATTATCAAATTTTTGGTTAAACCCTTCCTGCTTTTGATTAAACCCTTCCTGTTTATCTACAAAACTACTAAATTTTTGATTGAAAGATTTCTGCTCTTTTAGAGCATTAAGTACTAAGTTCTGAAATTTATCTTGATTCATGATGTTTTATCTTTTAATTGTCTTTGTTTCCCTCATTCTCTTCACAAGAGAATTCATGTTTTTGGTATAAGAGGCAAAAGCATTCATGTCTTTACTTTTAAATTTTCTTCAAAAAAAAAGCAATTTTTTGCCTTCATAAATTTCAGAATAATTTAATCAAAAAGGAGATATTACTTCTTAAAGTAAAGAACCAATCCTATTCCAATCATAGTTAACAAAATTCCTATTACTTGAATCAAATTTAGTTGTTCTCGAAAGAGAAAAAGAGCAACAAGAGTTGCTAAAATAACGGACAATTCAACAATAACGGCAACAGGACCAATTTTTCCTCCAGTATTTATAGCCATAATATAACCAACTGTGGCTAAAAAAGTGAAAATATATATTAATCCCAAAGGAACAGAGGCAGTATCAAACCAAGTTTTATAGAAAATCTTGGAACACACCAAACCGATAATCATTGCTCCCATACTAGATATTACAATAGGAGAGAATGGGTTTGTACTTGTAAAGAGTTTAGGACCAACATACCAAATAGTAGACCCTAGCATTGCCACCAACGCCCAAAATATCCACATTATTTAACAAACTTATCTACTAATTTAACCGACAATCCAATGTATGTTTCTGGAGTAAGTTTCTTCAAATTATCTTTAGCTTCTTTAGGTAGTTTGGTTTTGTCTATGAATTCATGGAGTTGTTTCATAGTCAGAGCTTGTCCTCGAGAGAATTTCTTTAACTGGTCATATGCATCTGCAACTCCATGAGCCCTAAGAACTGTCTGAACAGCTTCTGTTAGTACTTCTGGAGATTTAGCTAAATCTTCTTTAATAATTTTTTGATGAAGTTCCAATTTGCAAAGTCCTTTTTCTAAACTCTTTAATCCCAACAAGAAATGACCAAAAACAAGTCCTAAATTTCTCTGTAAGGTAGAATCTGTTAGGTCTCTTTGCCAACGAGAGATAGGAAGTTCTTCTGCTAGAGTTCTGGATATTCCTCGCATTAGTTTGAAGTTTCCTTCGGCGTTTTCAAAATCTATGGGATTTACTTTGTGAGGCATAGTAGAAGATCCTACTTCTCCTTTGATTACTTTCTGTCCAAAGTAACCCAGAGAAACATATCCCCAAATGTCTCGACAGAGATCTATTAGAATAGCTCCTCCTTGAGATAATTGGTTAAGAAGTAATGCTTGTCCATCATGTGGTTCTATTTGTGTTGTAAGTGGATTCCAAGTTAGTCCTAATCTTTTCTCTACGAATTCTTGGGAATATTTGATCCAGTCTACTTTCGGGAGAGCAGAAGTATGAGCAGCAAAGTTTCCCGTTGCCCCACTAAACTTTCCGTAAACAGGAACCATCCTAAAAGTTCCGGCCATCATTTTTAATCTGTGGAAAAATACTGCCATTTCTTTTCCCATGGTTGTCGGAGTTGCGGTTTGTCCGTGGGTACGAGCAAGCATTGCTACTCCTTTCCAAGTTTTAGCTTTTTTTCCTAAATCTTGTAATACTTTTCCAAATTCTTGAGTAAGTAGTTTTTGTCCTTCGCGGAGCATGAGACTGTAAGAAGTGTTGTTGATGTCTTCACTGGTACAACCAAAATGAATCCAAGGCCAAACATTCTTAGAGACTTGTTTGCGTAAGAATAATTCTACGGCTTTGACGTCGTGGTTAGTTTTACTTTCTATTTTCTTTACTTCTCCGTAGTCCTTTACAGAGAACTTATCTACGAGAGTTCTTAATTTCTTAGCGTTTACTTTTGGAGCTAATTTCTTGTCTCCTAAAAATATTAACCACTCGACTTCTACTTGGAGTCTTGCTCGTACTAATCCCTTTTCTGAAAATATTGGTTCTAGTTCTGCAACTTTGCTTGCGTACCGGTCATCTAGGGGAGAAAGAGCCATGAGAGAATAGTTAATTTACGTCTGTAATGTACGCAAAAAAACATCATATTACAAGTAGAGAGACGGTATTTTAGTTAGGTAATTTTTACTGCCAATCTTTCTAAGGCAAATCTTGGATTTATATTCTGAGAGATAGCGGAGTGAGTTTCAAAAAGAATGTCTAAGTTGGAATGATGTCTTTCAAAAAATCGTGCATGACGAATAGAATCTTCTAGGAAATCAAAAAACACTGTTCGATCTATTTTCTTATTAGTATTATCTCGAGAACTTTTATTTAGTTCCTCAATTACTTGGAATTTCTTAATAAGATTTTTTCCTTCTAGAAATTCTTGGATTTCATCACTAATAATAAAATCTTCATCTTCCTTTGGTAAACGAATCACCGTCATTCTAGAAATAATCGTATCTAGCAACTGATGATGGTTTCTAGTGGTAAAAATAAAGACCGCATTTGCTGGTGGTTCTTCTATTAACTTCAGTAAAGCATGCGGAGCTACATTAGAGATTCTTTCAAAGTTTTCTAAAATCACAATCCTGTATTTTCCTTCACTTGGTTTCTGGTAGGTCCAACGAATCATTC
>CAYWLU010000043.1:0-6613 GCA_964459435.1 uncultured Candidatus Peribacteria bacterium
AGATATTTCATGATTGTATTTAAGAATTTCAGTTATCTCATTTGTCTCATTTTTAAAGGTAAGTATAATAAAAAATGCAAAGCAATGGGTAAAAAACTAAGCTTCCCCACAATTAATAGTCTTCGAGGAAGAATTAGAACCCAGCACAAGGGTTCGATATAATCACCGAGGAGTGAAACGAAGGAGTAGAGCTAATAAATATCCCCCCCCTGCCACCATAGCTCAATTGGTAGAGTAGCACATTCGTAACGTGCAGGTTACCGGTTCAATCCCGGTTGGTGGCTCCACCTTTTGAACAATTTTTTTGTTCATATTTTTTCTTGGCAATTTTTATTTTTAGTGACAAAATATCTGCAAATGTTTAACAACCTTCCCTCGGCTACGAAAGATCCTATTTTTGAAGTATTCAGTCAATATAGTGCCGATCCAAACCCGAAAAAAGTAAATCTAGGTATTGGCATTTATACAGATAAAGAGAATAAACCCTTTGTTTTTCCTTCTGTCCAAAAAGCAGTAGCAGAACTAGATATTAATAACTTTAATTATCAACCAATACCTGGTGATCCTAAATTTCTAGGAATTACCGCTAAATTAAATCTAGGTGATGATTTTGATCTTTCAACCCTCTCTATGCAAAGTACTTGTGGCGGAACTCAAGCTTGCCGCATGTTTGCCGATCTGATGATGCGAGCTGGTAAAAATAAAATTCTTTATGGTCTGCCTACTTGGGAAAATCATCCAGGATTGTTTAGAAACTTAGAAGTAACAACCTTTCCTCATCTTAACGAACAACACGAAGTAGAATTTAGTAACTACAAAAAAGCCGTACAAGAAGCAGATAATGGATCTATTCTTCTTTTACAAGGATCTCAAACTCATAATCCAATTGGTAAAAATCTTACTACCGAACAAGTCCAAGAATTAATCCCCCTTCTCAATGAGAAAGACATGATTATCTTTATAGACATGGCTTATTTAGGTATGGGAGATGGATTAGAAGAAGATCGTAAAATGACGCAAGCAATTTTTAAAGAATGTAAGTTTTGTGCCATAGGAGCTTCGTATTCTAAAAATGCTAGTCTTTATGAACATCGTACTGGAGCTTTAATTATTAAAAACGATATCAAAGACTTAGTAACTGCAAATCTTAAAAATATCATGAGAGAATCCGTTTCGAATCCTCCAGGATTTGGAATAGAGACTATTATTCATTTATTTGAAAACCATCATGATCAATGGCGAAAAGAATTAGAAGAAGTTAGACTAGAAATTCTAAAAGCTCGAGAAGACTTTGTTAACGCTCTCCCTCAATTCGAACATGCTCGTAATGGACGAGGAATGTTCGGATTACTACATATTTCTCCTGAACAAATAAATAGATTACGAGATGAGTTTTCTATTTACCTCTTAGGAAGCTCTCGTATAAACTTTTCTGGACTTAAAAAATCTAATTTTGATTATACAATTGAAGGATTTAAAAAAGTTTTAAAATAGATAACAAGTTACAAATCTTCAATCTTCAATTGTAAATCTTCAATTAAGGATTGGTATTATATTATAATATAACATTAATTTTTGACGAAGCCATTAAATATAGATTTTATTAAATTGATAATTTATTAAAGTTTCTTATACTGACTGTACTTTTTCCTCAAATACATGTGCGGAATAATTGGTATCGCTAAAGCCCGCGACAATGCAGTATATGAAATATATGATGGGCTAGTGATGCTTCAACACCGCGGTCAAGATTCCGCCGGAATTGTTTCTTTTGATGGAAGTAAATTTTATGATCGTAGAGGCAGTGGACTAGTACAAGATGTCTTTGATGAAAAAGATATGAAAGCTCTAAAAGGACAATGGGCTATTGGTCACTGTCGATACACAACTTGTGGAAATTGTGATGATGTTAACGAAGCCCAACCTTTCTTTGTTAATGCTCCCTTGGGAATCTTTATGATCCATAATGGTAATCTCACTAATACCGAAGAAATGCACGATCGGATTTTACAAAAATATCATCGGCATTTAAGAACTGATTCTGATACCGAAGTTCTTCTTAATGTTTTTGCTGATCAGCTGTATAGAGTTCTAAAAAAAGGCAAAGAAAATAATCTTCAAGATTCTGTTTTTGAAGCTACTAAAATGACCATGAAACGAGTCACTGGAGCATATTCTGTTATAACTCTTATTGACCAAGTAGGACTGTTTGCTTTTAGAGATCCTAGAGGGATTAGGCCACTAGTTCTTGGAAAAAAAGAAACTACTAAAGGAACAGAATGGATTTTCGCCTCAGAAGATGTCGCTCTCAAAACTTTAGGATTCGAAGTTGTCCGAGATGTAAAACCAGGAGAAGGAATATTAATCACTAAAAAAGGAAAAATGATTGCTCGTGAATGCGTGCCAGGCAAACTGATGCCTTGTATTTTTGAATATGTTTACTTAGCTAGACCGGATTCAATGATCAATAAAATTTCTGTTTATAAAACTCGTTTAAGACTTGGAGCATCACTCGCTAAACAGATTAAAGAAGCTAATTTAGAAATAGATTCTGTTATGCCTGTACCAGACTCTGGTCGCCCCCTAGCCTTACAAATTTCTCAAGATCTAGGAATTAAATATCGAGAAGGACTTGTAAAAAATCGTTATATTGGACGAACTTTTATTATGCCAGGGCAACGAATGCGTGAAAAATCTATTCGCCGAAAATTTAATCCTATAGAATTGGAATTCAAAAATAGAAACATCTTACTTGTAGATGACTCTATTGTTCGTGGTAATACCTCTAAACAAATCATTCAGCTTTGTCGTAAAGCAGGAGCTAAAAAAGTCTATATTGCTAGTGGTGCACCACCAATTATAAATCCCGATGTTTATGGAATTGATATTCCTACTAGAAGTGAGCTTGTCGCCCACAATTTGACTATTGAAGAAATCCGTAAAGTTATTGGTGCAGACGCTCTTTTTTATCAAACAGTAAAAGATTTAATAGCTGCTGCTCAAACAGGAAACCCTGAAATTAAAAAATTTCACACTGGGGTTTTTGATGGTGGTTATGTTACCCCAGAAGTAACAGAAGCTTATCTGAAAAAAGTAGAAATGTCTGGACGCGGAGCACAACAACGAAATCAAGAAAAATCCCCTATTACCATACTTTAATTAAATCCTATGAGTTTCATTGAATTTCTTTCTCCTCTCTTACGCAGAAAAAAAATATTTATTTATTTGTTTGTAATCCTTTTTGTGATCTTTTTTGGTTTAGCAAAACTAATCCCAGATATCCAAAAAACCACCATATATTTTTCTATAAAACCAGTGGTTTCTAGTCAATCTATGACGACCTCACTAGATCCCATAGAAAGTGCTAGCAAAGTAGCAGAAGCCATAGCTGGTTGGGCTAAAAATCCTGGATTTCGAAATGAAATTTTAAATACTGCAGATGTTCAAATCTCTAATTTTAAAAAGAAATTAACAGCTCGTAAACAGAACAGACTTAATGTTTTTTGGACTATAAAATTACCTAAAGAAGAATGGTCACATTCAGAAAAAATAACCAATGCTCTTCTAGAAGTCTTCAATAAAAATTTTGCCGACTTCAATACCGAAAGTATTGCTCCTTTTGAAATCTCTAACCCTTCCATATCTAGTGATTTAAGACAACTTCCTCTTCTTTGGATAATCATAGCTAGTCTTCTTATTAGCTTTTTCTTTTCTTTTTTAGGAATTTATTTATACGAAGCTTTTACCGATCGAGTTTCTTTTGTCCAAACTATTTGGGAAGTTTTCCCTGAATCCCCTATTATGAGAGCCAATCAAAAAGTGGGTGCTCATAATCCTTCTCTACTAGAACAATTTATTCTTACTTTTGAATCTCCTCGATTAATATCTACTTTTCCAGGAGCAGAAAAGTTCTTTCAATTGGCTCCTCTAGACGCTATTAATGAAGAATTAGATGTTCCTATTTTACTAGTAAAATTAGGAGAAACTAAAATAAGAGAATTAGAAAATATGTTAGCTATTTTTGGTGATGAAATCGGAATAATCGTCTTCGAAAAATAACATTACATTATAATATAATGACTAAAATAGATTACGCCTCATCTGGAGTAAATATCCAAAAAGGAGATAAAGCATCTCATGCTGCTTACCAAAATGCGAAAAAGACCTTTTCTTCTCGAAAAGGAAAAATAGGTGAACCATTTGTACAAGACGGAGGATTCTCTGGAGCATTAGATTTTGGAGATTTCTTAGTAGTCCAAAATGATGACGGGGTAGGAACTAAATCTGAAATAGCAGAAAGACTAAATAAATTCGACACCATTGGTGAAGATTTGCTTTGCACCGTCGCAGATGACGCTATTTGTGTCGGAGCAGAAATGATCAGTATTACGAATACTGCCGATGTACCAACTGTAAACCCAGAAATATTAGACCAAATGACCGCTAGCCTTGCTAAAGCATGCATAGAACAACAAGTAGTTATCCCTGGAGGAGAAATTGCTGAATTAGGCAATGCCGTTAACAAAATTGTTTGGAATGCTACAGCTGTTGGAATTGTAAAAAAAGATAAATTTATTACTGGAAAAAATATTCATGTAGGACAAAAAATCGTTGGCTTACAAGGAAGAGTCTTGCGTTCCAATGGTATTTCTCTCGCCCGTAAAATCTGTGAAGTAAATTTTGGCAACGATTGGCACAAAAAAGAATGGAAAAACGGAATAACTTGGGGAGAAATTCTTCTTACCCCTTGTAAAATTTTTCATCGTCTCTTGTTAGATAATGTTCTAGGTGACTTTACAGGAGAAAGAAAATTTTCTGTCGATGGAATCGTTCATATAACTGGTGGAGGTGTCCCCGGCAATGTTCCGCGAATATTACCCGCAGAACTAGGTGCAACATTTAATAATCTTCATACTCCTCATCAAGCCATTCAAGACCTTCAAAAACTAGGAAGCGTTGACGAAGAGGAATGTTATAAAACTTGGCATTGTGGAACAGCAATGTTAATTTTCTCAGACCAAGCCGAAGAAATTTGTACTGCTTTAAATACATCTGATGATGAAGTTCAAGCTCAAATTGTGGGAGAAGTTACAAGTGATGGTAAAATAGAAATAACTTCTAAGTTTTCTGGAAAACAATTATTATTCTAAAGAATTCTTTTTTATTATTCATTACTCATTAATCATTATTCATTACTAAGATGATTTTCAACTTCAAGACCGGCAACGTAACCTTTTTCAAGGAAGACCAAGATTATTTTGAAAAACGATTAATAAAACTGAGAGATCTTATGGGCTGGAAAGCCGGAGACGAAGATTCTTCAGAAATTTCTGTAAGCATAGAGAAAGGCAAACAACAATCTGGTAATAGATTTTTTGCTTCCGCAACCCTTATTGCCCCTCGCGGGAAATTTTATGCTGAAGTAAATACTGACAACATTAGGAAATGTGCCGACCTTCTCCAAAGTAAACTAAAAAGCCAATTGGATAACTTTTAAAAAAAACCATCGTCATTGCGAGAAATCCGCCTAAGGCGGATGACCTGGCAATCTGTTTTCTTTGTTTAAATAAATAATAGATTGCTTCTCTGCATGCTTTTTGACTCGTCCCTCGTCTAAAAATCATCCTGATCGCAATGACGACTTTCCTCACAGCACTACCCGTGGTTGCAGGTTGCCACAAGTAATTTCCCCTACTCCAATAGAATTACCTCCTACAAGCACCAGGATCTTTTCTTTTTCTACCCCTGAAAAAGGAAAAACTCTCCCCGCTATAAAATCTTGTACCCGACCAGAAGGAATTTCTCGGTGAGTTATATTTTTTAAAATAAATTTAGGATCTATAGCTTCTGAAATACTATCTATCTTTTCTGCTTCCTTAATCTCCAACTCCCCTACCTTTGTTCTACGAAGTTCAATACAAAGTCCTCCTCCTGCAAGAATCTGACCCAAATCTCTCGCTAAAGAACGGACATAAAACCCCGCAGAAACCTCTAATGCTAACTCTAATTCTGGAAACCTATAAAACAAAATTTCTATCCTAAATACCTCCGTCTTTCTTGCTTCTAACTCCACCTTCTGTCCTTTACGAGCAAGATCACAAGCTTTTCTTCCTTTTATCTTTATTGCTGAAAATTGGGGTGGAATCTGAGATATTTTTCCTAAAAATTTTTCTTTTATTATTTTTTCTACTTCTTCTCTGTTTGGTTCCTTATCATATTTACAATCTATAATTTCTGACTCTGGATCCAATGTTTCTGATGTTTTACCTAATAAAATCTTAGTTATATAAGTCTTCTTGTCCTTCTCTAAAAAAGGAATTAGTTTTGTACACTTCCCTGTCGCTACTACAAGTAACCCCGTAGCAAAAGGATCTAAGGTTCCTGTATGTCCTACTTTTTTTATATTTAACATCTTGCGCATCCGCGCACAGACATCAAAACTTGTCCAATCCTTTTCTTTGTCTATTAACCAAAATCCATCTTGAGCCATGTGACTGAATTGTGCGTCAAGAAGAGAAAAAATTCAACACATTATATTATAATATAATACAGCTCTTAAGAATACCTCATCTATGTCATCCCGCATTTATACCTCTTGTCATCCCGCATTTAT
>CAYWLU010000044.1:0-6418 GCA_964459435.1 uncultured Candidatus Peribacteria bacterium
TTTTCTTGAGGAACAAAAAATTCTCTTAATTCTTTTTCTATTGGTTCTACCAATTTCCTCGTTTCTTCTAATCGAGAACCTTTGGGTAATTCTACTTTAGCCGTAAAAAAAGTTTGATCGGTACTAGGGAATATTTCTATCGGAACAAATCCCATCACTACCAACCCAACAGAAAAGATAAAAGCTCCTAAAGCAATTAACAAAGTAGTGATTAATTTCTTTCTAGAATTAAGAATCTGCTTCATTTTTATCTCATACCATTTTTGAATTTTATTTAACAAAATTGCTTCTCGATGTTTTTTCGGTGGAAATAATTGATAAAACTTACTTCCTAATGCTGGAAGTAAAAACAATGACACAAAAAGTGCTCCAATTAAGACAATAGTCACCGTGATTGGTAACACTGAAATATATTCCCCACTTACCCCACTTACAAAAAAGAGTATCGGCAAAAAAGCAAAAATAGTGGTCAGCGTTCCAGTAATAATTGGCCAACGAAAAGTACGAATAGCAGACAAAGCTGCTTCTCTTGGTGTTTGTTTTTTATCATGAATACCACTAGAAAGACCCTCTACGATAATAATAGAATTATCTACCAAAAGTCCCACCGAAAGCACCAAAGCAAAAAGAGATATTCCATTAAATGTCTTGCCACTTACATAGAGAAAAATAATGGCAATAAAAAGCGAAAGAGGCACAGAAAGTGCCGCCAAAAAAGACTCTCTCCACCCTAAGGCAATAAGCATCACCAAGGCAATCAAAATTAAAGTAGTTTTTCCACTACCAGTTAAAGTATCCAAACTCTTTTGAATATCATTCGCTCTGTTATATGTCACATCTACAATTAAATGTTGTGGTAAATCACCATTTAACTTCAAAGTTTCTACTCTAGCTAAAATATCACTAACCATTTCAATAACATTCCCTTTGGAAGCCGATTTAATCACATCAATTAAAACTGCCGGACGAGAAGAGTCTGAAGTAGAAAAATAAGTCTCTACTTCAAATTTATCAAATTCTCGACGAACTTCCGCAAAATCTCCCAACTTAATAAGAGCTCCTCCTGCCTCCTTTATAGGAGTTTCCATGAATTCACTAGCCGTTTCAAATTCTGACCTAACAGTTACTTCTATTTTTTGTGCCCCAACAGAAACTTGTCCTAATGGCATATCCCGATGAGAACTTCTAATCACTGAGATTACTTCATTAAGACCAATATTCTTAGCTTCCATCTTGATTGGATCAATCAAGATATGCATTTTATCTTCTGGTGCTCCTTTCACAGAAGCTTCTTTTACTTTGGGAACAGATTCAAATTCGTCCTCTAACGTTTCCGCAAATTGTTTAAGTTCTGACCAAGAGAAGTCTCCTGATAAAGTTAAAGATAAAATTGGAACATCAGAAATACTAACTTCATTAAGTTCTGGATCATCCACAATAGTATCTGGAAGATCTTTTTCTGCGGTATCTAATTTTTCTCGTAATTTTTGCAAATTACGATTTTGATCAGTATCAATATCAAATTCAATACTAATCACTGAAACCCCAGACATAGAAACTGAATTATATTCATCTACATCATCTAAAGACTTAATCTCCTTTTCAATTTTATTGGTCACTAATTTTTCAACATCTCCTGGACTTGCTCCAGGCCAAACCGTAACAATTGTCGCCGCCGGAATTTCAATCGTAGGCGTTACCTCTCTTGGCAAACCTATAAAAGAAGCTGTTCCATAAAAAATAATAAAAAGAACAATAAGAGTTGTTACCTTGAATCGATCAAGTAAGAGTGTCCAAATTTTCCCTAATGAGAGACCCTCACCTTTTTCTTTTCTTTGAATCCTTTGGCTTTTTTTCATTATTTTTTTTATTCATTACTCATTATTCATTAATCATTACTCATTACTCATTCGCCCCGTGAAATTCCGCAAAGCGGAAGACTCGCCACAGCTAGTCTATTTCACTGGGGTTACTTTCTCCCCCGCATAAACATGAGTACGGTATTCAATTACTTGATCACCATTATCTAATCCTGCTAATACTTCCACAGAATCTCCAATAATTTTCCCATAAGTAATTTTTCGTCGTTCTGCCAAACCATCTTTATTTAAAATCAAAACTTCTGCCCCGTCAGGTTCAAAAGAAAGAGCAGAAATAGGTAATATTAAAACAGAACCATTTTTAGATGGAAGTAATACTTTCACAAAACTTCCCACCAACACACCTTCTGGAAATCCTTCTAAAGGAAACTCTATTTTTATTTTCTGGGTATCACCATCTATCTTAAAACTCATATTAACATTATCCACTGTCAAGATAGTTCCTTTAGGAAGTTTGATATCCACATGACCTTTAGAACTAATTCTTTCTAATTCATCAGCAGTTACATAAGCTACAACCTTGGGAGTTTGTACACCAGAAACTAAGCTAAAAAGCTTGTCCCCTGCTTTCACCTGACTAAATCTGGAAATTTCTTTCTCAGTAATTTTCCCATTAAAAGGAGCTTTAATTTCTAAATCCTTTTGAGTAGTATAAGCTGAATTAAGAGTGTTTTGTGCAGAAGCAATATTAGCACCAGCTGTTGATCGAGCTAATTCTAAAGCAGAATGAGCATTCTCTACTGAGTTTTCTGCAGTTAAAATTGTAATATCCCTGCTTTGTCCTTGAGTTTTGGCTGTTTGCAACTGGTTATCTAAAGCCAAAATCTCACCATCAATACTTGTTGCAAAAGTATTTACTTCAGTTTGAAACGCTGTCCTGTCTGCTGTTGTAAAAGTAGAACTAGGTGTTGTGCGACGAATTAAAAAATCTAAATCACGAACTACTATTTGCATCTGACGCAAAATATGTAATCTAGTATTTGCAAAAAGCAGATAATCCGCTTCTAATTTTCGTGTTGGCATACTAGGTAACTGTTCTTTTTGGCGTACCAATTCTTCTACAAAAATTTTAGTATCTTGTTTTTTAATTTTATCGTTTCTTCCAATCGCAAATCGATCGCCATCATCGTCATAACGAAATTTTAACGAAGCTCTCAAAATTTGATCTGCCCAATCTAAAGCGTTAGAAGCTTCTGTCTCTGAATTCAAAGCAATTGTATATAATTTTTCAAAAGCCTGATTATATTCTTGCTCTTCCTGCAACTTGGTTTGTGTTAAAGATTGTTCAGAAGTTTTTAAAGTTATTTCTGCCGAACGAATCGAATTATCTGCCGAAAGTTTAGCCGTATTTAAACTTCTAATTGCATTCTCATAAGTTGTTTGAGTTGTATCATCTGTTTTCCGGAAAGAAGCAAGTAAGTCGCCTTTCTCTACTTCATCCCCAATATTAACTAAAACTTCATCTATCGTTCCAACTGCCTCTGCTAAAATCTTTATATCTCCAGAAGACTGAATGGTAGCTAGAATTTCTCGACTACTAGTTGGAAACCATTCTCCAAAATTAATAACCTCTGTCACCTTAATTTTTTCTTCTGGTTCAATTAGTATTTCCTCTGATCTAGAAAAAACACGAGGCAAAATAACTGCTACAATTAGCACTATTGCTAAGATTTCCTCATTTTTCCAAGTAAGCACCTTCTTCGCTAATTTAACGAGTTTATTGGATTTCTTTTGGAGAGAAAGTAAATACTTCTTTAAATTCATGGTTCAAAAATTCTGGATATTATACCTTAATACCAACAAAAAGGCAACCTTTTTAAGTGGCAGAAATGTATTCTTGAACCAAAAAAAGTCAATGTGAAATGTTATATTATAATATGCTGAATTCCTCCCAAGGCAGGCGAGAGACTAGGAGGGGTATGAGAGAAGTTAGACAACAAAATAACAAGATTACAAGATAACGAGTATTTCTAACCCGGGTTCAAAATTTCCCAGAACCCGGGTTTTAAATGGGAATAATTTTAGATACCCCCTTTAATTCCCCCTGCTAGAGGGAAAATAATACCCATATTTCTTCTAAATTTATTTATGCCTTTTTATACTGAATTAGCCATAAGAGGCAATAATTATTTTTCTATTACAATCATTTACATATTCGAATATGTAAACGAATATGTAAACGAAATTACAATTCAAACCGTATTTCACAGAATCTCTTTCAACTTATTTATAAACCTTTGATCTATGTTCTATGTTCTCTATATAAATCACATTCTTTTCTTTCTCTTGAAAAACAACTCTATAACTACCGACTCTAATTTTCTGATAATTAGATAAAGGCTTTCTCAAAAAAGTCCCCTTAATTTCTTCTTCTGCCAAAGATTCTATCTTCGACTTAAATCTTTTTTTCAAAGAACCATCCAACTTCTGGATAAATTCTTTCGCTCTGCTGGAATATTTTATTTTTTTCATTCTCCAAAAACATCTTCATGAGAATACACATTGCCCTCTTTCCAATCCTTTTCTGCTTCTACTAAAGCTTGCATAGCTTCAGAATCAGAAAGAGTCCTAATTGTTTCTTCATAAGACTCAAGTTCTTCTGGAGAAATAACTGTTGCTCTAGACTCTCCGTTAACCGTAATAGTTACCCTAAAAAATTCTTCATGAACAGATTTAATAATCTGAGGAAGTGTTTTTCGAAAGTTAGAAAGTGATAAAGTATTCATTATTTTATGTACAAAATCGTGTACATATTACCTGACTATATAATTTTTAGCAAGTTTTTTTCTATCTGCTCCAACGGAACCTCTATCTGTTCTCCTGAAGTCATATTCTTAATTTGTACTGTTCCCTTCCCTACCTCACTTTCTCCTAGAACAACACAAACTGGAATTCCTAGTTTATTAGCATAATCAAACTGTTTTCCTAGCTTTTTATCTTCCACATAATTCTCTGTACAGAAACCCATGCCCCTAATTTTAGCTCCAATTTCTAAAGCATTAGACATAAAATCTGGACTCGTAGTAATTACCAATACTTCTGTCGGAGAACTCCGTTCTGGTTCTATGATTTTAGCATCAAAAAGCTGAGATAATAACCTCGTCAGACCAATGGAAATACCCACTCCAGGTAGTTTTTTACCAGTAAAAACCTCTGCTAAATCATCATATCTGCCTCCAGAACAAATTGAACCCAAAGATTTATTCAATGTACCATCTTTATTTAAAAGATTCGTTTCGTAAACCGTCCCTGTGTAATAGTCGAGACCACGAGCAATAAAAATATCTGATTTATATTTTTTACGATCAATTCCCATGCTATCCAAACAATCAAAAACTTGTTTTAATTCTGCTATACCTTCAGCACATAAAGGATGTATTTCACCTATTTTCCTATATTCAAAAAATAATGAATCCCAATCTCTTTTTTCATTTAAAATATCAATATTATTAATTATTGAGTCATTTAGAGCTTCAAATGGTTCGAAATTTTTAATTTCTTCTCTCATTCTTTTCTCGTAAATTTCATCACTAATCTTATCTCTTTGATCTACTATCTCCAAAAATTTAGAAACATTTATACCAGCAGCAAGTGCCCATCCTTTTAGAATTTTTCTGTTGTTTATTCTCACCACAAATTCCCCAATGTTCAGTTTCTCAAAAATCTGCACAATCACCGCCGCAACCATCGCATCATTTATAAGTGACAATTCTCCAGACCCAATCATATCTATATCACATTGATCAAATTGCCTAAATCTACCCTTTTGGGCTCGTTCTCCACGCAATACTGGACCAATGCAATACCTCCTAAAGGGAAAAGCCAATTCATTTAAGTGACGAGCCACATACAATGCCAAAGGCACTGTATGATCAAATCTCAGCGCATTCCCAGAATGAGAATCCCCGTCCTCATCTTGTACTCGTTTCAGAACATACATTTCTTTCGGATTACCTCCTTTAGCAAGTAAATTCTCTACCCGTTCAACTAAAGGTGTCTCAATCGGTAAAAATCCATTTTGTTCAAAAACCTCACGAATAGTTTTTATCCAATTTTGCCGTACTCGCTCTTGAGCAGGACTAAATTCAGGAAAACCAGAAGGACAAGTAACATTTACCCCAAGCATCTTTTTGCTATTTTGGCTCTGACTTTTGTTTTGAGAACAATTATCAGTATCGCAGGAACAATTACTAGCAGGGTTGTATTTTTTCATCATAAGAATTGTAATAGAAAGTTCTTCCTTTGTCATTCCCGCTTGTCGAGAATCAGACTCATTGTTATCGTGTATGAAAGCGCCAGCGGGAAACTTTTGTCCAGATAAGCGCTAACGCTTCCATGTAACATATTTATTCACATGATTCTGCTCGTCGAGGATAACAAACTGCGTTGAATTTATTCATAAGCAAGTGAGTGACGCAGACGATTGTGGAACATCACAAGCCAGAATGACTAAAAAAAGTTTTGACAAGAATATTTTAATCAGTACTTTATTTAAGTAAAGTGTTTTTAATGAAAAATTCACCCACCCGAATCCAAAA
>CAYWLU010000045.1:0-6321 GCA_964459435.1 uncultured Candidatus Peribacteria bacterium
AAACGAAGAGGTTGAAAATTTGAGAGATATTTTAAAGGGTCTTAATTATTGTGTTCTTGTGAAAAAGGAGGTGTAATATTTAGTTATTAGTTTTCTAATAAGGAGTATTATTTTAGTAACCAGCTTGTATTTTAATTGGAAAAAATAAGTAACGAGATTTAAATTAAATCTCTCGCACAAAATCCAAAGTGTTACCTACGCTTTGCTTTAGGCAGACACTTTGTACGTTTGTGCGTACTTATTTTTGAACAATTATTCTTCATAAAAAGTTCGAATATCGTCCAGTAAGGAGCTCCACTTATAAAAACCGAAATGCATCCCTTGCGGATGCTTTTTTGTTTTTAAGTACGAAGTACTTCCGAATGAGAACCGACCGGTTCGTTTTGTTCCCCATGATCCCGAAAATTCGGGAGAATGGCTAGGAACAAATCTCTAACAAGTCCGAGTTTACGAGGACGAAGTGACGAGTATCCGGAAAGTGACTCCACTCTTATTAATTATAAGAGTTCTTTTTAATTTGCTTTTTTATGTATTATTTATATAATTTGTACGTAATTTTGACGTGCAAGAATTATGACTACTGCAAATACAACGTTTGCCATCGATCCTCTCATTAAGAAAAAAGTTCTTGTTCGGGCTAAGAAAGATCAACTTTCTATTTCTGCAATTATTAGAATATTTTTGAATGATTATGCAGAAGGAAAATTGAGAATAGGAGCTCAGCCTGTATTTACAGAAAATGGATTTACTTCAGAACAAGAGGCGGTGATTCTAAGGAGATTAAATGAATCTGAAAAAGAAAAAAATCTTTCTCCAGAATTTAGTAATATGAAGGAGGCTATATCTTATTTGGAATCTAAAACAGAATGAAAATTCGTTTTCATAAATCCTTCTTCAAAGATTTAAAGAAATTAAAAAAAAAGGAAAAACAAAGAGTAAAAGATGCTTTAAGGATTTTTGAAGCAGACTCTTGTGATTATCAATTAAAAAACCACAGACTTCACGGTGTTATGAAAGATTGTCGGGCTATTTGGGCAGGAGGAAATATTAGATTGGTTTTTATGGAGAAAGATAAATACGTAGAAGTAATTTTTCTCTCTGTTGGTTCTCACGATAAAGTTTATAGATAATTATAATATTTATTTCTCTAAAAACTTCTCATGGGTTTTTTTGAGATCTGCGTTAGCAAAGTGAGTGTAAATTTGAGTGGTAGCAATACTGGCGTGTCCGAGTAGCTCTTGGACAGAACGAAGATCTGCGCCATGACGAAGTAGGGTAGTTGCAAAAGTATGTCGTAAGACATGTGGAGTTACGGGTTTAGTAATGCCTGCCTTTCTTCCTCTGTCTCTCATCATAACTTCTATTGCGGTACGAGATAACCGACGAGATTCCCCATTAGTATCAAATTCGTCTGGTCTAGTTCGGGCATTGATAAATAAGGGACGATAATTGTCGGTTCTTTCATTTAGATATTCTTGGAGATTTTCTACGGCATGGGGAGTAAGAAAAACAGTTCTAATTTTCTTTCCTTTTCCAATTACTGAAAATTCTCTGATTTTTAAATTAACATTTTCTCGATCTAGTTTACATAATTCAGAGATTCTTAGTCCCGTAGAAAAAAGCATTTCGACAATTGCTTTATCTCTGGCGTTTATTAACGAATTCTTGTTTTCATTCCAATTCCGTAATCGCTCTAGTTCTTCGATAGTAAGTCCGGAAATATTTCGAGGATCTAGTTTGAGGAGTTCTATTTTATCTGGTGATAAGATGTTTTTATCTAGTTCCCGTATTAAGCAGAACTTGAGAAAAGCTCTAACTGGGGTGAGGTAAATATTTTGGGTGCTACGAGAAAGAGTTTCTCCTTTTCTGGTTTTCAGAGAAAAGATCATATCTCGGAAATCATCCATAGTATTCATATTTATATCCGAAATATCAGCTTTTTCTCCAATGGTTTCCAGAAGTAAATCTAAACTGCGTCCGTAATTACGCAAAGTAAAAGGGGAGGCATTCCGCACATTTCTGAGATGTTTCCGATAGCGTTCTATGGCGTCTGTGATTTTCATGTGAGAGCTTTTACAGCTTTCTCTACCTCGTTTTTAGAACCAACAAAGATTGGTGTGCACTGGTGAATATCGGTAATTTCTGTATCTAAAATAGTTTGGCCATCTTGGTTTAATGAAACACCTCCAGCTTCTTCGAAGACTAAGGAGAAAGGAGCGCATTCAAAAAGAAGACGAAGTTTTCCGTTAGCATGTTTTTCATCTCGTGGATAAGAAAAGATTCCTTCTTCTTTGCTCAGGATGTGGTGTAGATCTGGCACCATCCCTCCAGAATAACGCAGAGTGCGACATTCTTTTATCCATTTTTGAATTAACTGTAAGTATTTTTCATTACCACAAGTAGCTCTCATATTTCCGGGAGCAAAGTATTTAGAATCTGGCTTGATTTTGATATTTGCTCTGGTTAGAACAAATTCTCCAACATCTGTTAGTTCAAACTCATGAACGCCTTTATCTTTGATGGCAATTGTTAAAGTAATGCGTGGTCCATATACGGCATAACAACTTGCGACCATGTTTTTTCTTCCAGTAGTACCAATGAATTTATCTCCTTCCCAGATACCAAAGATAGAACCAATAGCTAAATTGGCATCTACTAGAGAACTTCCATCTAAGGGGTCAAAAGAAACACCAAATTTTCCACGAGGAGCAGGAAATTTTTGAGCATGTTTTTGTTCCTCGCTGGCAATAATAGCGGCTAATTCGGATTTTTCTAATTCTTGGGAGATGATTTTATCTGCTAGAACATCCAATTTTAGCTGGTCTTCTCCGAAGACATTTTGACTAGTGAGTTTGGCGGTATTTCCGGCTCGTAAAGAGAAGTTGATATATTTAATAGATCTCGCAATATGATACAGTAAAGAACGAAGTTCTTTAGAAACGCCTTGTTCACGGAGAAAATGGTTAAAAAATTGCATGAGTTAAAGACAAATTACACCATAAAAATTACAACTTATAAGGGAAAAAGCAAGGATATTATATTATAATATACTATGTTTTAGCTAAAAAGTTAAAAAGCTAAAAAGTCTAAAAGTAAATCTTAATTTTTTTTATACATAATACATTCTTCATTGTTAAGTATGGTCAGTTTTAGGGATTACTCTTTCTTTTTTTAGGTTTGATTTCTCAGTTGTTTTTATTTCGTTATTGGAAATAAAAATTCCTTTTTTAGTGATTTTTATAATCCGACTTTGGGGGATGATTCTTTCATATCCAAATAAGAACCAACCAGATCTAACAAGTAAAGTAAGAATTCGAGGGGAAATGGTATCAAAAGCAAAATCAAAAACTTTTCCTATTTTGGTATCTTTCACAAAGACGGCTGTTCCTAAAATAGGGATTTCTTTATCTATGATTTTCTGGATACGCAGAAAATTCTCAGGATTAGAGAGATCGTTTTCGGCTTGGATAGTTATTTGGTTTTCATCCCAGCGAATAATGTCTTGGGGGGCAAGAAGTTTTAATCCATTTGCTGTTTTAACCCAAATAGCTGCAAAAACACCAGAATCTGGATTAACTACAAAGTCTACTACTGCTCCTGCGGGCAGATCATTATTGTTTTTGGTGAAGACCCAAGTTCTTTGGGCAGAACGAAAACTAGTTAACATCTTGAATAATGAGTAATGAGTAATGAGTAATGATTAATGATTAATAAAAAAAATCATAAATTTATTTCTTTTAAAATTTTTTGAAGAGCTTGTTCTAGTATTTCTGGTAATTTCTTTTTTTCTTCGGCAGTAAATTTTTTGAGAACAAAATCTGCTGTAGGGATTTTAGTTTTTAAGTCGTTTCCTATTCCAATTTTTATTCGCGGAAAATCTTGGTTTCCGAGTCCAGCAATAATGGATTTAATTCCATTATGTCCGCCAGAACTTCCTGTTTCTCGAAAACGAATAGTGCCAAATTCCAAATCGACATCATCGAAAAGAATAACAATGTTTTTGGGTTCAATTTTGTAAAAATGGCTAATTGCTCCCACAGCTTTGCCGCTATTATTCATCCAAGTAGTAGGCCTGAGGAGCATAACTTTTTCGTTATTAATTTGACCACAAGAAACTTCACCAAAGAATTTTTTTTCTTCTTTAAATATTGGGAAAGAAAACTTTTCTGCTAAGAGCTCTATCGCCATAAATCCTGCGTTATGACGAGTATTGTCGTATTTTTTGTCAAAGTTTCCGAGTCCTACAATTAATTTCATCACTCTGATTATCGATTATCAAAGTTTAAATTACAACACGAACTGTCATTGCGAGGAAGTGAAACGACCGAAGCAATCTCATAATTATAAATAAGAGAATTGCCACGTTCCCTACGCCTGCCCGCCGTGGAGGGGTCGCTCGCAATGACAATGTTTATATAGTTAGTTGTAAAATATAGGGAAATTTGTTTCAATGGAGTTAAGGAAATTCTGATAAAAAAACAGATGCGAAATGACAGTGTTTATACTTCTAAAAATGTAATTCTCCTTGTGGGAATATTTGTGGTTATTTTTTGGCTACTTTATTCATTGGCTTCTTTTTTACACGAATCAAAGAAAATTAATGATGAAATAGAAGCGATTAGGGTGCAGAATCAAGAGAAACTTCAGGAAATAGAAGAAAAAAAGAAAAAATTGGCTTATTTAAAAACCCCACAGCATGTAGACAAGGAAGCTAAAATGCAGATGGGAAAGAAACAAGTGGGAGAAAATGTAATTATTTTTATTGAAGAAAAATTAAATATTATTCCTACCGAAATTCCCCAAAGACGGCGAGAACAAATAATGCAAGAAGAAGTATCCACTCTGGATAAATGGAAATGGATGTTTTTGGGAAAAAGATGATGAGATGACGCTATTACAAAAAAAAGATAATAGCTAAGGGGTTAAAGATACAACTAACGACTAATTTACTATCTCTTAGACCACTGTGGAGCTTTTCGAGCTCTCTTTAGTCCTGGTTTTTTTCGTTCTTTGACTCTTGGATCACGAGTAAGAAGTCCAGCTTCTCTTAATTGTTCCCTTAGTGAAGATTCTTTTTTGATAACAGCCCGGGAAATAGCTAGTCTTGCTGATTCTGCTTGAGCTTTTTTTCCTCCTCCGCTTACTCTAATTTCAATATCAAAGTCTTTCTTTAGTCCAAGTAGAGTTAATGGTTCGTTAATTGTATTAATCATAGAATCATCATCTGCCCATTCTCTTAAATTCTTTTCATTAACAATTAAATCCCCCTTACCACTTGGAAATAACTTTACAGTAGCACGAGAGGTTTTTCGTTTTCCGAGGGCATAAAAATAAGCTTTGTTATTCATTTTAGTTGAAGTTTAGGGGTTCGCATTTTTGAGCCTCATGAGGATTTTTACCTCCTACTATCAGAAATAGTCTCTTTAACTGTTTAGCTCGTAATCTGTTTTTTGGAAGCATACCGCTTACGGCATCTTGTAAGATCTTAATTGGTTTTTTGGTTCGTACTTCGCTCAGAGTTTGAGTTTTTAGTTCTCCCAAATAACGAGAATGTCGGTGATACAATTTATCAGTTTCTTTTTTTCCTTCTACTTTTATTTTTTCAGCATTAAGAACAATGACATAATCTCCTCCATCTGCGTGAGGAGTAAAATCAGGACGATTTTTACCTCTAATGGTATCTGTAATTAAAACAGCTAGCCTTCCTAGGTTTTTTCCATCAGCATCTACTATCCACCAGTGGCGGTCTGTATTTTTTACATTCTGTCTCAGTGTTGTTTTTTTCATTCTTTAGGAAAGTTTGATAAATAAATTCGCTAACAAAAATTCTATATTTTTGAGAAAATTTTTCTGAATAAATTTAATCTTATAGCGGGCTACTAGATTAAATTTTGAAGGAAAATTTTCCGAAAAGATGGATTTTTTAGCGATAGTTTCTTGTTTCATTTTTAGTAGGTTTTATTTTTTATCAGAGTTTTCTACAATTAGGTCTACTTGAATAAGAGTGGCTCCGTCTCCAACTCGTTGTTTAATACGAGTCTTTCTGGTGAAACCAGATGTTTTTGGAGTTTTTTGAACGAAATCTAAAGCTTTTTTACAAGAATTTTCTGTAAAAAGAACTCGGTTTAATTCTCGAATTTTATTTAAGACTTCTGCTTGTCTTTTGACTCGTGAAATTAGTTTCTCAGCATCACTAATTAAAGCCTTAGCTCTAGCATCTGTAGTTTGTACTTTTCCGTACAAGAACAGAGAGGTCATCAGATTACGCATCATTGCCCGGCGAATATCTGCTGGTTTGTTTAGTTTGGCTTTCGTATTTCG
>CAYWLU010000046.1:0-5969 GCA_964459435.1 uncultured Candidatus Peribacteria bacterium
ACGGAGGTATTCAAAAGAATGTCTCTTTTTTTGGAGGGGATAATCTGGGTCTGATACTCCTTTAACCTCTATTTTTTCTGCTTTGATTTCAAAATCTTGTCCACCTCCTTTAGATTCTATTAGTTTTCCAGTTACTTCTATCGCAGAACCAATCGATATTTTTTCTATTTCTGAAAAATTAGACAAAGAAGATTCAAAGACAACTTGCACAGGACTAAAGAAAGTTCCGTCGTGTAGTTGTAAAAAAGATACATTTGAGGAAGAACGAACCGTTCTTACCCAGCCAGAAATAGTAATTTCTTTATTAAGAAATTTCTTTGTGTCTCTAAAAATGCTTTTCACTTCTGTTTTCATGTACTTAGATTTTCTTTATATGGAGTCAAAAGTCAATTTCCCATGAAATGCTTAGCGAGTTCATCCACTCTCCCCGCTCCAGTAAATACTAGGACATCTCCCATATTTAATTGAGAAGCAAATTCTTTCACATTTACAACACTCTTAATCTCTACAGCATTTGGAATAGCCTTTATTAATTTAGAAGTAGGCATTTTTTGCTTATCTTCTTCTGTATCTCTGGCTGGATAAATTGGAAAAATTCCGATGTGGTCTAGTTGTTGTAATACTTCTACAAATTCATCGAAAAACTGAATAGTTCTAGCATGTTGATGGGATTCGAAAATCATAGCCACTTTCTGATTCGGATGTTTTTCTCTAAGAGCTGCAATTAGAGCTTTTAGTTCTGTTGGATGGTGCGCATAATCATCATAGATATGAATTCCGTCTTTTTCTCCTAAATATTCCTGCCTTCTTCCTGGAGGAACAAATTTCTCTAGTCCTTTTTTAAATTTATCTATATCTACCTCTAAAAACTCAGTAGTCTCTAAAGCTAGAGCTAAGTTACGCCGATTATATTCTCCAAATATTATATTATAATATAATGGTTTTAACCCGGGTTCCAAATTTCCAGAACCCGGGTTAGAAACCGAAACTCTGTTTCCTTTAAAACTTGCCAAAACTCGTCTAGATTTTTCGTTATCATGATAAATAACTGTTTCAGCGTTTTCACAAAAGTCAGAAAAAGCTTGGTAATAATCTTCTTCCGTCGGAAAAGCATCTGGATGATCGTAATCTAGATCTGCCAGCACTACGATTTCTGGTTTGAGGAACCTAAAATTACGACGATATTCACAAGCTTCAATAAGCATCCACTTACTATTTCCTTTGTGGAAATTGGTTTCTCCAAATTGCGGTAAGGTCGTACCAATAATTATTGTGGGGTCAAAGTCCGTATCTGCAAATCCCGAGGCAAGAAGGGCTATTGTAGATGTTTTCCCGTGTGTTCCACAGACAGCAATAGTTCTGTATTCTTTGGAAATTTCTCCAAGATATTCAAAATAAGATTTCTGAGGAATATTGTTTTCTTTAGCAAAGGCGCGTTCTGGATTAGTTTCTGGGACAGCCTCAGAATAAACTAGAAGTTCTGTCCCTACTGCTATATTCTCTTCTTTCTGAGAGATAAAAACCTGTACCCCTAAATCTCGAAGCTTAGGAAGAATAACAGTTTCTTGCATTTCTGACCCCGTAACTTTGTCTCCTCGCTCTACACAAAACTGTGCCAAGCTAGAAATCCCTATACCACCAATGCCTACAAAGTGTAATTTCATTTTTTTAGAATTTGTATTTTGTTATTTTAATTGAAGATTGATAATTGTAGATTGAAGATTGATAATTGTAGATTGAAGATTGATTAGCGTCCCCCACAGTATACATTTAACTACTTGTACTCTCGTCCCTCGTCCCCTGTCTCCTGCTCCTTCATTGACACCTTCGTCCCCACCCTTTGTCTAGCAGCCCAAGGACGATAATCTGAAATAAAAGTGACAACTTTTAGATCACCATCGCTTTCTATTCGTCTTATCCATTCTGCCCTAAATCCATCATGAGAAGCACCAATCTCTTCTATTTCTCCCAAAGGTAAATCCTCTGTCTCATAAACAATAGCTTTTGGGGCTACTTTGTAATTAGAGATAAATGGTCCTTCTAAACTCACCTGTCTTCCATCATTAGTACCATAGAAAACGAAGAAGAGATTATCTCCTTCGATAAAAGTTTGGATGAGAATATCTCCGGGAGTGTCATTACGAAACCTTAAATCCAAAGCTCCCATATAGATAGCTGCATCCAGTCCGTAAGGTTTGTAATACGGAACAGCATACGAATGATTTCTTCTAGCAGTAATAGGAAACCCTCCAGAAAAAGCCGCTCGGAAAGCTGTAGTAGATACCTGACAAACCCCTCCTCCTAACTCTTTTTCTGTTTTGCTACCTTTTATTACCAATTCCCTTACAAATCCATCATCCTCTAAAACAGATTCCAAAACTTTATTAAAAGAAAAGGTGTTTCCTTTTCTTACAATTGCGCCATTAAATTTCTTAGCACCAGCAATAATATTTTGTCTTCGTGCTTCAGAAGATCCCGCAAAATTGGATTCTCCAATAGCAATAATTTCTTGGATACCTCTTTCTTTTAAATCTGGATGAACAACAACCTCAGAAAACACCTTTTTAGCTGGAACTCGCACATAATCTTTATCAGATAAAAAAGCCTCATTAATTAAAGAAACAAGTCGTTCTTCTTCTATATCAAATCCGTTACGAGGTTGCCCCTCAAAAAGAATCTCATCTTCTGTATCTAAACGAATTTCTACTGTGTTTTTTATATTCTCATCCCGTAAAATAGAGCTCTCCTTAAAAAATTCACGCAAGTTATCGGGAGAAATCTCAATAACAAATTTTGTTTCTGTTTTTAAAAATTCATTTTCTCCCACTAAAGATCCTTGAAGATCTATGGGAATTCTTGTTTCCCCTAAAACCAAAAAATGTTGCGGAGATTGCATTAGTAGTTTTGGTTGAGCCTCAAAATTAAGGGTGAGAATTCTATCTGGAAATACTAAATTAAGCTCCTCTGGAACTCCTTTTGCAGAGACCTGAGAATAAAACAAAATTCCTATTAAAATTAAACACCTTTTCATCATCAAAACAGTATCAAACGGCTAGGAAATCGCAAACGGAAGAGGCGAAGTATTTGGTATTTGATTGATCCTCAACTCTGAGGGAAGAGCTTCGCTCAAACTCGAATGAGTAATTGAAAATCTTCATTATTCATTATTCATTACTCATTATTCGTTACTTCCCCCCCCTGCTTCTGTTGACTGTTCTTCCTCGGTTTTTTTCTTTCCTTCTAAAATATCTCTTGCTTCATCAGTCCCTACTAGATCTAAGGCTCTCTCTAATACTGGATCTCTTCCTTCTGTAAGATCTTCTTCTGTAATTTTTATTTCTTCATCTGGATCAATTCCTACTTCATTAATAGATTTTCCTCCGGGAGTTAACCATTCTGCAATAGTAACTTTAAGACTAGAACCATCTGTCAACGGAATTACATTCTGCACAGAGCCTTTACCAAAAGACTTTTCTCCTAGTAGTATTCCTCGATAGTGATCTTGAATAGCTCCGGCAAAAATCTCAGAAGCAGAAGCAGAGCCTTTATTGATTAAAACAACCAAAGGCATTCCTAAAAATGCTCCGCTATTTCCACTCATAATTTCTCCAGAATCTCCAAAATTTCTCCCCTTCGTGCGCACAATTACTTTTTGGTCTAAGAATTCAGAAGAAAGTTTCACACAAGCATCTAAGAGCCCTCCTCCGTCATTACGAAAATCCAGAACCATTCCGCGGGGATTCTGTAAAAGAACCTCAGGGATGGCTTCTTGAAATTCTCTAGTCATTTCTGTCCCAAATTGAGAAACAGTTACTACTGCTATATCATCCTTCATTTCCCATTCTATGCTTTTAATAACAATATTATCTCGAACAATAGTAACTTCTACGGGTGTTTTTTCTCCATTACGAAGAACAGTCAAAACTACTTTTTCTCCTTTTGGACCTCGAATTCTAGTTACTGCTTCTTCCACACTAATCCCAATAGTCGGCTCATTATCTATCTTGAAAACAACATCTCCTGCCCGCAATCCAGCCAGTTCTGCAGGAGAACCTTTAAGCGGTGCAACCACTACTATTTGATCATTACGGATGGCAATTTCCGCTCCAATCCCCTCAAATTCCCCAGAAATAGATTCATCAAATTTCTTCGTATCTTCTGGCGTCATAAAAACGGTATAAGGATCATCCAAGGAATTAATCAACCCTTTAGTAGCTCCATAAACCTGTTCTCTAACATTTAATTTTTCATTGTGTAAGAAATTTTCTTCCATAGAATTCCAAGTTTCCCAAAAAACATCTAAATCTACATTTTTAGGCTTGGTATTTCTTTTCTTATGCTTAATTTGAGGAATTTCTATAACATCTGCTCCCTTTAATTCCTCTATTTTTACTGTTACTGCTGGTGAGCCAGCGTTCTTTTGACTCAAACTCCAACCGAGTAAAAACCCGAGAATGGGTAAAATCAGAAAGAGAATTAAACGAATGTTTCGTTCGTAATTTGGCATATATTCAATGATGAATGAATAATGAGTAATGATTAATAAAAAAATATTAATCTCTTGTATTCTGGCGAAGAGTACGAATTTTGGAAAAATTTGCAATTGACAAACAAGCCAACAAGTCGAAAAGATGAAAAGTAAAAAAGCTTAAAAGATTTAATTTTTGAAATTAAAAATTCTTCTTAATACATAATACAAAATACATACTACTAATTATTCATTACTGGTAAAATCTCTCTGAACTCTCGCTCCCATTCTTCAAAACTTCTTTTAAATTTACTCTCTAAATCCTTCTTCCGAGCCAAAAACTTCTGATCTCCTTCTAATTCTCTATAAAACTTCATAACATGCGCTGGACGAACTTTTTGTAAACAATCTTTTACTTTCTCTTTCCACCGAGAAGAAAGAAGAGTTAATGAGGTTCTCAAAATATTGTAATCTACTTCCTCCCAAGAAATATCAAAAGTTCTCTTCCTCTCCCATGAGTGAGCTATTCCGGATTTGGTGGACATAGATAAATCATAACCAAGACGCCACAAACGAAGAGAATACTCTAAGTCTTCTCTTCCCCATTTGTGAAGTCCTTCATCAAAACCACCAGTAGAAATAAAGATTTCTTTCTTAATCGCAAAACAAGCTCCTGGAATTACAGGAACATTATGGATTTCTTCCTTATTCACCGGAGAAAGCCAAGTTGGTTCCAAAGAAAAATCTTTGATTGTATATATAAAAGCCACACGATCTGGTTCTTCTAGGTAGGGAATCTTTAAGGTAGCTGCTCCAACTTTTTCATTTTGTAACTGAGAAGACAGCTCTTTAAGCCAATTCTCATCTGCAGGAATCATATGGGAATCTATAAACACTAAAGCGTCTCCTGTAGATGCTTCTGCTCCACGGTTACGAGCCTTCGCTGCTCCCACAGATTCTTCTAATTCTACTAGAGATACATTAGGAATTCCTTTCTGGAGGAAATCCAAAGAGTTGTCTGTGCAACCATCTGCCACAACGACAATTTCAAAATCTGGGTAACTAGTGTTTTCCAGTACACCTAGTACTGTTTTTCTTAACCAATCTCCTTCATTGTAAGAAGGAATTATTACCGAGAATTTTTTAATCATTAAATTATATTATAACATAATCTAATTATCAATGCAAACAGAAGCTCTGTTGTCACCCATTCTTTATTGACATTATTTTTTTCTTAAAATATAATACGTATGTTATACGTATGATTCTATGCAAAAGAAATTAACCATATCAGTCTCTCCTGACATCTACAGCGGTTTGTATTTAAAAATAGGCCGTGGAAAGATTAGTAGTTTTTTTGAAAAACTAGTTCGTCCATATGTAGTAGATCCTACTTCGGATGAAATCTTAAAAGATTGTCAAAATATGCTCCTAGACGAAAAACGTGAAGCAGAAAACAAAGAATGGTTAGAAGCTCCTTTAACAAATTCTACAGATGAAA
>CAYWLU010000047.1:0-1928 GCA_964459435.1 uncultured Candidatus Peribacteria bacterium
ATCAAAAATAGAATTAAAATCTTCTTCTAAAAACTTAACTATTCCTGCGGACTCTTCTGCTGTTAATTTGTTTTCTTCCCTCGCCTTCATTCCTTTTTTAATCAGATTAAAAGTAACAGACAAAGCGTCAGCTACATTTAAATCATCAAATAAAGAAGTCTTAAATTCTTCTACTTCTTTTAAATCAGAATCTACTTTAGCAGTTCCAGCTAAATCACTAAAAATTCTTCTAGCTTCTTTTAACCTCTCTATCGAACTTCTCGCTTGCACTAAAGAATCATAAGAAAAATCTAACGTAGACCGGTAATGCGCTCCGAGTAGTGCGTATCTAATCTCTTCTCCTTTCCAGCCTTTATCTAATAAATCTCTAATTGTATAAAAATTTCCAGCAGATTTGGACATCTTTTTGCCCTCTACAAGTAAATGTTTTACATGTAACCAATAATTAACAGATTTTTCCCCGTTATTAGCACATTCATTCTGGGCAATCTCACATTCATGATGAGGGAAAACATTATCTTCTCCACCAGTATGAATATCAAAAGGAAGACCAAGCAGTTTAGCACTCATCGCAGAACACTCTATATGCCAACCGGGGAACCCTTTTCCCCAAGGACTATCCCATTGCATTAAATGATTCTCATCTGCTTTTTTCCATAAAGCAAAATCTACTGAATCTTCTTTTTCTGCACTTATTTCTACTCTTTTCCCAGCTTGCAAATCATCTACTTTGTTTCCAGAAAGCTGACCGTATTTTTTAAACTTACGAGTTCTGAAATACACAGATCCATTAACTTCATAAGCAAAACCATTGTTAATTAATTTTTCTGCTAATTCTATTTGTTCTGTAATAAATTCCGTAGCTACAGGTCTATATTCTGGAGGTAAAATTCTCAGAATCTTTTCGTCTTCTAAAAAAGCTTCCGTAAAAAACTGAGTAATCTCAAAAGGATCTTTTTTTTCTAATTTAGCTTTTTTCAAAATCTTGTCTTCCCCTTCGTCATGATCTGAAACTAAATGTCCAACATCTGTAATATTTTGGGCTTTAATTACTTTATAACCAGCATATTTAAAAACTCTAACTAGTAAGTCTGACATCAAAAAAGACCGAAAATTACCAATATGAGCAAAATCATAAACAGTTGGTCCACAAGAATAAATCTTAACCTCTCCACGATCAAGAGGTTCAAATTTTTCCTTCTTATTGGACAAGGTGTTATGTAAATAAATATCAGGGGTCATTACGGACGCATCCTGCCAAAATTACTATTTTCTGGCAACTAAATCTTTACACAAACTGAATTAAAAATTTCTCAATAAATCCTCGTAAAAAATCTAAAATAATCAAAGCCAGAATGGGAGAAAAATCAAACATTCCAATTCTTGCCCAACGAAAGGGAGATAAAATTGGTTTTACTATTTGATCCAAATACATCCCTAGTTGTGTTCTTCCTCTAGAAAACCAAGACATAAGAACGGAAATAAATACTGCCCAAAAAAGCAGATTAAATAAGATGCCAACAAACGAAATTGCAAATTTAATTATCATTGTATTGTTTCGTTTAGGTTTCCGTTTTGGGGAGTAATGTTCAAAACATTAACACTCTCTAAGTAATCTACAATTTGTTGAAAATAAATTCCAATAAGTGGAAAATCCACTAGCTGTGTCATAATCCAAATCAAAAATCCAATAAACAAAGTCATTCCAATTATTATTCCAAGACCTCTAAACATTCCAGCCCAAAAATTAATCCACATAATCCGCCACGGAGAACTTAAATAATTCACAAAATCTCGAAATCCAATTTGCTTAAAAAGAGCAGCTATCCGAGATAAATCTTTTCTAATTTTATGAAATTCCTGTTCTTCATGAACTAAATCAATCTTTTCTTCTTTGAGTTCGTTTTTGAATTCCTTATTTTTCATGC
>CAYWLU010000047.1:2028-5937 GCA_964459435.1 uncultured Candidatus Peribacteria bacterium
AATCTATTTGTGAAAAAAGACGACAAAAAAGAATTCAAATTTAATGCTAAAAAAATCCCAGCATCTTCTGGGTGTTATCTCTTTTGGGATAAAAATGAACAATTACTCTATATCGGTAAAGCTAAAAACCTTAAAAAACGAGTAAGTAGTTATTTCCAAAAATCTAAAAAGAACCAAACACCTAGAACAGAATTCTTTGTTAAACGAATTGCCAAAATAGAAACGAGAGCAACTGAATCAGAAATGGAAGCTCTTATTTTAGAAAACAATTTAGTTAAAGAATTCCGTCCTCGGTTTAATGTCCGACTAAAAGACGACAAAAGTTTTGTTTACCTTCGGATCACCAAAGAAGAATTTCCTAAAATGGAAATCACTAGAAAACTTCTCCAAGACGGGTCTACCTACATTGGCCCCAAAACTTCTGCTAAAGAATTTCGGGATACAGTGCGGTTCTGCCAGAAATTTTTTAAAGTAAAAATGGTTAAGTCTTCTTTGGATTACTATCCCTTAGTCTCCAGTGGAGGATTAGATTTAGATGAAACAAAATACAATGAAAATGTGGAACTAATGAAACAATTTTTAAGAGGAAAAACTAAAGATGTTTTCAAAACTCTTAAACAACGAATGATGAAATTTGCAGAAGACAAGAATTTTGAAGCTGCCGCTCGCACAAGAGACTTGATTAAATCCATTGAAGTTTCTACTCAAAAACAAACCGTTCAATTTGATGATCAAATTAACCGTGATTTCATTAATTTTGTCCGCGATGATAAATCCGCTTATTTTGTCAGAATTGCTTTCCGTAATGGGAAACTTTTAGACCAAAATAACCTAGAATTCTCCGCTGAAGAATTTTTCGAAGATTCGGAAATTATTGAAGCCTTTTTATTACAATTCTACGAACATGTTGCCGATCTCCCCACTGAAATATTTATTCCTGCCGAGATTACCAACACTAAAAAAATAGAAAAAATATTAACAAATGTGAAAATATTAATTCCCCAAAAAGGAGATAAACAAAAAGTAATAGTTATGGCTCAAAAGAATGCCAAACATTTTGCCGCTAAAAGAAAATTAGAACTTCTTTCCCAAGCTGATAATTTCGCCAATGCTCTACCAGAGTTAGCCGAAACGCTCAAACTCAAATCTCCTCCCCGGAGAATGGAATGTTTCGATATCTCTCACTTCTGTGGCACAAGTACCGTAGCCAGCCAAGTAGTTTTCTTAGATGGAATTCCAAAAAAATCAGAGTACCGACGATTTAATGTCAAAACTCTTCCCGATGGAAAAGTAGATGATTTTGCCGCCATGACAGAAATTTTAGAAAGAAGATTTGCTAGAATCGGCGATAAAAAATTTGCTAAAAATTTCCCCGACTTAATTGTCATAGATGGAGGAAAAGGCCAACTTTCTAGTGTTATGAAAGCTGTTAAGAAATTTTCTCAAAACAAAAAATTTCCAAAAAAATTCACTCCCACTAAACAAATAATTGCTTTAGCTAAAAGAGAAGAACAAATCTTCCGCTCAGGAAGAAAAGATCCTTTAGAATTAGATTTGGATAGTAGTGCTCTAAAATTACTCCAAAGGATAAGAGACGAAGCGCATCGTTTCGCTATTACTTTTAATAGAAGCGTTAGAGAAAAAGTAGCTAAAAAGTCAGTCCTAGACTCTATTCCTAGCATAGGAAACACTACCCGCAAAAAACTAATCCAAAAATTTGGCTCTCTTTCTGGAATTAAAGAAGCAAAAGATAAAAATCTTTTGGAGGTTTTAACCCAGAAACAATTAGAGAATCTACGGAAGAATATTTGACAAAGTTAATAAAATAAATAGAAGTATATGGAATTAATTATTAAAAATGTCAGAAACTTCTTTAAGAACCATAGAAATCGTTTCCGATAGAGATATCGACGCTGTTCGACAAAACTCTCTTTTACAAACCGTGTGTTTAATAAGTACTCTTGCGAGCAACGTTTTAGGAGGAGAGACTAAAATGAAATTTCATCCTGCAAAAGGAACTGGAAACATGATTGAAACGCCTCCTTCTTTTACCATTGAAAATGCTGATCCAAGAAAAATTGATGAATTTAAGTCCAGAATCTCTGGACTTAAGCTCTGTATAAAAGAAACTCTTTCAAATCAAGCATAGATTGTTATTTTTTGAACCCGAGTTATGAATACTTTGTTATATTATAATATACTATTTAAAAATCATCCCAACCAATAGATGCAATATGTTCACAAACAAACTCTTCCCCCTGAAAACGAACACTCACTGCATCAATCCGAAAAAAAGGTATCTCCGCTAAACGCAATTCCTGAAAAAAGAACCTCCGAGAAGCCGATAATATTTTTTTAAATTTAGACTTGGTAATAGATTCTAGTCCATCGCCGAAAGCATCAGAACAGCGAGTTTTTACTTCAACTAAAACATATTCTTTTGATTTTTTATCATAAAAAATCAAATCAATTTCGCCCCCCAAAGCTCGAAAATTACGATCTATAAATTTTAATCCCTTTTTCTCAAGAAACTTCTTGGCTATTTCTTCCCCTCGGTCACCAAGTTCTTTTTTTTTCGTCATAAATAAAACCCTAATTAATTTTCAATAGTTTTTTCTATAATTGCCTCCGCGTCTTCAACCATTTTTTCTATTTCTCCATCAGTAGAAACAACCGTGTAATCATATTTTTTCTCCATTGAAAACTCTTTTTGCATAGATTCTATCCTAAGCGCCAATTCACTTTCTGTAATAGGAGCTCTGTCTCTAATTCTTCTTATTAAAGTCTCTATCCCACCGCCTGGTTTAAGAAAAATAGAAGTATATAAATTCCTAACTAATTTATCTTGCATTTGTATAAATCCCTGAATATCAAATTCCCGAATTACAATTTTTCCTTTTTTTGCTCCTTCTACTAAAGGTTTTAAAAGTGTTCCGTACAAATTCCCCTGATGAACTGTCGCATATTCTAAAAATTCATCATTTTTTATTTTTTGTTCAAACTCTTCCCGAGAAATAAAAAAATAAGTCTTCCCATTTATTTCTCCTGGACGGGGATCTCTCGTTGTACAACTAGCTGGAAACTCCCAATCCTCATGCTTTTCTCTTAAAGCATTAATTAAGGTTCCTTTCCCAACCCCAGACGGACCAGAAATAAAAAATATTTTCCCTTTCATTAATAAAAGTGTACTTTTTTTACGAAAAAACAAAACCATGAAATTTCAATTAAAAAATATTGAAACCCAAATTTTTCTAGGAATAGAAGAACAAGAAAAAAATACCAAACAAAAAATACTTATTTCTCTTTCCTTTGATTTTGATACCAGTAAAGCAGAAATGTCTGATGATATTACTGATACTTTAAATTACCTTCCTATCCAAAAATTTATAAAAAACTTTCCTAAAGAAAAAAAATTCAATCTTTTGGAAAAACTTCATCGAGACTTGTCAAACAAACTCAGTGAAAATTTCTCAGACTTAAAAAATATTACCCTACAAATAGAAAAATTCCCTTTTGAAACGGGGAGTGTTGTTATTTCTAATTAAAATGGTGGGTCGGGTGGGATACTCGTCACTTCATCCCGCACCTTTTTTTAAAAGGTGCGGGATTCTCTAGAGCACTCAAATATTCGCTTCGCTCCTTTTTCGTGGCGAACCCTTTTGGGGTCTCATCCCGCCATTATAAAAAAACCACTACCCCCTTTGGGGGTACTGATTTTTTTATGGTGGGTCGGGTGGGATTCGAACCCACGGCCAATGGCTTAAAAGGCCACTGCTCTACCGCTGAGCTACCAACCCTTCGTCTGTGAGGACTTCGTTGGACTCACGATCCGCCACAGCGGATAGTTCGTCATGCTTCGTCTCACCTCCTCTTGTTCGTACGGAGGTCTTCAAGCTCATTTAACGCTAT
>CAYWLU010000048.1:0-5842 GCA_964459435.1 uncultured Candidatus Peribacteria bacterium
TTTAAACTTTTTAACTTGCTTATTTTTAGGATGAGGATGAAATCTTAATTCTGTGTCTTCCAAAACAATTTTAGCATTTGGAATATTGTATTCTGGATTAGACTTCACCTTTCTAATTTGGAAGAATCTTAGCCACTTTTCTAAAAAGAGCGAGATAGAATATGCTTTTAGAATAGGAATATTTTTTAGTAGAGTTCGAACTCTACGAGATTTGAGTTCGAACTCAGGTATTTTTTCACCGAATTGCTCCATCCAAGATTTGTTTATTCTCATGAATTTTGGATGTAGGGAATAAGGATCATATAAAGGTTTAGTGTGAGAAAAAAGATTAGCACTATATGCATCTTTTTCTTGGATTTCTAAGCTTTTATGAGTGATGAAATGATTAGGACATATTTTACCAGCGTGACATTTATCTGTTCTCATTTGCCCAAAGATTTTGAGGACGGAAAAGACGAAAAAACGAGCAGTCCAAATCTGACCAAATCTAGTCACAACAAAGAAATCTAGATCTGACTTTTCTGTAGCTTTGTCTTGGGCTACAGATCCAGAAAGAAAAATAGCCAAAACGCCTGGCAATCTTCCTAAAATGTTAGCCCAAAAATAGGCTTTTTTGACGAAAGAAGTTTGGTTCATCAAAGAGAGTATAGAGTATTATTTGGAATTTTTAATTTTAAATTTTAAAATTTAAAATAATATTGTCATACTGCATTTATTGCGGTATCTAACCATTGAAGTAAAGCAGGTGATTCAGATCCCGCAATAAATGCGGGATGACAGAGGGGGGAGATGTAGGGATGACACTAATTTTAAAATTAATTATTCTTCTAGAAATCAGAGAGTTCTAGAAGTGTCGCATCCCACAAGAAAGTAGGTATAAAATTCTCACTTACTTTATTTTTTTGGAATTCTTGGCCAGCAAAAACTATGTTTTTCAGGAATGCATATTTTTGTTGAAGAATTTCAGAATTCGCCATGATTTTTCTAAATTTTTCTCCATGAGCTCGGTAAAAAAGATAGCTTTCAGCAAAGTCTTCAAAAGCATTAGTCATCGCATAACCAGAAACGAAATCTTCTCTTTTGGCTGTTGGTTTTATAGTGTAAGAAGTTTGCCACGATAAACGATAGAATTGCACACTTTGGTCTTTGGCGAAAACTGGTTGGTCGTTGTCATAGAATTCTGTTGCACCACCATTAATACTCGTAATCATTCCTAAATCTACAATGTGCCCCATTTCATGGATAAAGACAGCAGTGAATTCATCTTGGTCTTTGATAGCGGGGATATGAAGGATGAGGGTTTTGGTGTTAGCCATCCCACGAGAAGGATGAGAAACATTTCTTATTTCTAGATTTTTGAGAGCATCTAGATGCTTTTTAGGAAGAACAGCCATAATTCCTTCTAATATTTCTTTGGTTCCATTTAATTTCAATTGATCTTCTTTTTTAAATCTAAAATTCTTAGCAGAAAAATGTCCATTCCAGTCTTTTTCTAGAGAAAAAGTTTTAGGAAAAGGATTTATTTGTTTTACCTCTAAAGACTGCCGATTGTAGGTGTTAGCAGATTCGTGCAGATTACTTTCGGTAGGCGTCTCTACAGAGGTTTGAAAAAGAAATAAAATGCTAAACAAGAAAACAAACAACCTTACATAATTACAACATGCATACGCAGTCATTCTGGACAAGCCAGAATGACAAAGATGTGAGGAAAGAGGAGTCAGAAAAGTAAACATAAATATAAACCAAAATAATTATTGGTAGGTTTTATTTTTATGTTTTTCGTGAATAACATATAAATTGTTTTATATAATTTGTCAAATTTGTTTTTTCCTCAAAAATCATGACAATAAAAACGATGAAAACAATGAAAATTCGGGAAGCATTGAAAAAGATCTTAGTCTCACCGAACGGTTGTTCTAGAGAGCCTATTTTTGAAACTTACGACAAAAATGTGCAGGGAAATACTGTTTGGGAAAGAGGAAAAGTAGCTGCTTCGGTTATTACTCCTTTTCGAGATTTTCCAGAATTATCTGATAAAAGTTCTAAAACGGGGGTCGCTATTGCTAATGGAGGGAATCCTAATTTAGCTAAAGTTTCTGCTAGAATTGCGGCAGAAAATGCAGTAGTAGAAGCAGTAGTTAAGGTGTCTTGTGTAGGGGGAGTTCCTTTAGCACTAACAGACTGTCTTAATTTTGGTAATCCAGAAAAGAAAGAACAAATGGGGGAGTTTGTGGCTGGGGTAGAAGGGGTAAAACTTGCTTGTGAGGCTTTGGAAATACCAGTGGTTTCTGGAAATGTTTCTTTTTATAATGAATCTTCTGGAACTTCTATTCCTCCTTCTGCTTTAGTGTCTGTTTTTGCGAGAGTAGATGATCCTACAAAAGTACCCGAGTTAGATTTCAAAAAAGAAGGAGAAACAGTCTTTTTAGTTGGAGCTAGATCTGAGCATTTAGGAGGGTCGGCGTTAATGGAAATAGCTAATAAAAAAGATACTAGAATTCCAGAAGTGGATTTTAAAAGTACTAAAAAATGGTTAGGAAGATTACAGCAAGTAGCGAGCTTGAATTTAATTTCTTCTGCTTATCCTATTGGTCTTGGGGGAGTTTTGGTGGCTTTAGCGAAATCTTCTTTTGAGAATGAAATTGGGGTAGATATAAGAATGGAGAATGACCCATTCGACAAGCTCAGGGCAGGCGAATGGAGAATGACCCGTTCGACAAGCTCAGGGCAGGCGAATAGAAAAGGAGAAAATATGGTTTCATTTCTTTTTTCCGAAGATGCAGGCGTAATTATTTCTACTTCTTTTCCAGAAAAAGTGCAGGAAATTTTTGGTGGGGATGCGTTAGAGATAGGAAAAACAACTAAAGAATTTAATCTAAAAATAGAGCACAAAACAGAGAGTGTGTTAAATCAAGAACTAGGTGCCCTCAAGGAGCTTTATCAGCAAGGATTAAGAGAAGTATTTTAAGTACATTGTCATCCCGCATTGTACCCTTTGTCATCCCGCATTGTACCCTTTGTCATCCCGCATTTATTGCGGGATCTAACCATGAAAATAAAACAATACTTTGTGTATATTCTGACAAACCCAACTCACAGTGTTTTGTATACAGGTGTTACCAACGATTTAGAGCGTCGAATATATGAACATAAAGAAAAAATTGTGGAAGGATTTACTAAAAAATACAATTGTCACATTCTTCTGTATTTTGAAGAAACAACAGATATAGATGAAGCCATAAAAAGGGAAAAACAAATCAAAAAATATCCGAGAGTATGGAAAGTAAATCTTATAAAAGAAATTAATCCTGAGTGGAAAGACTTGAGTTTGGAGTGGGAATAAAGCAGGTGATTAATTGATAGCCAGATCCCGCAATAAATGCGGGATGACAGGGGAGGGTGTGCAGGATGACAGGGGGGGGTGCAGGATGACAGAGTATTTTAATTTTTTTGGAAAAATAAAAAGTCGTGATATAATTTTTTAGATTATTCGTATATGAAAAAAATATTATTCGGAATCGTACTTTTGTTTGCTGTTTCGGCTATTTCTGTGGAGTCTGCTTCAGCTAGTTTTTTGAAAGATTTATGGGGGGCAGCTACTGATGATGATTGCGGAACATTTAGTGTTGAAAATATAGTAGATGAAATGTTTGAAACACCGGGAGAAAACGATACAGTTTTTAGTGGTCCTGGTTTAGAAAAAGGAGCCAAAATTGTAAAATGTCGATTAGATAAAGGGGTTTCTAAGGAAAAAGATCTTAAAAAATTAATTGCTAGTTGGAGTAATTTTTTGATGTCTATTACTGCTACGCTAGCGGTGGTGGCTTTGATTTGGGCTGGATTCTTATATATTACGGCTGGAGGAGAAGACGGAAATATGGAAAAAGCTAAAAAAATTATTATCTTTGTAGCGATTGGAATTGTCCTGATTTTGGGGTCTTATGCGATTGTAAATACGGTTATGAAAGCCAGATTCGGAGAATCGGGGGCTTGGTCAGAGTATGAAGAGCAACAGCCATCTCCCTATGTTCCTGATGGTTTTGATTTTGAACCAGAACCAGAACCAGCAGGTTAATTAATTAAATATGAAAAAATTTTTACTAGGACTCGTGATTATGCTAACTCTTGGAGTTTTGACTTCAGAGACAAAGGCTTATGATTGGGGAGAATTTGGTGAGGATGTTATTGGCGAAATGTTTGGTGGTGGTGAGGGGGGAGTTCCTGGTGGAGAATTTGCTTTACCCGATCCGGGGTTTTTTAATCAAGTAGGAGAAAATACAGAACTTAGAGCCTATATTTTACAAGTAGTTAATTTTTGGTTGGCTTTCTTGGGAGTGGTAGCAGTGGCTTTTATTATCTATGCGGGATTTTTATATGTTACGGCGGGAGGAGACGATGGTCCACACGAAAAAGCCAAGAAAATTATTATTTACGCTTCGATTGGAATTTTAGTGGTTTTGGTGTCTTTTGCTTTGGTTAATACGGTAATTGAAAGTGGTGGAGGGCATAAAGTGGGGGCTTCTACTTCGCAGGAAGATGGGTTTTTTGAGGGAGAAAATGTGAAAATTGAAGAGGGGACGATGGAAGTTATGCTGAGTGGTGGAATTGCTTTTGGTGAATATACTGCTGATGCAGGAAATTTTGTGATAGTATCTCTGGCAGATGCTCAAGCTGGTAACGGGTTGAACTTTATAATTAGTAGTCATCAGACTATGAATGGTTTATGGGTTTTTAACGATGGAACTCAACAAGAAACTGGGAATGGAGAAACTTTAGAAAATGATGAAGTTCACATGAAATTTTTCGAAGCAGGTGTTTATGAAGTTCGTTTCTTGGGACAAACGGAAAAAGGAGGAGTTATTGCTACTAAAAAAATAATTGTGGGTGGAGTTTTGGCGAATTTTAGGGCTAGTGATGATAGTCCGATTATAAATGAAACTGTTTCGTTAAATGGAAGTTCTTCTCGGGTGGCAGTGGGACAGATTAAAGAATATAAGTGGACTTGTACGGGAGGAGATGGTTGTTTTGGGGATGATATTGTGGGAAAAACAGTAAATGTGGCTTTTTCTACGGCTGGAGAATATGAAGTTACTTTAACTGTTACTCCTAATGTTGGTCCGCCAACAGATAGTGATCCCCAGATATTTGAAGTCAGAGGTGATAAACCAATAGCAATTTTTAATATTGAACATCCAGATCCAGAAAATTATCCAGCTAGATATAGATTTGATGGAAGTAATAGTCAGAGTATTTCTGGTAATAATTCTGGTCTGAATTATGAATGGACGATTGATACGGTTCTACCTACTACTTTAGAAGGAAAGACAGTAACTCACGACTTTCAAACTGGCGGAAATTATGAAGTTGGTTTGGTTGTTTCTGAATTATATGAGAGAGTAGAAAAATTTTCTGATCCAGAGGCGGAACCACAACAAATTCTAGGTGTAACGACAATTGGAATAGATTTTGAAGTGCCTTCACCAATTTTGATGGAGAATGAAGAATTTTTGTTTAGGGCACAAGGAGCGAGCCGAGATGATGAAACCGTTACTCTTTCATGGGAATTTCCAGAAGGAGCAGTAGTTTTAGATCCTTCAGGGTTAGCGGAGGTAAGGGCTTACTTTACAGAAAGTAGTAATGAGCCTTATGCGGTAAAACTTACAGCTAGTAAAGAGAGTGAGGATGATGTAGAGGTTGAGAAAAAGATTTATATTCGTAGAGAAGGAGAATTTATTTCTGTACCAACCGTAACTATTAGTAAAGGGGTTTATGAACCACCTGAGGATGAAATTCCTAACTTTACGAGACCATTTGGAAACAATATTGTTTTTGGTTCTAGTTC
>CAYWLU010000049.1:0-5761 GCA_964459435.1 uncultured Candidatus Peribacteria bacterium
GAACATGGAAACTGGTTTTAAAACATGCTGACAAAATCGAAGGAAATTCGACGAGTGGATTTTCAATTGAGAACAAGAAAATTCCAGAATGGAATAATGATAAATTACTGGAAGCTTTTCCAAAACAAGAGGAATATGAAAAACTTTTTGATGGAAAATTAGCAGAAGGGGTAGATTTAAAGTCTATTGAGGGGGTTTGGAAGGATAAAACGAAAATGGTTCTTACGCCATGTTTAGAGTCTCTTGGGGTAATTTTAGATAAATTTGGAGATGATTACAAAATAACAAAAGATGATTTAAAATTGTTTATAAAAGCTATTGGAAAAAGTAGCACAACTGGATTTATGGGTAAATCTGCACGTGGATTTGATAATGATGTAAAAACTTTTCATGAGACTGTTGACGGAGGAAAATTTGAAGTAGATGGAACTACTGGAGTATTCCGTCATGATTATGAATTTTCAAGTGCGGAAGAATTTTTTGGTTGGCTTCGTGGTGATTTTAATGAGCCAAAATTGTGGAGTGAAGATGCAGAAAAATAATTTTAAAAAGAAAAATGAATCTCCAAGATATAAAAACAAAATCAGGAAAAACAATTAAGGACTTCACAGTTCCAGAGAAGTTGCTAACAGGTGATCAGGAGTTGGTAGTTTTGATTATGCAGTCAGAATCTATGGATGACGGGGAAAAGCAATACTGGTTCAATCTAACCGAAGCAATGAATGAAGAGCAAATAGTGAAATTAAGAGATATTTTGGTTAGAGAAAAACAAAAATTAGCAGAGATTGATAGTAAATACGGAAAGAAGGAACCAGAAGATCCAGCTGTAGTTAAAGCTCGGATAGAACATAAAGCTCAACGACAAGCTAAAAATAGGCAGGAATTGAGAGAACGAGAAAAAGCCTTAGAAGAACAAGAGCAACAAGAAGAAGAAGATATTCTTAGGGAATTGGAGACGATTTAGGAAATAGCCTTTAGTCGTTAGCTGTTAGCATATTATAATATAACAACTTTTTATCTTTGTTTTTACCGGGGAAAGAAACAAAAAAAACTCGTTGTGCTTGGTATTTCGCGAAGCGACTATTCCTCTCGTAGGCTAAAACTTTTTAGTTCGAACTCAAAATCTCCTAGAGTTCGAACTTTAAAAGTTGTCATTTTGACGCTTACTTCGCGGAGTCGTTTTACTCTCAATGCCAAAGGCAACAGAATTTTTATTCTTTCTTTATTCCTCCTCTAGTAGGAGAGGAATGAGAATATAACTTCTTGTGGTATATTATAATATAATAACTTTTAAGCTTTTGGACTTTTCAACTTTTTAACTTTTAATCTTTCCCTAATCATTAAAATTGGAAAGATTATTACGGCAGTAAAAATTCTTTTTATTCTTTTAGGATAAAGAAACAATCTCCAAAGCCATTCTAACCCTATCTTTTGCATAAAGTTAGGTGCTCTTTTTGCTTTACCAGCCCAAAAATCAAAAGTTCCTCCAACTCCTATTCCTATTTTTAAGTCATTTATCTGCTTGTCTTTATCTGCTAACCAATATTCCTGTTTAGGTGCTCCAAAGGCTACTAAAATAGCATCTGGATGTTTTATTTCTACTTCAGCTAGAGTGTTTTCGTCTCCATCTAAAGTTCCAGCAATTTTGAGATGAGGATACTTTTTTTTCATTTTTGCGGCGGCTTTGTCTGCGACTTCAAATCCTCCCAAGAAAAACAAAGATTTGTTTTCTTCTTCACACACTGCACATAAAATCTCGGCTATTTCTACGCCAGAAATACGAACAATTTTTTTGTTCAATAATAATCTAGCTAAGATGGAAATTCCTGCTCCATCACAGACTTTGAGGTCGCAATTCTGCAAAACTTGTTTAAACTTTTTATTGTGATTAGCTTCTACTAAAAATTCTGGATTAACAGTTGCAATATGAAAAAACTTCTTTTGTTGTAATTGTTCTTTTAATATTTCTCGCAGTTGTTTCCGCGACAATTGATCTATTTCAATACCTAGAATTTTTATTGTGGACATTTCTATAATGTTAAATGTAAAATATTAAATGTAAAAATTTAAAAAAATTGTCATCCCGCATTTATTGCGGGATCTAGCTGTTAATCAAGTATCTTCTTTATTTCATGGCTAGATGCCGCTCGGCGAGGATAGCGAGGTGTTCTGAGCTTGCTCAAGAACAAGTGAGCGACGCAGGCGATAAGCGAAGCGTCAATAAATCCGGCATGACAGGAATGTTATAAAAAATAAGATCAATACTTTATATTTAAATCATGAAAAAATTTACCCACCGTAACGAAGGATTCATCTGTGAAGTTTGTGGAGCAGAAAATCCTCCTGTAGAAAAGACTTGTCGAAATCATTGTCTGCAGTGTCTTTGTTCTAAGCATGTGGATATAAATCCAGGAGATAGGAGTGAAAAATGTGGGGGAATAATGGAACCACTCTTTATCGAAGTTGCTGGAAGTGAAATGAAATCGATCATTTTTAAATGCCAAAAATGTGGGATAAAAAGAAAAAATAAGATTGCTCTAGATGATGATCGAGAAAAACTACTAGAAGTTATTGAAAAAAACAGGAATTTGTGCTAAAATATAAAGAATATTCATATTCCTAAGGATGACTAATCCAGAAGTAAAAGAAATACAGTCAAAAGAAAAAATCGCTGTTTCGTCATATGAGAGACCAGAGATAAATGTGGATTGGCAAGCGAAGATAGGTATAGTTTTGGATACTTTTAAAACAAGAAGTGTTGAAGATGTTAATCCCCTAGATATGGAAGGGGCAGAAAAAATGATACAAAATATTCCTGCTTCTGAATTTCTGAAACGAAGTCCAGAGGAATTAAGAATGTTATTTTTAATAGATGGAGTTGTGGATTTTCATGGAAATGAGAATGCGAAAAAATATGTAGGACTTGGAGATTTATTACCTTCTAGTACTAGTTTTGTGCGAATAGATGGGGGACTAGGGAAAAGATCTATTTCAGAAAGTGGAAAAATCGGTTATTTAAATCTAGGAAAGAATTATTTAGCTATTTTTGGTGAAGAAAAAATAGATGTAAATCCAAGTGTAACAGAAGAAGAAAAAACAGCTTTTGAAGATATTCAAGCAGTTGAAAATGAAGATCAGGCGAAAGATGATTTTCGTATGAATCTTGAGTTAGCTGAAGGATTTCAAAGGGAAGTAAAAAAAATGAATTTAGCTTTAGGAGAAAACAAAGAAGAAGCAATGGACGAATCGATTAGACAAACAGCTAATAATTTAGGGGTTTCTCCAGCAGCTATTGATGCTGTGCTCAAAATTGAATCGAAAGGAGGGGATTTAGCTGCTACTAGATTTGAACCGCATATTTTCTTACGAGAGAGGCAGGCTGGACATCCTATAGATGAAGCTCGGAAAATGGCGACTAGTTTTGGAGCTTTTCAAATCATGGGTTTTAATCATGAAGTTGCTGGATATAAGTCGGTTGATGATATGATTCATGCTATGTCTACGGATATAGGAGCTCAATTTTCTGCTTTCAAAAATTTTGTCGAAAAAAATAATTTAGATGATGCTCTTAGGAATAAAGAATGGGCTGATTTTGCTCGTGGATATAATGGACCAGCTTATAGAGATAATAACTATGATACCAAGCTGGAACAGTATTTCGCGAGTTCTAAATATGCTCAAGTGGCTTAGGAAACAGTGCCAGAGCGGTTATTTTTGTTCTATTACTTGCTAACGTTTTCTTTTTTGTTGCAACCCGAAATTACAACAAAAGGCTTGTCAAAAGGAAATTAGAGCGTTTACAATCCCCATGCTTTTTTGTATATCTTAACCCCATTCTAAAATGGCTATGTCAAAAGGCGATCTCATCGGTTCAGTTGCAAAGTGTTGCGGATGCACTAAAAAATGTGCAGCAGACGCACTTGAAGCAGTTTTAAGTACTATTGGTAAGGAACTTGCCAAAGACGGAACAGTTACTCTTACTGGATTCGGAACTTTTCGTGTTTCACACCGAAAAGCTCGAGTTGGTGTAAACCCACAGAATCCAACTCAGAAGATTCAGATTCCTGCTCGAAAAGTACCTACTTTTAAGGCTGGAAAGAATTTGAAAGAAATGGTTCGATAATTTCGAACTTTTAGTTTGATATAAAAAAGCCCTGTGATTTTCATAGGGCTTTTTTAATAAAGAGAACTTAGAAAAATTCCAAACCCGGGTTCTGGGAAATTTTGAACCCGGGTTAGAAATTTTTAGATTTTTATTTTATTTCCGTTGCTGATTATTTGGTCGATTGTGTTTTGGTTTATTGTTTTCGTGTCTGTTTTCGTTTCCATTAAAATCTTTGGTTAGATTTTCCATATCTCGGATCATTGAAGAGAATTCAGTTTGTTTATTGCGTAATTCTGTTTTTTCAGTTTGGATTTTTTGTTCTAAATCTCGGATTTTATCCTGAAGCCCCTTGATATTGTCCTTGTGATTTTTTACATAACCTTCAATTTCTGTTTTTACTTGTTTGAGAGTAACTAGAGGATCTCCACTAGAAGAATTAGTAGTTGGTGATGAGTTATCATCTCCACCAAAAATAACTGGAGCGGGAGTTGCATCATTGTTTGTTTCGTCTGAAGCAATCTCTGCTTGAGGCTCTAGAGAAAGTTCTGCGACTGGAGCTTCTGTAACAAGTGGTTCGGAAGTAACAGGATTATTTTCTTCTACAACAACTTCTGGAGTTGGCTCTGGAGAAAGTTCTATTACCGGCTCAACCTGTTCGATGGGCTCAAGGTCTGCGATTGGAGCTTCTGTTATAAGTGGTTCTTCAACAGCAGGAGCGACTTCTTCTGTAGTTGGTTCAGCACCAACTTCTCCTCCAAAGTTAGAATTAGCAAAAGGATTTAAATTAGAATCAGGCGTAGGTTCAATAGCTATTGATTCAGTAGTTGGAGTTTCTGTTACTGGAGTAATATCTTCTGCAACTGGAGCTACTGTTAATTCTACGACAGGTTCAGTAGGAGTAACTACTTCTTCAGTTTTCTCTTCGTCTTCTGGTTTAAGTTCCTCTGTATTTAACTGAGGGGTTTCTTCTGTAACTAGAGCAGGTGTTTCGGTTTGAATTGGTGAAACAAGATTATCTTGTGATACTACGGTGTCATCAGTGGTAGCTTTATTATCACCTGAACTCTGTGTTTGCGCAGGATCTGCTGCTTGGTTATCATCTTTATCATCATTGCCGAGACCGAAGTGGAATTTCACCATTTAGAGGGAGTTAAATTTGACTTTTTTAAATTGTTCGTTACATTTTACAGGATTTTGTGAGAGAAATCAAGCTTTTTTGTCCCTTTTCCTTTGAAAACATTGGTTGATCGTGTTTCCGAATTTTCTAAAAAAGCAAAAGAAGCTTTTAGTAGCATAAAGACATCTGAAGACTTAAAGAAGTTTTATACTGATTTTTTATCTAAAAAAAGTGAATTGGGGGAGCTTTTACAAGAACTAAAAGCGCTACCTAGTTTTGAAAAAAAAACTGTGGGTCAAGAAGTGCAAAAAGTAAGAGTAGAGCTTTTTGATTCTTTTGAGACAAAAAAGAAAGAGTTAGAACAGGAATCTTTGGATGATAAATTAAATTCTGGTTGGATAGATGTTACAAAAGATTATCATCGGGATCATGGCTCTCTTCATCCAATTTCTCGGGTTCAAAAAAGGGTAGAAGAGATTTTTACTTCCATGGGATTTGAGATTTATGAAGGTCCAGAAGTAGAAACAGAATGGCGTAAT
>CAYWLU010000050.1:0-5720 GCA_964459435.1 uncultured Candidatus Peribacteria bacterium
CCTAGAACCCGGGTTAGAAAAGGGATTATTCGTTCTCAACTACCCCATTTTCGCGATTTTAAAAGATCTATTTTCCTCTTCCCTGCTATTTCGTCATCTATTATTAAAAATAACGAAAAGATTGTACGAAAAGATCTAATTGAGTCAAACAGACAAGATTATAATCTCGCTTTTGTCTTCATTAAGGTTTGTTTGAGAGATAGTGAGAGAGTTTTCTTGCATCACTTTGGCTCCTGATTCTACCATTTTAGGAAAAAGACTTTGATCTCCTCCTATAATTGTGTAACGAGGTTCGAAAGTTTCCATTAGGTCTTTAGCCTCTTTGACACCAAATTTCTCATTGAGGGTGACAATTAAGACATCAACATTTTCTCCTAGTTTTTCAAAGAATTCAGTATTTGGTTTTACTTCTAGACTTCCAAAGTGAGCACAAGAAATTCCATCTATTGCTACTTTGTAAACCACATTGTCTGGACGAGAATAAAAACCACGGACAAGAACATTGGAAATTTCAAATTCGCCAGGGAGATCTAAAATCTTTTTGGTTTCTATTTTTTTACAGTTTTCTCCAAATGCCCCAGAATTTGTGGCAAAATCTGAATTTTTGTCTGGGAATTTTTTGTTAGGGTCAAAAACGACTTTGGCATCTTTGCCAGTAATTTCGAAACAATTTTCACCGTAGAATTGAATTTTCATTTTTTTTAACTATATTGCGAGCGCAATTTTAGTTTATTTTTCCGTAAAATGAAAACGATTTTAAAGAAAGAAATTTTAAATTTATCAAATACAAAGCAGTTTGCTCGGGATATTTTTGAAGTTTTAAATAAAGAAGAGAATTTTACAGTTTTTTTGGAAGGGGGACTGGGAGCTGGAAAAACGGTTTTAATTCGAGAGATTTTAGGTCTTTTTGGAGTAGAGAGAGAAGTTACTTCTCCTACTTATATTTTTGTTAATGAATATAAAGCAAAAAAAAGAAATTTTGCTCATTTTGATTTCTATCGGTTACCAACTTTAGATGAATTTTTTGCTAGAGGATTTGGAGATATTGCTGAAGATAGTTCGATCTCTAAGTTTGTAGAATGGCCAGATAAGATTAGTGAACAAGCTAAGAAAGGTTTCTCTGGTAAAAAGTTTACGATTGTGATTGACTATGGACAAGGAGCTGGAATGAGAAAGATGAAGTTTTTAAGTAGCTAATCTGTATTATATTATAATATAATGATAAAAAATTTAATCCTAATAACTGGAGAAGATGATTACCGTCTCAGAGAACGGATTAGATTTTATAAGAAAGCGTTTAAGACAAAGTATCCAGAAGGAGAAATAGAGATTTTTGAAAGATCTCAAGGATTATTAGATGTAGAAAACGCTGTTTTTACACCTAACTTATTTGGCGGGAGAAGATTAATTTTCTTGGATGAATTCTGGACGGCAGATAAGTTTGAACAAGCTCAAAAGACAGAGTTCTTTGAGAAACTGCCAGACTTTGTAGATTCTGCCACAGTGCTCGTTGTAGAGCCAAGCTTAGATAAACGAACTAAATTTACTAAGTTTCTTTTAGAGAAAGCAAAAATAGAGTCTTTTGATTCTCTAGATGAAATAGCTCTTTTAGAATGGGTTCGTAAATTTGCGGCAGAGAATAACAGCCAGATTTCTCATACTTGTTCTAAGGCGCTACTAAAAAGATGTGGAGAAAATCTTTGGAACTTATCTAGAGAAATTCAGAAGTTAGCTACCTTAGGAGAAGAAGAGATTACAGAAAAAGCAATTACAGAATTAACGATTCAGAATACTCAGGCTGTTATTTGGGATTTCTTGGAAAGTCTGAGTAAAAAAAGTGTTCAAGGGGCTTTGAAGGGATTTAATAATCTAATCCAGAGCGGAGTTTCTCCGCATGAGATATTCCCGATGATACTTAGGGAAGTACGGATTCATGCGCAGATTAGGAATGGACAAGAAAGAAATTTAACGGCGTCTCAAGTTGCTCAAGAAGCGAAATTACATCCTTATGTAGTACAGAAAACATTCCCTCTAACTAGGCAGTTTTCTCAAGAAAAAATTAAACAAATGTATGACCAACTGTTTGAAATAGACAAGAGATTAAAGACGGGAAAAATTTCTGTTTCCGTAGATGATGTGTCAGAATTTGAACTGGCGATAGAAAGATTTATTCTCAATGTTTGCCAAAAATAAAGTTCTTAAACAAAAATAAATGCAAAACATTATTCCGGCTTGTGTTGCGGCAGTCTTTGGTTCTATTTTTGGTAGTTTTACGACCATGCTTATTTGGAGGCTTCATTATGACGAGCCGGGGATTTGTTGTGGAAGATCTAAGTGCACAAACTGTGGAAAAGTTTTAAAGATTAGACATCTTATTCCAATTTTTTCTTGGTTAATTCAACAAGGAAAGTGTGGTTTCTGTGGAGCTAAAATTTCTCCTTTTTATCCATTAACAGAATTCACGTTTGCTTTAACTTTTTTTATTTTTACTTTGAAGTTTTATGGTACTTGGTTTTTGATTCCAGTTCTAATTGCTGTTCTCTTCGTTTTAGTGCTTTTCTGGTATGACGCGGTGTTTATGGAGGTAGATCGAAGAATATCTTTAGTTGCTATTGTCTTTGCATTTGGTTTGGCTTTCTCTAGAGAATTTCCGTTATCTGCTTTTCTTATTGGAGGTGCAGTAGGATATGCTTTTTATGCTATTCAATATTACGTTTCTAAAGGTAAATGGGTTGGAGCAGGGGATGCAGAATTAGGGCTGTTTATGGGATTACTTCTGGGTTGGAAGTTTCTGATTTTGGGGCTATTTCTCTCCTATCTTCTCGCTCTTGTTTATGCCTTACCGTTTCTTATAACCAAGAAGATGAATAGGCAGACAAAGATTCCGATGGGTGCTTTTTTAATGCCTGTAACCTTACTTTTTCTGTATAATGGTTATGTGTTTTGGGAATGGTATTTAAGAGCATTTGGTTGGTAAAATGATAAAAAACTTTTTGTTAACCGCTATCATTTTTGTTTTGAGTAGTGCTATTTTCTATACTACTATCCAAAACTTAGATCCATTAGGGGGACAGAAAGTAATTGCTGTTACCGCTTTCTTCCTTTCCGTTTTTTGTGGAATAGCTTCTTTTTTTACTTTTATGTTTTTCTTTGGAGCAGAACTGGTTAAGGGGAAAAAGCTAGGAACTCCAGCGTTTCTAATTGCAGTAAGGAGGGGGATTTTAGTAGCAATTTTTATTGTTGTACTTTTGATTTTACAGTTCTTCCGTTTACTCAGTCCTTTTGAAGCTACTCTTTTAGCTATTTTCCTTTCTTTGGTGGAATATATTTTCATATCTGCTAAAAAGAATTAGGAAGTTTTTATAAACTAAAAAATTTCTATATAATATAAAAAACAAAAATAAATGCGGAGAACTAAGATCGTAGCTACCATTGGACCCAAAACAGAGAGTTTTACAGATCTCCGAGAATTAGCAGAAAGAGGTGTAAATGTCTTTCGTTTAAACTTTTCTCATGGAACTCATAAGTGGCACGGAGATGTTATTGATCGCATTAAGAAGTTGAACACAAAACTTGTTCAACCTTGTGCAATTATGTTAGATACTAAAGGGCCAGAGATTAGAACAGGGGATTTAAGAGTTCCTGTTCAACTAAAAAAAGGGAAAGAATTGGTATTAACGATAGACCATAATGCAGATTACGAAAAAGACGGTAAAGTTACGGTTAATTACGATGCTTTCGTAGATGATGTCGAAGTGGGAGATAAGATTTTGGTAGATAATGGTTTTATGACGCTTCAGGTTTTACGCAAAAGGAAAAAAGATGTGTATTGTAAAATTCTAGATGGAGGAGAACTTGGATCGAGAAGGCACTTAAATTTGCCTGGGAAAGATGTATCGTTAGATGCTCTGACAGACAAAGATTGGGCAGATATTAAGTTTGGGATAAAGAAAGGAGTGGATTTCATAGCGCTTTCTTTTGTGCGATCTCCAAAAGAAATTCTGGTGGTAAAGAAGTTCTTAGCTAAAAAGAAAGTTAATATCTCGGTCATTGCTAAAATAGAAACTCTATCTGCGACAAAATGCCTAGAAGAAATTTTTGCGGTTACAGATGGAATTATGGTGGCTAGGGGAGACTTGGGAGCCGAGATTCCTTTTACTAAAGTACCACTAGTGCAATGGGATATAGCTCAGATGGCCGCTAAATTTCATAAGCCAACTATTGTGGCTACGCAGATGTTAGAATCTATGCAGAATAGTCCTATGCCTACCAGAGCAGAAGTTTCTGATGTGTTTGCTGCTACTTGGCAACGGAATGATGCGGTTATGCTTTCTGGAGAAACAGCTAAAGGAGAATTTCCGTTAAAAGCAGTAGATGCCATGCGAGAAATAGTGCTGGAGACAGAAAACAATTACTTAAAGAAAAGACCGATTCGCAAGATGGAACCAGATTGTGCGAGAAGTGAATTCTGTCGCAATGCTGGAAATGCTGCCGAAGATCTCAAGGATGTCGTAGCTATTGTGGTGATTACCAAGAGTGGGAGAATGGCTAGTCTTATGTCTAGTTGTCGTCCTCAAGTTCCTATTTTTGCGATGGTAGAAGATGGGGCAGTAGGCAGAAAATTACAGCTTTATTGGGGGGTAAGATCTTTGCAGATACAATTTTTTAAAGATCCCGAGAAAACTATTAAATCAGCGATAAAAGAAATACATGAACAAAAAAAGTGTTCAAGAAAAAAAGGAGTTATTCCCGATTTAAAGGGCAAAAAGTTTGTCCTACTTTCTGATATTTTAGTTGGAAAGAATTTTGAACCTGCTCTCCAAATTCGTGAATTTTAGGGAATAGTATTTGGTATTTCGTATTATGTATTTTGTATAAAAATTCCGATTCTTTTCTACTTTTTAACTTTTAGACTTTTGAGCTTTTAGCTATTAGACAGTAATTTTGTCTTATTTTTTTAATTTACAAAGAAGAATTGAGATCATTTAATGACGAAAGATTAGAAGTATCTGTAATTTTCTTTTGACAAAATTTAAGATAAGCTTAATTAACTGTGCGTTATTCAGCAGATAAAGAACAGAAAGCTTTAGTTTATCTAGTTCTTTTACTGGATAATTAAACGCTCTTTTAAGAAAAATAGTTGAAATATCCAAAACATACGGAGTTTTAGTATGCGCTACGTATTAGCCATACTACTAGTGATAGTAGTTGCAACAGCAGCAACAGCTGCTGGAACTGATCCCCTTCAGGTAGACCCCCTGAGTGGGGATATAATCAAGCTTTGGGAGTACTCTCAACAGCTTGTCCTTATATTTATTGTCTTGGCGATAATATTGATACCATTATCGTTGGTTGCGGTCTGGGGGATAAGTACCAAGGCCGAGCTCGCTGTTGGAGGATTCCTTTTAATGACAGTTAATATCCTCTTTGTGATAAAATTAATTTATGGTTGGCTAGGGTTTGCCCTTTTGGGGCTAACATTTGCCATACCAAGCTACATCATCTTTGGAGCAGGTATGCTCCATTTCTTCAAAATAATAGATGATGGAGAAAGTACTGAGTATGAAGTGGTGGATGAAAAAGTTGTAGAAGAGGAAGATTAGAGCGTTTATTGAACCGGCTTGAAATATAGCCGGTTCTTAAACTTGTCTATTTTTTTATAAAAACTAAAAAGACCCCAGTTTTTAAATTAAAATAATCAAAAATAAGGTGACAAAAGA
>CAYWLU010000051.1:0-5672 GCA_964459435.1 uncultured Candidatus Peribacteria bacterium
TATAACGAAAGCAATGTAGAATGTAGAATGAAGAATAAAAATACAAAATTAAAAAGCTCAAAAGTCATATATATTTCTACCCTTGCAGGGGAGGTTAGGTGGGGTATGAAAAAATTAGAAAATATCAATCTTCAATCTTCAATTATCAATACTGAACTAAATTCAGCACAAATCTTCAATTAAGGATGGGTGTTATATTATAATATGCTAAATTAATATTAAAGGTAAAAGGTTAAATTTTAAAATAAATTATAAGCATTAATTTTCAAAAAATAAGCAATATTTTCATTCATTTGATATTTGGTCATTTGGATTTTATTGGATATTGGTAATTCTAATTTTTCTTCTTTCTCATTGATAATTGAAGATTGTAGTTTGTCTTTGACCTTGAGCGCTTGAGTCGAAAGGAAGATTGTCTCTTTTTATACTTTTTGATTGATAATTGATCATTGATAATTGATAATTGTTTTAATGAAAGTAGAAATTCTCCGAATAGATAAATCTCTTCCTTTACCTAAATACGAAACGCAAGGTTCTTTTGCTTTTGATTTTCTAGCCCGAGAAGAAACAATTATTGCTCCACAAGAAATAAAACTTATTCCAAGTAATGTAATCGTCAAATGCCCTCAGAACCTAGCTTTGCTTGTACTTCCTAGAAGTTCTATGCCTCTTAAAAAATCCCTAGTTTGTCCTCACTCTATTGGACTAATAGATAGTGATTATCATGGCGAAAAAGATGAAATAAAAATCCAAGTTATGAATATTGGAAAAAGCACTGTAACTGTAGAAAAAGGAGAAAAAATCGCCCAAGGATTATTCGTTAAAACAGAAAAAATCGAATTTTCTGAAGATCATACCCCAAGTGAAATATCTCGAGGAGGATTTGGAAGCACAGGGAAATGAGGGAAATAATAGTTACGCATTTACATTCATTAAAAACTAACATATTCTGTTATTGTTTCTTAATCTTAAAATAATGCAATTCCCCGTCTTAATTTATCAAGATGAAGATGGTGTTTTTATTGGCGAAGTACCAACTCTAAAAGGAGTGCATACTTACGGAAAAACCCTAAAAGAACTCTATAAGAACTTAGAGGAAGTATTGCAATTGTACCTAGAAGTAAAAAAAGAACCTCATCTTCAAACTCATTACTACTTTCAAATCCTAAATATTGATGACCAAGCTAAAAATAATATCAGCCAAAAAAATTATCAAGTGGCTTGAAGACAAAGGATTTAAGATTATTCGTCAAAAAGGAAGTCATGTCTTTTTACAAAAAAAAGAATTTTTTACTACTGTTCCTCTTCATAATAAAGATCTTCCAAGGGGAACTATTTTAAAGATTTTAAAAGATTGTGATATTTCAAAAGAAATCTATAAAGAGGAATTATGAATCTAGAAAAAATATTTACTGATTTTTTAAAACAAGAAAAACTTGTTGGGGAGAAATTATTACTCGCCGTTTCTGGTGGAATAGATTCTAGTGTTTTACTAGAAATCGCCTCTCACAGTGTAGATATTAACAATCTAGCAGTATTTCATCTCAATCATGGAACCAGAAAAAATTCTGTTAAAGATTCAAAGTTTGTACAAAAAATGTGTTCAACAAAAGGAATTAAATTCTATGGAGAAAAATTAACCAAAACTCCTACAAAAAACAAAGAAGAGTTCTGGCGTGATCAAAGAAAAAAACTAGCTCAGAAAACAGCTAAAAATTTTAGAGCAGATCGGATTATAACTGCTCATCATGCCACAGACTTAGTAGAAACAATGCTATTTAGATTGGTTAAAGGATGCGGTGTAACCGGACTTTCTCCTTTTAACATATCTACCAAGCCTTTTTGGCAAATTCCTCGCTCTGAGATAGAAAAATACGCTAAAGAGAAGAAACTAAAATTCGTTACAGATCCTTCTAATGACGATATCAATCTAGAACGCAATTTGATTCGTCATAAAGTACTTCCTCAATTACGAAATATTACACCTAACCTAGAAAAAGTATTTGTTTCGGAAAGTAAAATCTTTAGTGAAGTAGGTAGTTTCCTAGCGAAATCCATAACTTCTTATGCCAAGTCTCCCCTACCACTAAAAGACTTCCTAGTTTTGTCCCCTATTCTGCAAACAGAACTTTTACGATTAATCAGCACTAAAACACCTAGTTCTAGTGAAATACGAGACCTTTTGAAGTGGTTAAGGAACGATCCAAAAGGCAATTCTATAAAAAGTGTTGGTAGAACAAAAATTCAGTTAAAAAATAAAAAACTATACTGGGAATAAAAGAATAAAAAATTTGTTGCCTTTGGTATTGAGCGTTAAAGCGACTCCACGAAGTGAGCGTTAAAAATGACAACTGGTCTACTCTTTAATTTCTAACCCGGGTTCAAAATTTCCCAGAACCCGGGTTGAAATTAGAAAAGATATAAAGTAATCGTCATTGTTTTGTCATTTTAGCTCACGAGTGGGATAGTCGCTTCGTGAAATACCAAGTGCAACGAGTTTTTTTGTTTCTTTTTTTGCGGAAAAAAAATATCAATCTCAGGAAGAAGATTCTTCGTACAAACCCCAGAATGACAATATTTCTTACAAAAATTTCAAAACTTCCTCTAAATAATCTCCTTCAAAGTATTCAGGAAGTTCTTCTTTAACTACCCATTTGTAATTATTTAGTTCTTCTGGATTTATCTTCACTTCTCCTGACTTAAATTGAGCAGTAAAAAATACTACCTTAGCTCCTTTAATACCTGGACGATGTCTTTTGAATGCCTTAGGAAAGAAATACAGGTATTCCCCTATAGGTTTAATATTAAATTCTATTTTCAAGTCTGATCCACATTCCTCTCTTAATTCCCTTTTAACCGCCTGTAAAGCATTTTCTTCCTTCTCTTGTCCACCTTGAGGAAACTGCCAAGCGTGATGTTCTCTTGGTTTTTTTACAATAAGAATCTTGTCCTCTTTTTTAACCACAATAGAGGAAACCTTTCTTAATTTTCCAACTAAGTCCAACAAACGCAACCTAAAACTCAACAATGTATTCATTATTCTTTTGCTAATGGCTAAAAGCTAATAGCTAAACTACGATACTTTCAATATCTCATACTTAAACTTACCTCCTGGAGCTACTACTTCCACAATATCTTTAACTTTTTTACCTAAAACTGCCGCTCCTACGGGTGATTCATTAGAAATCTTGCGCATAGCAGGATCTGACTCTGTTGAGCCAACTATCTCATATTCATGCTCTTCACCTCCTGTCATTTTTAATTTTACAGTAGAACCAATCTCTATCGTTCCTTTCTTGTCTTTAGATTCTTTAATAATTTCAGCTAACTTAATCTGTTCTTCTAATTCATTAATACGAGCTTCTACAAAGGCCTGTTCGTTCTTAGCTTCATCATATTCTGCATTTTCCGATAGATCTCCATAAGAAATTGCTTCTTGAAGTCTTGCAGATACCTCTCTTCTCTTTACAGTCTTTAACTCTTCTAATTCTAGTTCTAATTTAACTAACCCTTCCTTGGTTATAAGTATTTTCTTTACCGGTTGTTTTTCGTCTTTTTTGACCATGTGTTTTGAAATAATACGCAGGAAATTTACATTCTTTCTCCAAAAAATCAAGCAAATTTATAATAATGAAAACTGATAATTGAAAATTGAAGATTGAAGATTGAAGATTGAAGATTGTCCACTCTATGCTTCTATTTTTATAGCCATCGGATGATCTCGAAGTTTTTCTAGCACTTTTCCTTCTATTTGACGGATTCTTTCTCTGGTAACATTAAATTCTCGTCCTACTTCTTCCAAAGTATGAGGAATACCATCTTCTATTCCAAATCTCATTTTGATAATCTTTTGTTCTCGAGCAGACAAATATTCTAATAATGCTTCTATATTCTCTTTAATCATCTTGCGATGAGCAGTTTCAAAAGGAGAAACTGCAGATTCGTCTTCGATAAAATCCGAAAGCTTAGAATCTTCTTCTGTTCCCACTGGAGCTTCTAAAGAAACAATATCTTGAGAAATCTTAAGAATATAATTAATCTTTTTAATATCTAAATCCATTTCTGCCCCAAGTTCTTCTGGCAATGGTTCTCGTCCTAATTCCTGTTGTAAACGACGTTGAGTATAACGAAGCTTATTAATGGTTTCTACCATATGAACCGGAATACGAATCGTTCTAGCTTGATCGGCGATAGCTCTCGTAATAGCCTGTCTGATCCACCAAGTAGCATAGGTAGAAAACTTAAATCCTTTACGATAATCAAATTTCTCTACTGCTCGTAACAATCCAAAATTACCTTCTTGCATAAGATCTAGGAAAGGAAGTCCCCTTCCTATATATCGTTTAGCAATCGAAACAACCAAACGAAGATTAGATTCTGCTAATTTTTGTTTAGATGATAAATCCCCCATTTCTATTTTTTTAGCCAGTTCTACTTCTTGGTCAGCAGTTAGTAGTGGAATACGCCCAATTTCGTTTAGATACATCCGTACCGAATCATTAGAGATTTCAGACAAATCTACTGCTTTGGGTTCTTCATCATCCTTTTCTGGCTCATCTGCATCTTTTTCTTTTTTTTCTCCAATAACTTCAATTTGCACTTCAGTTGGTCCATCATCATCTACTTCTAATTTTTCATCCTCTATTTTTTCTTTCCAAATTTTTTCTTCGCGAACATCTATAACCTCCACTCCTAAATCAAAAAGAATTTCATAAAGATCATCCAAGAGAAGTAAGTTTTCTTCTATATTAGGAACAGCCTTCATTAATTCTTGCTCGGTAATAAACCGTTGTTCTTTTCCTTTCTGAATTAGTTTTTGGACTTCTTTCGGAAAATCCATAATTCGTTTTTGAAACTTTCCCATTCCGATATCTTGTTTTTTCGTCATTTTATACTCATTAATATTTAGAAAACTTTTTAACTTTTTAACTTTTATACTTTTAGACTTTTAAACTTTTAGACTTTTTTAAAATTGCGCTAAGAATTCCTTTTTTTGAGAGAAAAGCAGTCTAATATCGTCTATTCCGTATTTCATCATAGCAAGTCTGGTTAATCCAAACCCAAAAGCAAAACCAGAATATTCTTCTGGATCTACACCACAGTTTCGCAAAACATTAGGATGGACCATTCCAGCTCCCATAAATTCTATCCAACCAGAATTCTTACAAGTTTTACACCCTTTACCATTACAAATGAGGCAGGAAAAATCCACTTCTAATCCTGGTTCCACAAAAGGGAAATAACCGGGTCGGAAACGAATAGTAACTTCTTTTTCAAAAAGTTCAGAAAGCATTGTTTGAATTGTTCCTTTAAGGTGTGCGAGAGAAATACCTTTATCAACCATTAATCCTTCTACTTGATAAAAGATAGCATCGTGAGAAGCGTCAACCGCTTCGTTACGATAACATCTTCCAGGAACAACTACTCTAACTGGTACACCTCCTTCCATCATTCTTCTTATCTGACTATTGGATGTATGCGGACGAAGAACAGTATTTTTATGAGGATCTCCAGTTTTGCTATTAATAAAAAAAGTATCTTGCATATCCCGAGCAGGATGCGTTCCAGGAATATTAAGGGCATCAAAATTACGCCATTCTGTTTCTACCTCTGAACCCTCATAAATCTCAAATCCCATGGAAGTAAAAATCTCTTCTACCCTTTTTTGAACC
>CAYWLU010000052.1:0-5404 GCA_964459435.1 uncultured Candidatus Peribacteria bacterium
ATCCCTCCGCCTTTCTTACTCGCTTCTTTATTTTTCCTTAGTCCCTTTGCTTGTATATTTTCTGCAATTTGCCTAGTGGAAAGTTCTGCAAGAGCTGTAAAAACTAACTCTGCTTCGCTCATATGATCTCGTAAGTTATGAGATTTTAGACCTTTTAATTTCTTGTGATCTTTTATAGAAACTCCAGACCATTCCTGATGGATTATATTAGTTAAAATAGCAAATTCTCGTCCTTCTTGTATTTCATGACCACTCCAATAATCTGTGAGTTTATTTCTCGTTTCCTGTCCCATCATTCTTTGCTGTATCCACTTTTCACTTCTTCCGTACTGTTTCCAGTTTTCTCTGGCACGACTTATTGATCGTTCTGGATCTGCAATTTCTTGTAAACGTTCATTTCCAACTTTGGCAAGCCAAAGTTTAATAGGTTCTGCTTTTTTTGAAGGTACGGATTGAATAATTCTAAAAATCGTTTCAACTGTTGCTACATCTGTTTTATAAAATTTCCCATCAGCAGATTGTAATTTCAGTTGGTCACAATTTGTGACCACCTCACTTCCTTCCTTTCTCAATCTTTCCGAAAGCTTTCCTCTTGACTTTTTTTGACTTTTCTATTATATATAAACAATAGTATTTTATATGAATAGCCCTTACACTACTGCCCTCATATATTTGACCTTCTAAAAAACACCATTTTATGCAATTTGAAAACCTAAATCTCATTCCCCCTATTCTTCAAGCTATTAAAGCTAAAGGATATACCACCCCAACTCCTATCCAAATGCAGGCAATTCCTGCACTTCTCGAGGGAAAAGATCTTATTGGATGCGCTCAAACCGGAACTGGAAAAACAGCTGCCTTTGCGATCCCTATTTTACAAAGACTACATAAAGAAAAACAGTCTCAGCCTTTTTCTAAAGACATAAAGGCTCTTATTATCACCCCTACTAGAGAGCTAGCAATTCAAATAGATGATAGTTTTGCAGATTACGGACAAGGACTTAATTTTCGCCACACGGTTATCTTTGGCGGAGTAAAACAATTTTCCCAAGCCAGAAAACTAAAATCCGGAGTAGATATTCTGGTTGCCACCCCTGGACGACTCCTAGATCTCATGAATCAGAGGCTTGTTAATCTACAATCTTTAAAATTCTTTGTCTTAGACGAAGCAGATCGGATGTTGGATATGGGATTCATCAATGATGTAAAAAAAATCATCAAACAACTTCCGCCAAAAAGGCAGACATTGTTCTTTTCCGCAACCATGCCTTCCTCTATTACCACGCTAGCAGAAACTCTTCTTTCTCATCCGGTATGTATAAAAGTAACTCCAACTGCTTCCACCGCAGAAACAGTCACTCAACACATGTATATGGTCGACAAGAAAGACAAAAGATCACTCCTAAAACATATTCTCGAAAATCATACTGTTTCTTCTGCTCTTATTTTTACTCGTACCAAACACGGAGCAGATAAGATTGCTACTTTTATTAATGACTCTGGTATCCGAGCAGACGCTATCCATAGTAATAAGTCTCAAAACGCTCGACAAAATATCTTGAGAAAGTTTAAGAATAAAGAAACTCAAGTTCTAGTAGCCACAGATATTGCCGCCCGAGGAATAGATATCGATGAATTATCTCATGTAATTAACTTTGAAATTCCTAACGAACCAGAAACCTATGTCCACAGAATAGGTAGAACAGGTCGAGCAGAAAAAAGTGGTATTGCTCTTTCTTTTTGCGATAAAGACGAACAAGGTTTTGTCCGAGATATTCATAAACTAATTAGCAAAACTATTCCCGTAATAGAAGATCATCCTTACCACACAGATCATTCTGGAAAAAGATTAGAAAAAACTCAAACTCAAAGAGTAAGACAAAGAACCGATCAAAAGCGTGGTCAGCAAACCCAAAGAAATGAAAGAACACAGAAAGATCAAACTTCTAGAAAGAATAAAGTACGATGGCATAGTAGAAGACGAAGATAGATACTAATCACAATTCATTAATCACTTCAAATCCTTTAATACTTCCTACGAAAGTTAAACCATAGATCTTTGTCTTGGGGAATTTGTGTTGTATTTTTTGAGCTGAAACATTCAATGTTGCTCCACTTCCACAAGCATCATCAATAAGCAAAATCTTCTTTGGAATAGTATTGTCTTTGAGGAACAAGGTTTCTTCCGCATTTGTCTGCCGTTCTGCTTTTGATTTCAAGGTCTTTTGAGCCACCACATGATCTGCAAAAGCTTTTACAAATATTTGTTTAGGTTCTGGGTTTAGATGTAAAAACTTAATGGTAGTCATTAAAAAATCTTTTTTTCGGGGAACAGAGTGAGGGATAATTCCAATCATATCGAAATGTTCTCTATTAATTAAAGAATCAATTGGATGTTGTACTTTTTCGGCAATACGCTTCATAAGAACAGTGTCACTATTTTGTTTAGCATAGAGGATAAGTTTTCCTAGTAATGTCTTTCCAAAAATCTCCCAAGAATAAAAATCAACATACCAAACCTTCTCTAAATAATTATGAGGAAAACTAGTAGTAATTTTTTGAGTAGCATCAATTAATTCGTCTTTTTTAAACGCTTCTTTTCCATGAAACATTGATTCGTATTCCTTTATTTTTTGAGATACATCGGCTTTTCTTTTTTCACACCATTGAACAAATCCCTCTGTACCAGAAATAAATTCTCCATTAGGTAGAATCTCTAGCCAATTATCATGAATAATCTTTGATTTAACAGATGTAACTTTTTTTTGTTCTTGGGTTGGTACATAAAATACTCGTGGTGCAGAACCAATTTTTTTGATTTTATTTTGAGTACAAAGTTTTTTGAGATGACGATGGATAAGTACTTGAGAAACCCCTAGCTCCTCTCTCAACTCCTTTGCTGTAACAGACTGCTTTGTTACAATAATTGATATTATTTTTTTAATAGAATATTCCATGTGAAGTATTTAGTATTCAGTGTTTATTATAAACAATAAACACTAATAAAGCAACAAAAAGATGATGTTTTCTACTCACTCTCTAAAAAGACCCCAGTTTTTTACCCCACACAAAATAAGTCATTCTGGCTTGTGACGCTTCGCTAATCGTCTGTGTCACTCACTTACTTATGAGTAAACTCAACGCAGTTCGCTATCCTCGACGAGCAGAATCCTATGCGGTAATATATTTCTCCCAAGCGCTAAGCGCTGAACTTATAAAACATAAGCGCTGACGCTTAAAAATAAGAAAACTACTCTTGGGACTCCGGACAAGCCGGAGTGACGAGTAACTTGCTGTTAAGGGATAATTACCATTATAATATACACCCTGTGAAATAATCCCGATTTATCAAGATTAAGATTTCTTTAAAAATCTTATTTCACGGGGTAAACTATTTATTCCTCTTTCTCTCAATCTCAGTCAGGTGTTTTTTTCTTAAACGAATATTCGTTGGGGTTACCTCGATATACTCATCGTCTTTGATATATTCCAATCCTTTCTCCAAGATAATCTTAATCGGTGGAGTAAGATTTACCGCCTCATCTGTTCCAGAAGAACGCACATTCGTAAGCTGTTTTCCCTTGATTGGATTAACAGTTAAATCAGTTCCTTGGTTGTGTTCTCCAATAATCATTCCTTCATAGATTGGAGTAGCCGCATCTATAAATAAAGGCCCTCTTTCTTGTAATTTCCATAAAGAATAACCAGTAGTAACCCCTGTTTCTCCAGAAATAAGAGAACCGACCTGTCTTCTTTCTATGCTTCCCATATGTGGAGCCATCCGAGAAAAAGAACTATACATTGTTCCCTCACCCTTAGTAAGAATAATAAAATTAGACCTAATTCCTAAAAGACCTCGCATCGGAATTTCAAATTCTAATTGCGTAGTTCCATTTTCGGTTTTCATATCAGTCATTTGCCCCTTCCGATGAGACATCATTTCAATAACTTTTCCGCTAATTTCTTCAGGAATATTAACCACTACATTTTCCATCGGCTCGTGTTTCTTGCCATCTATCTCTTGGAAAACTACCTCTGGTTGAGAGACTTGAAGCTCAAAACCTTCCCGACGCATAGACTCAATAAGAACCGCCAAATGCATCTCTCCCCTTCCAAGGACTTTCATCTCATCTCCCTTATCCCCACCAAAATCTATCTGTAAACCAACATTAGTTTCTAATTCTTTCTCCAAACGATCCCGTATTTGCCGACTAGTCACATATTTTCCTTCCTTACCAGCAAACGGAGAATCATTAACCATAAAGTACATCGCCAAAGAAGGTGGATCTACTCGGATTGCAGGTAGTGGTTCTACCGCTGGATTACTCGTAATTGTCTCCCCCACAAAAATATCCGCTAAACCCGCAACCGCCACAATATCTCCCGCACTAACACTTTCTACAGGAACTCGTTTGAGTCCTTGGAACGTAAATACTTTAGCAATTTTTCCAGACCTCTTTGCTCCTTCTGGAGTCAGAATAGTTATTAACTGATTAGCCTTTAAAGTTCCTTCTTGTACTCGACCCACCGCAATTCTTCCTAAAAAGTTATCGTAAGACAAAGTCGCTGGTTGCATCCGAAAATCATCTTCAGTCTTTTGTTCTGCCTCTGGAACATTTTCTAAAATGAAATCCAAAAGCGGAGTAATATCCTTTTTTTCGTCAGTTAAGTTTTTAATCGCAATTCCTTCACGGGCAATAGAATACATGTAAGGAAACTCTAATTGCTCATTAGTTGCTCCTAGTTTTACGAAGAGATCAAAAATTTGGTCAATCACCCATTCTGGACGAGCCGCTGGTTTATCTATTTTGTTTACTACCACAAGAACCTTCTTTCCTTGTTCCAAAGATTTTTTTAGGACAAATTTGGTTTGAGGCATAGGCCCTTCATAGGCATCAACAACCAAAATCGTAACATCCACCGTCTTAAGAACTCGTTCTACCTCACTCCCAAAATCCGCATGACCGGGAGTATCCACAATATTAATTTTGGTATCCTTATAGTGAATAGCCGCATTTTTAGCATAAATAGTAATCCCCCGTTCCTTCTCCTGATCGTTACTATCCATTACACAAGTACCAACCTCTTCATGGTCATTAAAAGCTCCACCCGCCTTAAGCAAGGCGTCTACCAGAGTGGTTTTCCCATGGTCTACGTGGGCGATGATAGCAATGTTTCTGATTTGCATTTAGGGATACAAGAATAATCCCTTAGTTTGTAGTTATTTAGGGGGAAAAGTCAAAGGGGAATGGGGGAAGGGGGTAAAGAAGAGTGGTTATTCATTTAATTTTCATTAAATTAATCTGTATTCTGAAATTGTGAATTTAAAAATTTTCATTATATTATGAATGTAAAATTTAGCTGACAAAATTCCTAGTTATATTTAAAAGAATTCATGAATACT
>CAYWLU010000053.1:0-5386 GCA_964459435.1 uncultured Candidatus Peribacteria bacterium
CTTTTCTCTTTATTTCTTCCCTAACTATTTTCGCTATTTTTTTCGGATCATCTTTATATGGATCATCTGTAGTGAGAACAATCTCGTCTGCTAATTCATTTAAAATTTTCCCCGCCTCACTCCAAAAAGAAGGCAACCTACCCCCTGTTCCTCCCCAAACCACAATTAATCGCCCTTTAGTTATTTCTTTCAGCGTCGTTAATACTGCCTGCAAAGCGGGCGGTTTATAGGTGTGATCCACTAAAACTATTAATCCATCCCGACCTTTAATCTGTTCTAATCTCCCTGGAATTCCAGGAAAAGAACTCAAAGCACTTTTTATTGCTCCCAAAGAAATCCCTAATTCTTGCACTGCACCGATTCCCGCCAAAACATTCTCTAAATTATGTTCTCCAATCAAAGGTACTTGAATTTCTATTTTATCCACCCCTGTTTGCAAATTAAATCCGATAGTACCAGCAGTAAATTTAATATCATTAGCTTGTATATCCGCAGTTTTAGTTGTGGAATAAGTTACTTTTTGCTCCTTACAAACCTTAGCAAAAATTTCGTACTGCGTATCATCTAAATTAAGAACCGCAAAAGGAACTCCTCTAAAAAGTTTTGTTTTGGTCTGCACATATTCCGCAAAATTATCGTGATAATCCAAATGTTCTCCGTTAGCCATGTTGGTCAAAACAGCTCTATCTACTGGAATTCCCCACAATCGATGTTGATCTAAAGCATGAGAAGAAACTTCTATAACCACAAATTCACAACCTTCTCGTTTCATCTGACCTAAAAATTTCTGCGTAGTCCAACTTCGCATTGTTGTACGGAGCGACTTATTAAGAACCGTGCCACCAGGAAAGTGAAACTGAATTCCCGAAATCATTCCAACTTTTTTATCCGCTTTTTGCAGTAAATGATAAATTAATTCACAAGTAGTAGATTTCCCACTAGTGCCAGTCACCGCAATAATTTTCATCTTCTTCGCTGGAAACCCAAAATACACCGCCGCCACCATTGCTGACAATTTATGATAACTAAGTCTCAATCGAGACCTTTCTGGAATTAATTTACGGAGCAAATTAAGCATCGCCTTTAGTTTACAAAAAAGCTGGGGTTTGTTAAGTTATCGTTCGCAAATGAACATTCCTATCGTCGCTATTATCGGTCGTCCTAATGTGGGCAAATCCACTCTTTTTAATTGCTTGGTAAAAGCTAAAAAAGCGATTATTTCAGATATACCTGGTACTACACGCGACAGTCTTATGGAAAAAATTAAAGGAGAAAATACCTCTTACTACATAGTAGATACCGCTGGATTAACTAATAATAAAGGAGATAGTTTAGAAAACGAGATTCAAATCCAAGTAAATCTCGCCATTCATAAAGCCAATCTTATTGTTTTCTTGGTAGATGGAAAAAGAGAAATGACCCAAGACGATGAAGATATTGCCCAAAAACTACGAAAATCCCGTGTTCCTATTCTGTTTGTAGCCAACAAAATAGACGATGGACAAGCAGATAGAACGCTAGAACTAGCTAAATTTGGTTTTGGACCCCCTTTGGCAATTTCTGCCAAGAACTTTACGGGAATCTGGGATCTAGAAGACAAAATAGACGCTCAATTGCCCGCAGCTAAACCAGAAGAAGAATTAGAAGAACAGGCTATGATTAAATTAGCCTTTATCGGCCGTCCTAATGTCGGTAAAAGTTCTCTAAAAAACTCTATTCTCGGACAAAATAGAACCGTCGTTTCAGAAATTGCTGGAACAACCCGAGACACCATCGATACCGAATTTATTTGGCAGAAACAAGATTTTCTCCTCCTAGACACTGCTGGACTCCGTCGTCCTGGAAAAATAGAAGAAGATTTAGAATTCTGGAGCACCGTGCGTACCAAATCAGCCATCGAGCGAAGTGATGTCTGTGCTTTAGTTTTAGACTCCTTAGACGGTGTAACCCATCAAGATTTAGCTATTGCTGGTCAAATTATAGAAGAAGGCAAAGGTCTTATTTTATGTGTTAATAAATTAGATCTTATTAAAGAAAAAACTCGCACCAAGGCAGAAACAGATGACCGCGAACTAGACGAAATAAAAATGTGGGGCGAAGATTTAGACACCGTGCGTAAAAATTATAGTAATTATTTATCTACTCGATTCAATTTTGCTCCTTGGGCACCAGTAATCTTTTGTTCTGCTAAAACCAACCAAGGCGGAGATAAAATCCTAGAAAGTGCCGTTGGTATTCATACCGAACGGAAAAAAAGAGTGCCTACTTCCGAACTTAATCGAATTATGCCTGATATTTACCATAGCCATGTTATTCCTATGGTCGGGGCTAAAACTGGAAAAATTAAATTCGTCGAACAAGTAGAAACCGCTCCTCCTCGTTTTCTTTTCTTTGTAAATAATATCAAAGCTTTTCACTATAGTTACCGTCGATTTTTAGAAAACAAACTACGGGAAAAATATGGCTTTTGGGGTACTCCTATGAAAATAGACTTCAAAGATAGTATGGATAAAGCTCCAGGAAGAAGGAAATAGGGTTGGATAGAGTAAATAATTTCAACCCGGGTTCTGGGAAATTTTGAACCCGGGTTGAAATTAAAGAATTACTCCATCAATTAAATATTGTTTTTAAATACCTCTCTATAGCTATTTCATTGGACACCCAATTGCGTCCTTGTTTATAAGCATCTATTTTTCCCGTTCGAGCTAATAAACTAAGATATTCTTGGGAAAATGGAAATTTTTTAGCCAACTTAGATAAAGAAATGTATTCTGCCTTAGGTTTCGTTTCAATAGCTTCTAAATACATATCTAAAGATCTTTCTATAGTCTGGGCTATAAGTAGAATTAGTTTATTATATTCGCCATTATTTGCCTGATTAAGAGCTTCATAGTACTTCTTGCGATCATGCTTAAGAATTACCGCTGGCGGAAATCCTTGTTGCATCAGAATCAAATTCATAGCTAATCGAGAAGTTCTTCCGTTGCCATCAAAAAAAGGATGAATCCAAACAAATCTATGATGAAACCTAGCCACTAAAGCTATAATATCTAGGTTTTCAGGATTATTGTTTACCCAATTAAAAAGTTCTTCCATTAAATCAGAAACTTTTAGTGAATTAGGAGGAACAAAATTTGCTCCAGTAATCCTTACCTGACCATCTCTATATCTTCCTGCATAATCTTCTTCTATCCCCGACAGAACTAATTCATGAACGCTGAAAATTTCCTTTTCTAAAATTCCTTTGTTTTTCCTAGTTACTAGATCTTCTAAATATTCAATAGCTCTTTCATGATTTTTAGCTTCAAAATGTTCTCTAAGAGATATCCCTTTTATTGTTATTCCCTCTCTAAGTACTAACTGGGTCTCTCTCAAAGTTAAAGTATTTCCTTCTATAGCGTTCGAGTTATAGGTCCATTCCACAGAAAAATAATCTTTCAGATTTTTAAGTACAGCTTTAGGTAACGGTCTTGCTCTGTCTAACCGCTTCTTTTTTTCCTTAATACGATCGATGATATTATCAAAATCCATTTTTATCGGATAGGATGTATTTCCATTGTATCCGATATTAATAATCCTGACAAGCTTTTTTCATACCTCAAACCTCTCAATCGCATGAGAGAAATTTTCAAAATGAGAACTATGCGTAGTAGTAAAGAAAATCTGCGAATCATTACACAAATTTTCCAAATGATTCTGACGAGACTGATCTAATTCTGAAAAAACATCATCCAAAAGCAGAATCGGATTCTGGTTTAATTTTGTTTTTAGAAAATTTTTTTTCGCCGCTAACATCGCCAGCAATACTGATCTTTCCTCTCCTCTGGATGCCGTAGAACGAATCGAAGTATCTCGTAAATAAAACTTAAAATCATCCCGATGAGATCCAATAAGACAACATTGCGATACTTGTTCTCGTTCGGCATTATTTACAAAAAACTCCTGTACACTTTCAGGGGTAGCTAAATAATCTTCTTTTGTTTCTAGTTCTATTCGCAAAGGTTCTTGGTTTTGAGAAATACTATTAAATTCTTTTTGTAATAAGGGATTCAGCTCTCGCAAAAATTCTTTACGAGCCGTTAAGATTGCAGGAATAGTTTCCGCTAGAATGTTGTTCCAAGGAGCAATATCTGAATCCGAGTTAAAATTCTTCAATAAAAAATTCTTTTGTTTTAACGCCTGCCTAAACCTCGATAAATTCTCTCCATAAGACGGTGAGATCTGATAAAGAAAACGATCAAAAAATCTCTGACGATCTCGTTTAGGGCCAGAAAAAAGCGTTAAATGTTCTGGTACAAAAAGAAGCGTTGGAATCTTGCCAAAATGTTGTTTAAGAGAGATTTTCTTTTCATTTTTCTTAAAAGCTCTAGAACTCGCTTCAATGATAATTTCGTAGCAATCCCTATCTTTTGTCTCTGCTGTAATCTTAGCCGAATCTATCCCCTTTCTAATAAGATCCAAGGGTGTTGTCTCCCGCCAAGACCGCCCCACACTAAGAATAGAAATCGCTTCTAGGATATTTGTTTTCCCTCGCCCATTACCACCACAAAAAACAATATTTTTATCTTTAAATTCCAAATTTTTTTGTTCGTAATTACGGAAATCAAAAAGAGAAAGTTTTGTAATCATTAAAAAAATTTAATCAAAATCTTTGGCTCCTTGATATTGGATCTTTTTGCTTAGTCGAGCAGTACTAGAATTCCCCCATTTTTTCCAAACTTTCTCTGGAATACCGGATTTAACAATAATCCCATGCTTTAAAGTCTTTATTTTTATTGATTCTTTCGGATGGTACTGAACCTCTATTAATTTAATTCTCCCATCAACTAATCCTTGAAAATAATGATGGGAACCCCCTTTATTTCGCAAAGCTTTAAAATAATGTTGATGCAGAAATTTAACTACATCATGGAACGACCAATTCTTTAGGTTGTTAGGCATAATGAACTTGGGACTATTTTTATAAAAGTTCTAGCTTCTTCAAAGTCAGCTATAAATTCCTTTTTCTTGTTACTAGAAACCAGTCTCTGATATTTATCAAAAAGATCAATATATTCCTGCGGAGGACCTTCGTTAAGAAGATAATCAGGGAGATCGTTTTCACAGACATTCTCAATGTAACCCAAAGAAGAATCTATAAGATCTTTTTCTACAAAATAAGGATTATCACCACATTTTATAATTCCTATATCCATAGAAACACCAACAAACTCCTTTGCTTTTTTATCAAAAAAAAGGAAAAAACGAAGAATTCCGCCATGTTTAGTATTTTTCTTTTTAATATTTATCATTACCTAAAAAATAAAGATTTTTATGAAAAAGTAAATCTTTATACCAAAAAACCCCACCGGAGGATAAATCCTCGGTGGGGTTTTGGTTAGCGATA
>CAYWLU010000054.1:0-5298 GCA_964459435.1 uncultured Candidatus Peribacteria bacterium
GTTCACTCCCCTCCTGTCTTAACTTAATTTTTAGATCGCTCCAATATCTTTTTGGGATTGCAGAATCTGTCAAAACTTCAATCACATCCACAACAGAAAAATACCAAAGTTCTTTTTCTTCATCCCAAATCCTACGGACTTGTTTCTCGTTAAATAAAATTACTGTGTTTTCTTTTTTCATGTTTTTTAAAAATAAATCTGTTCTTTTCTATTTTGTCACAAAACAATATTTTTAAAAGACTATGATTTCATTTATATTTCATAAATGTTTTACCTATATCTCAATTAAACCTTCTGAAATCCCTCAATAATCTTACTTCTTTCTTCTGCTGGTTTTTTCATTACAAAACTTCCCACCACTACTATATCTGCTCCAGCTTCTTTGAGTCCGACAACATTGTCTAGGGTTACTCCCCCATCTACTTCTATTTCTCCTACAAATCCTCGTTCTCTGAGAGTTCTTATCTTATCCATAGATTCGGTCATAAAACTCTGTCCTCCTTTACCTGCTTTCACAGACATCACGAGGATCTGGTCAGCTAGTTGGATAATCTTATCATTCAACACATCAGGTTCTGTATATCCATCTATACAAATACCAGCCCTAATTCCTTTTTTCTGTATTTCTTCTATTAGTTGGAGAGCTTTTTCTTCTCCCGTATTTTCTATATGAAAAGTAACACACTTCACTCCTAAATCTATAAATTCTGCGAAGTAAGTTTCTGGATTATCACACATGAGATGTACTTCTGTTTCTATTGGAAACCCAATATTGGAAAAGTCAGATGCTCTTACTGTAGTAGTAGGAACATACTTCCCATCCATAATATCCAAGTGAATCCGATCGGCATTACCAATAGAATCCACCTCACTTTGGAGGTTCGAGAAATTTGCGTCTAATATCGAAGGAGAAATTTTCATAATTATATTTTATATATTTCATGTGTCCCAACACATAACAGAATAACTGATTCTTTCTTTGTCTTAAAGATAATCCTATGAGAAAAATCTACAGAAAAAGAATAAACATCTTTCCAATGACCTTTTAATTTATGAGTTTTTAATTCTGGATTGAAAACATCTTTCTGTAATTCTTCTATTTTCTGCACCGCTAATTTTTGTGTCTCTGGGGAAAGTTTCTTAAATTGGCGAAGAAATTTTGGTTTATACTCCACCTTTTTCATTATTCTTAAATACTTAGTAATTGACTAGCAGAAGAAAGAGGAATACTTCTTTCTGAAAGAGCTTCTTCAACATCCTCCCATAGCTCCGCACTCTGAACTAGAAAAAAAACATATTCTTCCACACTCACCCCTTTCTTTTGAGCTCGTGTTTCAATTCTTTTTCCAGTTTTGTCATCTAATTTGATAGTGACCATGTCTTAATGCTAATTAAAAAACTCTAAAAAACAAGAATTATAATTAAGGAAACCCTAATAAATTAAAAAAAATAATAAAAAATTGCGAAAAACCCGATTTTTCTCTAAAAATCACATATATGAGAATCCATAAATTTCGTCGTCGATCCTTTGGTTTCCGTAAACCAAAATCTCTAATTGCCAGACTCTTGGATAAATACCGTAAAAAATCATCAGAACTTAGTTGGAAACAGAAGCTAGGGCTTATTTGTCTTACTCCTTTTGTCTTGGTTTTTCTATATGGATTTATTTTTCTGCCAGATGTAAATCATGCTGACCAATTATCTTTTTCAGAAAGTACTATTATTTATAACCGCGAAGCTTTAAATCCAGAAGAAGATCCTAATGACCACATATTGTATGTCATTCATGGCGATGAAAACAGGGAACATATTCCTTTAGCAGAAATCCCAAAGCATATGATCAATGCCACTTTATCTATCGAAGATGATGGTTTCTATCATCATTTTGGTTTTGACTTAGGAGCGATTATTAAGGCTACTCTTCATCATTTTCTTGGTGTTGGAACACAACGAGGAGGTTCTACTATTACTCAACAACTAGTAAAAAACACTTTTCTTAGTCGGGAAAAAACCATCAGTCGTAAATTCAATGAACTATTACTATCTATGAAAGTAGAATGGTATTACAGCAAAGACGAAATTCTAGAACTTTATTTAAACAATATCCCTTACGGGAATAATGCTCACGGAGTAGAGGCTGCCTCCAAAACCTTCTTTGGTAAATCTGCGCGAGATTTAACCTTGGCGGAGAGCTCTATTCTCGCCAGTCTTCCGGTGGCTCCCACTAGATTTAGTCCTTATGGAACTAATAAGGGGCTTCTGATGGGTTACTACGAAGTAGATCCAGATAATGGAGAAAAAGTTTATCGCAAAGGAAGAAAAGATTTGGTCTTGCAAAGAATGTTGGATCTTAAGAAAATTTCTTTTGAAGAATTTAAACAAGCGTTCAATGAATCTAAGGCATTAGAATTTGAAAAATACCGAATAGATATCAAAGCCCCTCATTTTGTTTTCTATATTCGAGAACGATTAGAAGAAAAATACGGGAAAGAATTTCTTAAAAATGGTGGTCTGCGTATTTACACTACTTTAGATCCAGAATTGCAAACCCTAGCCGAAGAAACTATTGCCGCTAAATCCGGTCATTACTGGGATACTTGGGAAGCAGAAAATGTCGCGCTGGCTTCTATTAATCCAGATAATGGTCAAATCTTGGCTTATGTCGGAGGGAAAGATTTCTTTAACGAAGAACGAGACGGACAAGTCGATGTTCTTACCTCTCGCCGACAACCCGGCTCTAGTTTTAAACCGTTTGTTTATACTTCCGCTTTCGAACAAGGTTACTCCCCTTCTACGGTTCTTTTTGATGTCGAAACAGATTTCGGGGGAAATTATCAACCCCAAAACTTTGACGGAGAATTTGTTGGTCCAATTTCTATGCGAGAGTCTCTTAATCGCAGTCTAAATATTCCAGCAGTAAAAACTGCTTTTCTGGCGCGACCTAATAATGTTCTGAAACTTGCAACAAAATTAGGAATTAAACTAAAAGGTAATGCCGATATTCACGGCGTAGCTATTGGTATTGGGGTAGCGGAAGTAGAACCGCTATCTCACATTAATGCTTTCCAGTTATTTACGGGAGCGGGAAGTATCTATGAACCCAGTGGAATATTGGAGGTCCATAATTCTGACGGAGAAATTTTGGAGAAATTTGATCCCGAACGAACCCTAAAAAAAGATTTAGTAGATCCAGAAATTGTGGCACTAACTCGTCATGTTTTGACTGACGAATCCACTCGTCCTACTACAGACGGTTTTGACTGGAACAAACTTCTACAATTAGAAAGATTCAACAATGGTGCCAAAACTGGTACTTCGAATCGTAAGGCAGAAAACCCAGATTTTGACGAGGAAAAACCCATCGATGAAGAAGATAATCCAGAATTTATTACTGTTCCTGGAGATGCTTGGACTATTGGATTTACTCCTCATTTAGTTACTGGAGTTTGGGTTGGAAATAATCGTGGAGAACCCATGAAACCCGGTGCTACAGGACTAGCAGTTGCGGCTCCCATTTGGAAAAAATTCATGAATGATGCTCATGCCATACTTATTGAAAAAGGTGCTGACCCCGAAAAACTATATGACGAACCAACTCCTTTAGAAGTTCGTCATGTAAACAAATATTCTGGAAAAATTGCGACCGATCTGACTCCTCCAAAACTTTCTCGGGAAGAAGTCTTTGCTAGTTTCAATGTCCCGACAGAAATAGATGATGCCGTTCAAATAATTGAAGTAGATAAAATTTCTGGTCGACCTGCTACTCGTTTTACGCCTTTTTATGCTCGCACAAAAAAGTATTCTCTTACTGGTCTTAAATCCGTTAAATTCAATATGCCTAACTGGCAAAATCCTGTCGATGAATGGTTAGAAGAACATCCTAAATTTTTAACTTCATTGGGCGCAATTATGGATGAACCAACAGATAAAGATAATAATTTTAGATCTCGAAAAAATCTTTCTTCTCGTCTGCAAAACATGCCAGATGATATTCATAACCAGTTCACTCAAAAAAATGCTCCTAGTGTAAAAATCACTTCACCTCGTAATGGCGGAAATTTAGCTAGAGGAAATGTAGAAATTAATGTTTCTGCTTTCTCTCAATTTGGACTCAAAGCCGTGGAATACTATTTCGACGAACAACTAGCTACGGACTCCACGAGAGAACCTTGGACTGGTAAGTTTACCATTCCAACTTCCGTAGATTTTGGCACTAAACATACGGTCAAAGCCGTTGCAATTGATCAATTATTTAATAGTTCTAGCGATGAAATAGAAATAACTATTGCCACAGATGCCACCGGTCCTTCTATTACTTTCCTCGGTCCAGTTGGAAAACAAAAAATTCCTATTGGGTCTCATATTCAGGTACTAGTAGATGTTCAAGATGCTGCTTCTGGAATCAAGGTAGTGGAATTCTTTTTAGACGGACAAAGTTTAGGATTTTCAGAATCAGCTCCTTATGAAACTAGTTTCGTAAGTAATGGTGATCTAGGTAATCATGAAATAAAAGTAAAAGCTTGGGATTTTCACGCTAATTTTTCAGAAAAGTCTCTCCCCATCATCTACGAACGAGAAAAAATGATTAGCACTTCTTCACCTGAAATTGCAAATACTCACTCATACCGAAATTCTATTTCTGTAGATGTTCTTATTCCAAATCCCCAAGACTTAGAATGGGCAGAACTAATAGCAGAAAAAGGCGAACGAATTCTTTTCTCTAAAAGAATAGAATCTCCGCCTAAATTTTCTCAATTCCAAATCTTGAGAAATGAAAAAGGACGGGTTTTTCTAAAGCTCATTACAAAACTCAAGGGAAATGATAAGCTCCAAGAAAGTCCTATAAAACGAATTGATTTATGAGATACCCGTATCATGTATAGTGTATTATGTATTATGTATGTTTAGTAGGAGCTAATTTGTAATCAGCTTGTAATTTATCACACCACATATCGGCATCCTGAATTTAATAAAGCATTGCTGTCGTCTAGCTCGCAAATAAATATAAACATTTACTTGTCTTTCTACTCTCGACGATCAGTATTCAGCCATAAGTAATAAAATTGAATAAATTAAATAGATAAATCAATTAAAAACAATTTTGTCAGGTCTAGATTTTTAAATTTATTCAGAAATTTTTATACATAATACTTTATACTTAATACTTAATATTGCCCCCTATGCCTGAAATATTTTTTATCATTTTTGGAATCACAATCTTTTTTGGAATTACTCTTCTTATCAAACGCAAAAAGAAAAAACTTAATCCATCCGTTTTGGCTATGGCTAAAGGTAAAA
>CAYWLU010000055.1:0-4972 GCA_964459435.1 uncultured Candidatus Peribacteria bacterium
GTTGCTGATGATGCTGACGGAAGAATTGTAGAATATAGTTATCAGGTTTTGATTAATGGAGAAACGCAAGGGGTTCCAGTAACTTCTAGAAATAATGAGAACTTCTATCCTTTTGATTTATTACAGATGTTAGAATTGCAGGATAGAGATTCTGGCGATTATATCTTTACCTTTAGGGTGATCGTAGAAGATAATAATAATGCACTTAGTGATTCAGTACTTAGTGCACCGTATGAATATAATTTTGAATAATATATAATGATGTTATATTATAATATAATGTCATAATGAGTAATAATTAATAAAAAGAATCTCCAGTCCTCGTCATTCTGAGCGAGCGAAGCGAGTCGAAGAATCTCTTAAAAAATTAAAAAATAATAAACAAACATGGACGAAAATAAAAATCCAGCTACCGGCGATGATGATCAAGTAACTCCAGAGGTTACACTCACTCCGGATACAGGAGATGGAGTATTAATAACTCCTCCGCCAGTTATTGTTTCAGAGGAAACTGGAAAAGTGAGCGTGGAAGAGCAAAAAGTAGATAGTATTCCTCCTACGCCAGCTCCGTATAAGCAAGAAGTATCAGAAGATCCAATTATTGATGCGGGAGCAGAGGTTGTTTTGAAAGAAGAGGGGAAAGAAGAAACAGAGAAGGTAGAGGCTACTTCACCTCCTCCACCACCAATAATTCCTAGTATTGATGGCAATAGTGAAACAATTCTTTCTAATGAGAAAACTGAACCAGACGAACCAGTTGAATCTGGTAAAGATGACAAAAAAGAACCGCCGATCTCTCCGCCACAACCAATAGCGGAAGCAGATTCGGATTCTGGAATTGGAGCGGGGAAATTACTTAAATGGTTCTTTATTTTTGTTTTAATTTTGGTTGGTATTTTTTACTTAGTACTTCTTTGGGGATTACTCGGAGGGAATGTTTCTAATCCTCTTTTTGAAGCATTGGGGATTAATGCGGTGGATTTAAAAGATACCTTGTTGACGATTACTAATGGAATTTTTGGATTCTTGGCTCTAGTATTTTTGATTGGAACTTTGATTAAATTTTTCCAATGGCTTGTTGTTGGTAAAAATGCTGCCAATAGAAGGGAATATTTGGTTAAATCGAGCGTATTTTTAGGATTTTTTGTGGTGGTTTGTGGTATTTGGGTGGGAATGTATTGGTTAATTGTGAATACTAATGTTTCTAAAATTGATCCTAGTGGACGAAAGGTAACAGACTCTATTATGATTACTAATCCTGAAAATGTAATTGGGTTAACCGCTCCAGTAACTGTTGAATTTGATATTGCTACTAATCTTTTTGAACAAATTGATAAAAAGTTAATTCGTCAGATTAGTTGGGATTTTAACGAAGATGGGGAAATAGATGCTTCTGGGCCCGTAGTATCTCACCGTTTTTTAAGTAGAGGAGAAAATAATGGACGATTTATAGTAAGTGCTAATGTGAATTATTTTTCTCCATCTAGTAAAGAAGAAAGAGTTTTTGTAGATAATAAAGAGGTAATTATTGCTAATGAAGCAGTAGTTGCTCAAATTACAGCTTTGCCAGAAACAGGGGCAGTGCCTTTGGAAGTAACTTTTTCCCCAGAGGGATCAATCGACCCTGACGGAGAAATAATTCTTTATGAATGGGATTTTGATGGTAATGGAGACTATGAGATTATCGAAAAGACGGCTAAAGAAATAAAAAAAGTATTTCCTAAGGTTGGAGATTTTACGGTAAAGTTACGAGTTACAGGAGCTAATCATGATATAGCAGAGACAGAAAAAATAATCGTGGTGGCAGAATCTGAGAATTTGCAGGCAAAAATTACTTCAACAAAAGCTTTTGAAGGACTTCCTCCTTATGAGATAGAACTTAATGCGGAAAGGTCTTTTACTAGGTTTGGTAAAATTATTAGTTATCAGTGGCAAATAGAAGGAGAGGAACCCGTTTTTGGTCGAAAAATTATCCGTAATTTTAGAAAATTAGGAGATTACGAGGTGATTCTAATTGTAGAAAATGATTTAGGAGAAAAAAATCAGGTGACTCAAGTTATTAAAGTGACAGATTACAAAGTAGAAGTAATAATCAAAACTTCTCCAAAATCAACTTTGGGAAAAACTTTAGTTGGGAAGGTTCCTTTTGTGGTTGAGTTTGATGCTTCGAGTTCTAAAATAAATAATGCCATAGAATGGCAATGGGATTTTAATAATGATGGTATTGACGATGTGGTTTCTCAGAAAGCAAATTATACTTTCAGGGAAGCAGGGGATTATGATGTTAAGTTGACGATTCTTAGTGCTGACGAAAGAGAATATAGTGCTAACCAAAAAATCAAGGTCGAGCGAGCGGGAGTTACTGCTAAGATTACGGTAGAACCAATGTCGGGAGTAGTGCCTTTGACGGTTAATTTTGATGGATCTGGTTCTAGTGCAGATAAAGGAGATATTATGGATTTTTCTTGGGAATTTCCAGATCAAGAAGGAGCTGTTAATTACGGCGCAAAACTTTCTTATGAATTTCGAAGAGTGGGAACTTTTCCAATAAAATTGCGTATTTTAACTTCAGAACAAGAGTCAGATGAAACAACGGTTTATGTTACAGTGCGAGCCCATCCTTTAAAAGCTGGTTTTGAAGCCTTTCCTAATCAAGGAAATGGTATGACTTTTCAATTTGATCCTCGTTCTTCGACGGGAACAGTAGGAGAATATTTGTGGAATTTTGGAGATGGTGCTAGTTCACGAGATTTTATGCCTAGTCATACTTATGCAGTTCCGGGGGATTATCAGGTTTCATTAAAAATCACTGATTCTAAAGGAGTTGTCTCTAGTACTAAACAGAAAATTACGGCAGAGGAATAAGGATCAATCTTGAAATAAAATCTAATAATTTTATAATTTAAACATGGAATACCAAAGTGAAAATTACAATTTTGAAATTATGCTTCTTCCTGCAGAAGAAGGGGGATATACGGTTACAGTACCAATGCTACCAGGTTGTGTTACCGAAGGTGATTCCCAAGAAGAGGCTAAACAAAATGCTAAAGAAGCGATTGAACTTTATATTGAAACTTTGGAAGAAGATGGGATGTCTGTTCCACAAGAAACAGAGGAAATCTTGAAAGTAAATTTATTTATTAAAAAAGTTATACCGAAAAGCTATGCCTAAGCTACCTGTTTTAAAGTCTTCTGAACTAGTTAAATTTTTAAAGAAAAAAGGTTTCATAGAGCGTCGGCAGAAAGGGAGTCATCTTATTTTATCTACAGAAAATAAAGATCGGCGGGTTACTGTTCCTATGCATAATAAACCTCTTAGAAAGGGAACTTTAGCTTCTATTTTAAAAGAAGCAAATATTTCTTTAAAAGATGATAAATTTTTTTTAACTGTTGACAATGCGAGGAGCGAAGCGACGAAGCAATCTCTCAAAAACATGAAAAAACAATCATCCTCTGTCATTGCAACCTTTCGGCTACGAGCTCAAGGCCGAGTGGGGAGCAACGCGACGAAGCAATCTCAGAGATTGCCACGCTCCCTATGGTTGCTCGCAATGACAATGTGGAATGTGAAGATTTGTAAATACAAGAATTTGCTACTTTTGGTTTTAGGATTATCTTTTTGGAATTTGGGACAAGCTTTTTTTGTAGATCCGAGTGTGAAGATATTAGAAAAAAAGGTGCATATTCAGGTAAATAATTCAGATGATATGCAGGTCGATATCTATGAGAAATTAGAGAATACCTCTAATCAAACTAAAGATATTATTTTTACCGAAGCTTTATCTTCCTCGGCTCAAGATATTCAATTTTTTGTGGAATCATCAGGACAAGAATTTAGTCTTTTGCAAGGACAAGAAAGATTAGAAGTTTTAGCAGATTTAGCCGAAGAATTTCAAGAACCAGTATTTTTTAAAATGGGAACAGATAGTTTTGGAACTTTATTTCAGTCTAATAAAATAAATATTCCGCCCAAAGAAATAAAACATCTTAAATTAAGTTTTATTGTTAATTTAGATTTTATAAATGATTTTTATTTCTCGGAAATTTTTTTAGACAACAAACAAGAAATTAAAAATTTTGAATTAGTTCTTAATTTACAAACAGAGGATGCTTGTAAGCACTTTCTTAATAATTCGTCTCAGAACGCTTTATTTGAAGACGAAAAATACCAGAAGACGATTCTCTGGTCAGAGAGAGACTTTACGCCTTCTGAGAATTTTAAGTTTTTTTGGTCGAATGTGAAAAATCCAGTAATGCAATTTCCCTATCAAGGATATTTATATGAAGGATATTTTGTTCCGCAACCTTCTTCTAAAGAAATAGAAAAAGTAACTATTTTAATAGACAAATCAGGATCTCTTTTTGGGGCTTCTTGGGGAAGAGTTAAAGAATGGCTCCATTTTTTATTGAATGAAGTCGTCGAAGAAGTGGAAGTGAGAATTGGATTTATTGGGGAGACCGTTGAATGGTACACCCCAGTGAAATCCCCCGAAGGGGGAGTTCCGACAAAGCCGGAACTATTTCACGGGGCAGGAAATGATTTTGAGTTTCAAAAGAGTTTTTTTGAATTTTTTAATCAATTAAAACCGGTTGGAAAAACTAATTTAAATAAAGCCTTAGAGGTTGGACAGGAAGAGGGCGTTTCTAATGATAATCAGGTAATGATTTTGATTACAGACGAGGATGAATCTTCAATCTCCAATCTTCCTTTCGACTCAAACGCTCAAGGTCAAAGACAATCTTCAATTCCTTTAATTCTCTTAAGTTTCACTGGGGATAAATTTTCTCCTTTAGCTATTCAAGCTCAGTGGTCTGGTGGATTTTTTCAAAAACTATTTAAAAATGCTTCGGGATTAATAGAGAAAGATGAGTTTTTGCAGAAATGGAAAAATCAATCTTCAAATAAAGAGTTTTGTTATCCCGCATCTTCCCCATCCTGTCATCCCGCATCTTCCCCATCCTGTCATCCCGC
>CAYWLU010000056.1:0-4877 GCA_964459435.1 uncultured Candidatus Peribacteria bacterium
AGTGTTAGTGGAGAAGCTAAACCATTTGCACCTGAGTTGAAAGGAACTGAGGAGACGATTAAAGGAGGTAAACCAATAGCCACAGAAAAAGATATTGAATGGAGACAAACGTCAAAACAAGGAGAAAGAAAAGTATTAAGTGGAAAGTTTGGAGACGAAGAATTTATCATACAAGATGAAGGAGAAAACTTTTATGTTGCTGTTAAAGATGGTAAATTAGGCAAGAACGTCAAAAACTACACTGAAGCAATAGAGGAAGTTAATCGATATCTTAAAGAAAAATCACCAGTTACCAAATACTCCTCCTACCAACTCCCAGAAGGAAAGAACTACAAAGAGATATTGATTAAAGCACCAGAGAAAAATGCAATTTCAGTTAAAGAAACACAGGAGATGGAAGACCTAGCAAGACAAATGAATACTGATATAAATTTTTCATCTGCCAGCGAGGTTAGGTATAATGAAATAAAAGAAAAAGCTGCGACAAGGTTTGATAGTAACTTCAAATCATCCCACTGGGACGAACCCAACGTAATATCTCACCTTAGAATGAATGAAAGAACTTACAAAGGTAAGAAGGTTTCTTTTATGGAAGAATTACAAAGTGATTGGGCGAGAGAGGGAAGAGATAAAGGGTTTACTCAAGACACTAAGAACTGGACGGCAGAACGGACTGCAAGCGATAATAAATTTATTGTTAAAGACGCAAAGGGAGAATATGTCGCTACAAAGGCAACTTCTGACGCTAAAACTGCTATTGAGGAAGCTGGAAAAGGTGTCCCTAACAACCCACTTCTTAAAAACTGGCAAGAGCCTTCTGTCAAACGAGCTTTACAAGAAGCTGTTGAGAGTGATGCTAAATATTTCTCTTGGATAAATGGAGAGCAGACAAGTGCTAGATATAATTTGAGTACACAAATTGATAATGTTAAATGGTCAAAAACAACTCCTAAAAAAGTATTTGCTGATGATGTTATAAGTAAAGATGATATTGGGAAACACATTGAATTAAAAGCAAAACAAGGTAGTCAAATTATAATAAATATAGACAAAAAAGGTGTTATAAAAGATGCTTCTACATCGGATTGGAAAGGCAAAAAACTAGACGAAGTTATTGGCAAAGGTCTTGCTGACAAAATAATGGGTAAAGAAACAGGAACTCTCTCAGGAGAAGGTCTTAAGTTTGGTGGTGAGTGGGCTGGTAATCTTTATGATAAACAAGTTAAAAACATAGTAGCGAAGTTGACTGGCGGTAAAGTAGAAAAGATGGACTTGGGATTGCCTGTGGAGAAGGGGAAGTCTGGTGATTGGTCATTTAGTGGTGAACGTGGGGAAGAGATATTCCTTAATACAAAAAACATTAAGGAAGGGATAGGAGCAAGCCCTTCTGGAACTGCTGACAATTTTATTATTGCAGAAGATTTAGGTAAAGGTAAATTTAAAGCTATAGCAGAAGAAGATTTTTACGAAGTAACTAAGGGAAAAGAGTGGGAAGAAATAAGTGCTGGAACTAAAGATAAATTAAAAAAGAACGAGTTTACTGAAACTTTTGACATTTCAACTAAAACTACTACCCAACAAGGTATTAAACTAACCCCTGAAATTAAAGCTAAGATAAAAGGAGAAGCTTTAGAATTAAAGACAAGTGGCAAGAAGTTCAACCAAGCTGAAGAATCCTTTGGAGCTGTTGCTGGTATAGAAGTAGACGAAGAAGGCAAACTTAAATTTGACCCAAAGAAAGCAGCACTAGGTGTTGCTGGAATAAACTTAGCCAAGAAAAGCAAAAAACTACTTAAACCTAAAGTAGTTAAAGCAGTTGACGCGGTAAAACCTAAAGCAAGTGGCTTAGGTAGTGGCAAAACGAAACTAGAAACTAAGTTAAATGAGTTAAACATAAAAAAAGAAAGTCTTGAAATGGAAGATATTTCTATCAGGATGCCAAAAATGTTTGATGAAACAGAAGGACAGTATGCTAGTTTTAAAAGTGCTTTGTCTCCTAAAAAACTTGATACAATAGAGGATTCTAACCAACTTAGAAAAGTATTAGGAGGTGAAAAGACTGATGATATTTTATGGAGTCAAGAAAAAACTGATGATGAAATGTTCTCTATGTTTAAAGAGCGTAGGTTCGATGAGCTTTTAGAGCGTGGTAGAATTGGTGAAATAAAAAAAGAAAAAACAGCAGTTAATAAAAAGATGACTATTTTAAATAAAGAATACAAATTGAAGATGTCGGCAAAGGAGCGACTAGAAAAACAAAAAGCAACTTTTGTTAAGAAAGAAGCTGACCTAAAACACTCAATACAGAAAGTTAATAGGCGTAGAAAAAGAGTTTCTGCAATCAAAGACTATTTTGGTTTGAGTGACTCAGCAATGAGGAAAGTAGGAGGTAGCCAAGATGTTAGGTTTATGACTGATTTTGAATACAAAAAATTCAAGGACAACTTGCTCGTTCGGGCTGAGAAAGAGGGAGTTAGAATCCAAAAACTAAACGAGGTTACAACTACCATCGCACAAAAAGAATTAAAGAAAGCTGGTAATCTTAGGAAGGCTATGAATTTTCCAACAATGGATAAGATGTCTACTAACGAGTTAAAAGAGTTTAACACAGCACTTGAAGAAACTAAGCACGGGGATGAATTTTTAGGAGTAAGAAAAATGGAAACACTGAAAAACACTGATCTTGCTGGTGTTAAGACAAAGAGAGAGGTAGCCGAAGTTTTAGCAAAAAAGGCAGGTGTTTCAGTTGAGGAACTAAACAAAATTAAAACAACTCCTAGCGACTATACAAGATACGAAACAGCACTAGCTGAAAAAAACCCTCTGTTTAAAGTTATGGTTGATGAGAAAAATATGAGTATGTTGCAATCAAGAGCTAGGTTTCTGAAAGAAGAAAAAACTGTCAATGAGCTTGTATCTAAGGCAAGAAAGTCACGAAGCAGGTCAATCATTGATAGACTAATACCACAAGACGATAAGATTTTCAAATATCTTGAATCACCCAATAAGGCAGAGTTTGCAAAAACAATGACCAAGGAAGAATTGAAAGCCTCAAAACACATTGAGAAGATTTATGGTGAAATGAGAGACTATTTAGTCCAACACAAAACACTTAGCAACTTCAGAGAGAACTATGTAACGCATATGAGGAAAGGATTATTGGAATCAATCAAAGACGATGGTTTCAAGAAGGCCGTTAAAAACATTTTCAAACAACAAAAAGAAGATGCCGCAGTATTCAATATCCTATCAGGGGAGACAGGGGAAGTTCTTGCTTTTGAAAAGTTCTTCAAGTATTCGTTGAGAAGATCTGGAGAACTTGAACCTTCTAAAAATGTTGCTAAAGCGGTTACTAACTATATAGAGACATTTGAGAAAAAGAGAGGGTTGGACGCTATCACCCCGATGCTTGATTCTTTTGTTGATGTTGCTACCCCAGTTCAGAAAACAGCAGGTGGGCTAGTTTATGACGCCTCATTAAAGAAATTCTCTAACACTTGGTTGAATATGCAGAAAGGGAGGAAATTCGATTATGGAGGTCTTATCAAACAAGGGGAGAAGATGGATATAGTTCTAAGAGGACTAAAAGCAGTCACCTCACTAATCGACCTTGGTTTCGCAGTTCCTATTGGTATCGCAACTAAGGGTGGAGAAAATATTACAAACTTAACAATGCTTGGAACAAAGAAGTATTTAAGTGGCTTGGCTAGGACTCAGACGAAACAAGGCAAAATGATAATAGCTAAACATAGAAATTTTATTGGAAAAAACCCTTGGGCTGAATTAGCTGAAGCATCAAAAGATATCGGTGATAAGTTAGGGGAAGCCGCCTTTGTTTTATTCAATGATGCTCAGGTTGGTGCTAACAAAACATTCTTAATGGGATCATTAACAAAAGAAGAGTTCAAGAGTGGGATAATTTCGACAAAAAGACTAGCTGATCTAAGGAGGGATATGGGTAGGTTCAGAGTCGTAGACGATGCCAAGTCAATACTGGGTAATACCTCACCTGGTGGAATAGTAACTCAATATAAAACGTGGGCTATTCCTATAATAAGAACCTCTATCGATGACTTAAAGGTAGTCTTGTCAATGGCTAAGAAAGGGAAACTCGCTAAAAAGGAGGCGGGTGAATTGTTAAGGGGAACTATGGCTACTGCTACGATAGCCCTGGCTACTTATGGGATTGTTTCTAGCGACCAAAGAGAATCAGAGAAAACCTTCGCTAAAAAGACTGTTGATAAAATTGTAAGAGATACAATGTCCTTGTTCGGAGCGTTCAACCCTGATATGTGGGCTGGTGAGTTTCGATCCCTGCAGTTTGTTAGAAATATAATTAGCTCAATGGAGCAAATTGTTAAACTTGAAAAGTATGAAACAGACGGGAAGGATTACATTGAAGGTGAGTTGAAAGGACCAGCTAAGCTGAAGAGGTTAGTTTCTCCTGGGGGAATCAAGCAATTTAAAGGTAGTTCTGAAAAAGATTTATCTAAAAAGAAAGAACTGCTTTTATCTGGAGATTTAATCCCGACCAAAGAAAAGACAGAGACTGGGAAAGAAGTGATCAAATTCAAAAAGAAACCTGGTTTTGTTGAAACAATTATAGGGAAATTTAAAGGGGGGAAAGTCTCTAACATTCCAGAAGATGAGTGGGCTGATATTGTAGAAAAGAAAAAAGAAGAAACTAAGCAGGAGATTGAGAGAGAAAAGGTGAAAGAGGAAGTCACTGCTACAGGAAAGCCAAAAGAATTTGACGGTAAAATTATTCATATAGAGGATGGGATTAGAACAACAGACACAAAACAATCTTACGAATCCAAACAACTATACAACAAATGGAAAGATATGTCTGACGCTGAACGTAGCAACGCTATTGC
>CAYWLU010000057.1:0-4482 GCA_964459435.1 uncultured Candidatus Peribacteria bacterium
GTAACAGCATATGTTGGGAGCAAATCAGGAGACCCAGACCCTATAGGTTGGAAAAATCCACAAACTCATGTGCGAGAAAAAATAGAAGTAACGGTTTTTGAACAAGATTTTATTGCCGATCTTTCAGGATCTATGAATTCTAGTGGGGCAGTAAACCCACAACATCAAATGATATTGCAGTCTTTGTATTACGACTGGAGACGAAATCAACATTTATCGCACAGTCAAAACAGAGAAAATATGACTACCTCACTTGAGTGGAAAAGCCAAGTATATAGTTTTGGTGGGTTTGCTAGTAATGACCTAGGAGTCAGCGAAGATTTGAATGAAAAAAAACTTTGTGCCTTAGATCAAACATTGCAAAAAGCTGATGGGAGTAGTTCGTCTGGAATGTATCAAAACTTACAAGCCTATAAAAATAGTCTTACAGATGAAGAAATAAAAATGCTTACCATTACCACTGATGGAGGTATTCCAGATCAAGACAACTGTAAACAACTTATACAAGAATTACGAGAGTTAGGCATTGTCGTCCAGGGTATCGGGTTTGGAAGTGGAGCGAGCGATATTCATCAAGTGTGTCGTGAGGAGGGAGATAACACGAGTAGCGTAGTTTTAAGTGATATTACTCAAGCCACGCAAGCACGATATCAGAAACTAAAAAAAATAATCCAAGAACAGTTGTAAAAAGTTCATAAATTTGATATAATGTAAAGATGATCAAAAGAAATCTCACTACCCGAGAAAACACCGCTCCGCTCTGGTTACAAAGGCAGGCGGATAAGGGTAATTTTGGAAGCACAACAACTAAATTTACTGAAACAGAAATACAAGCAAAAGTTTTCACAGTTCTTCAAATGTGTGAGGATTTGTGTTTGTTAGAAGCACCGATGGATACTGAAATGGACGATAATTTGTTGACATCAGCAAAAGCTATTTTAGATTCAATTGGAAGAGAATCTGAAAAAGAAAATAAAGGGTTTACAAGTTCCAGTCTAGTTGATAGTTCTGGAAAACTACTTGAGTATAAATCGGAAGAAAACGACAACATAATTAAATCAGAAAAAAATTATCGAGAAAACCTCAAAGTTCAAATAGAATCAACGCTTGAATCAAACCAAGTCTGGGAAGCTTTGCAACCTCATTTAAAATCAGAACTGAAATTATTTACATCTCATCGCCCTGTTTTGGGTAAAATTAAGTCTACTCAAAAAGAAATAGATATCTTGGAAGAAGCGGGACAAGTTTTGACTTTCCAAGCTAAACAAAATCATGGACGACTTACCGCAGAAGAAGAAGAAATGCTAAAAAGATTTAAAGTACGAAGTACAGAACTTGCCACTAATATTCAAACAACAGTAGATACCAATGAAGATGAAACTTTGAGTGGATTTATGGCTTTTCAGAATCTGCGGGATTATAAAGTCCAAGCTGAAAGCACCGGTTTTGTAAAAACTCCCTCAGTAAAAGAACTAATCAGTAAAACCAGAAATGCTCTAATTTCAGGGAAAAAAGTATTCTTACTTTCTCCTACTGGAACAGGGAAAACTGCTTTAGCAGGAGAAGTATTATCAACACTTAAAGGAGGAACACAAGTAGTAGCATGTCACGAAGGAATGACCCCTCGGGATTTTCATGGCTATCAAGAAATGAGAGACGGAAATACCCTTTGGTCGGCTGGACCTTATGAAAAAGCAAAAACAGAAGGAGAAGGACTTTTGGTAGACGAAGTCTCTACTGCACCTAATCGAGTTCTCTTAGAACTGAAATCAAATATGTTCAAAGATAAAGATTTGGCGGTGATTTTTACTGGAAATCCCAAAGACGAACACACCCAAGACCGAGAAAGAATGGATCCAGCCCTGCTAAGAGAAATGAGTGGAATCAAAATGGACTATATGCCCCCTACTGAAACCAGAGACATTATTCTAGCAGAACTGTCTAAATCTTGGGGAATACCTCTTTCTAAAGAAGAAGTTGGACTTATTACTAAACTATGTGAAGCCGCCAGTGAAATGCAAAAACTTCATATGCTTAATGGAGATGTAGACGCTAAAAAAACTTTAGGATATGAGGAGAATGATCTAATTCGGAATAAATTCTTAGACCCAGGTACACTCTTTTCTCTTTTTTTAGAATGGGAAAAAGATCGTGCCGAAGGAAAAGTATTTTCTGTTTATTTGGGGGAACAGTTAACCAGTTTTATAGAAGACAACGGAACTCTCCGAATGCCAGAGGAAAATATACTTCTACAAAAAATTCTTCATAAACACGGAGTACTTGCTTCCGCTACAGGGGATATAAAAACAGCCGATATAAGTTCAGAACAAGACTATATTCTTCCTTCTGAGATGGGCTTTCTCATGCCAGAGAGGAGTGTTGAAAGTGGGTATGAAGGTGGAGCAGAAACTTCAGAAGCTGGAGTTGAAGTACTAGAAAACAAAACAGCCATAGAATCGGAATTAGAAAAAATCACAAAAAAGCGACTAACTCTTGAGAGGATAATGGAGTCTCTTGGTCAATTGTCCGGTGTCACTATTAAACCTCATGCAGAAAGTCATCAGAAAGCTTTAAAAGACCGAAAGGAGATTTTTTCGAAGCCTGAAAATGTTGATAAAATAAAGGAAGATTCTCAATTTCTCACAGAAAAAGGCGAAACCAGAAAAGGAGCTTTAGTGCAAGATCCATGGCCAAAAAAAATTGTGGTAGATTTAGAAGATGGAAACGGAGGAAAAGTCAGAGATTTTAACAATGAAACATTATTTGAGATTATGAAAAAAGTGCATGAAGCGGATAATACCAAAAAACCTATGTGGATCAATAATGATTATATATCTAATACTAGAAAAACAAAAATGTGGGGGTCAAAAGTAGGTATTTGGATGAGCGAATGCTTAAAGGGATCAAAGAACAGACATTATGATCAAGAGGAAAATGGAAAAAAGAGTCAGCTAGACTTTCAAAAAGACCAACTAGGAGTTGATTTTAAAGTTAATGAAGATATGTATATAGCACTCGTACTTCATTATATAGCCACTGGAGAAGAACTCATGAAGACTGATTTTATGCGGTTGAATGTTTTGGGCGCCGCTGGCGGCCCGCTCCGTGTCCGTGTTTATGGCGACGGTCTGTACCTCAGCTATTCGAATCGTGATGCGTACTCGAGTGGTGGTGTGGGTGGGGCTTCTGGAATTTCTTCTTAGGCTTTTGATTCTTTGGACTTTGGTGTTTCTTTGTCTTTTTCGTATTTGTATTTTGGTATTGGAAATTTTTAAAATTTCCAATCGTCGAAAATTTTTTTATAATGGGGATGTTTCGTTCATGAAAAATTGTAGCTACGGTTCGTTTTCACGGAACTATTCAGATATTGTTGCCAGGATATCCTCGCTTACGAGTTGGGATAGTGCGTGCAAGATTTGGAGAAACTTATATAAGAAGAAATTCTTGTCATCATCTGCTCTGAGAGACAACTTCTCTCGATTCGATTCAAGAGTGAAAGTGTATAATTCCTTATTTCGGAAAGTAAGACTTAATCTCTGGTGGTTATAAGGATAATGACAAATTTTTGGGCACCGATGGCGACCCGCTCAATGTCAATGTTAATGACGACAATCTGAACCTCAGCAATTCGAATCGTAATGCGAACTCGAATAGTGGTGTCGGTGGTGCTTCTGGAACTTCTCTTCTGAACAATGAGCCTTTCTATTAAAGGAAGGCTTATTGGTTTCTGGAATTTTTTATCCAGCCACCTAGCATTCGTCCGATTTCATCCAAATGTGATTGCAGATTGATGTATTTTTTCTCATCAATAGTTTTGGTTTCATGAGCTAAACGTATAAATACTCGCAAAAGATCTACTTTGTTACTTGATTTTGTTAGAAGCATAACTTTTTCGCTTCCATTATTTTGATTGGCTTGCAGGAGCGTTTCAATTACTTGTAGGCACGTATCCTCTGTTTTTTGCCAAATGGTATATCTATCTACTTTAGGAACATCGTTTCTGAATTTATGAATCAGTTTGTACAAATCATAAGTTTTCTGGAAAATAGGAATGTCAAAATGATTGTAAGTCATAGGAAGTAATGAGAATATACAGAAACATCTTTGAACAGATAATCTCAATCGAGAGTCTTTTTTCTGCGTGGCGTAATTTTAGACAAGGCAAGCGAAAAAAGCTAGATGTAGCGGAATTCGAGCTCGATCTGGAAAAAAATCTGTTTGCTTTATATCACGATCTAATATCAGGTCGATATAAACATGGTCGTTATTATGGATTTTATATTCAAGATCCGAAGCTCCGTCACATTCACAAAGCCCAAGTAAGAGATCGAGTTGTACACCAAGCTGTGTATTCTGTGCTGACACATATTTATGAACCAACTTTTATTCATGATTCCTATTCTTGTCGGATTAACAAGGGAACACATAAAGCCATAGCTCGATTTGAATTGATGACGAGAAAAATTAGTCAAAACTACACAA
>CAYWLU010000058.1:0-4247 GCA_964459435.1 uncultured Candidatus Peribacteria bacterium
CTTTCGGTATAAAATACTCCATCGATCCAACTCTTATTCGTCCAGTAGAATACTATTCTCATACTGTTTTTGAATTCGTAGAAAAAGTTAATAAACACAAAATTTTAGTGGGCGGAAGATATGACGGATTAATCAAAAAGATGGGTGGGCCAGAATTAGGAGGAGCTGGATTTGCTGGGGGAGCAGAACGAGCTATTGATCTTATGAAACAGCACAATATAGATGTTCCCCACAAAGATTACTTACAAATTTTTGTTGCTGCCACTGGACCCGTTGCCAAAAAATCGGCTTTACCAATTCTTATTAAACTAAGAGAACATGGCTTTCATGCTGTAGGCGTACTTGGGAAGACTTCTATGGAAGAACAACTAAAACGAGCAGAAAAATTCAATGTTCCCTACTCCATCCTTATTGGAGATCTTGAAATCAAAAAGAAAAAAATCCTCGTGCGTAATATGGAAACCCGTAAAAGTGAAGATGTCCCTATGGATAAAATGCTAGACCATATGGATAAGTTGCTCGGAGCTCCAAGAGTTTTAGATACGACCGTAGATTTTTTAGGACACAACTAAATCAATCTTCAATCTTCAATTATCAATCTTCAATTTTAAATTTAAAAGCTTAAAAGTTCAAAAGTCTAAAAGCTGAAAAGCTAGAAAATTTCCAATTACTAATATCCAATTACTCATTCGAGTCCGAGCGAAGCTCTTCCCTCAGAGTCGATGACCAATCAATTCTCAATATCAAATGAATAAATTAAAAAATTAGGATATTGAAAATTTTTCTTTATACATAATACATTCTACTTAATACATTATACTACTTTTTCATGAGTATCTTGCCAGAACCAATCACTAAGGCCATAGAATGCTTGTCAGATTTACCAGGAATTGGTCATCGAAGTGCAGAAAGACTGGTATTTTCTCTACTCAAAAATAATTCTGGGTTGGATCAAAAGATCTCAGAAAATTTAAAAAATCTCCGACGAGACATAAAAGAATGTCAGACTTGTTTTCATTTTTGCGAAGGAGAACAGTGTCTTATTTGTGCAGACTCTAAAAGAGATGAAAAAGTTCTTTGTATCGTGGAATCCCCTCTTGATCTCGTTGCCCTAGAGAAAACTAGTGAATTTAGAGGAAGGTATCATGTGTTGCATGGAGTTATTTCTCCGCTCAACAAAGTAATGCCCAGCGATTTAAGAATTGCCGAACTATTAGAACGAGTAAAAAAGGATGACCAAATAGAAGAAATTATCTTAGCTACTTCTGGAACAACAGAAAGTGATGCTACTGCTATGTTTATTGCCCAGAGTTTAGAAGAATATTTTAAGGGAAAAATCTCTCGTCTATCACGAGGAATACCTTCTGGTGGAGATTTGGATTATTTAGATATTGGAACTTTAAGCCGAGCTATTGCTGATCGAAGGGATTTTTAATATTAGGGTTATCTTTCCACAAAATATCAAGACAGTAAGCATAAGCTTCCCATATTACTTTTCTATTTTCTACATTGAATTCCGCAAGTGCCTTTCCAAATCTCTCTAAATCCCAACCAGCCTCATTTATTAGCCCCAAAAGATCCTTCACACTCCATCCCCTCAGTACTTCTAATATTTTCACATCAGTTAACTCCAATTCCTCCAAACCAAATACCCCATTTTCAGCAAAAGCTTGCTCCATTTCTTCTTTCTTCGGTATTTCAGGAGGTGTTTCGTTCATTTTTATAAATTTAAAACATAATTTGTATACAAATATTTTACTTTTTGTCAATCCAAACTTTTTTCCATTTCACCCACCAACCTATTTTTGGTGACATAAAAGAAAATATAAAACCTACAAATATAACTAATTTAAGAACTATTAACTTAAACCCCTGCGGTAAAATATTTATTCCTGTTTTTTCTTCTAAAACCTTGGCATTTTTTCTAGCATTGCGAGTATGAGCTAAAACCGCTCCTAAACTTTGAGGATGGTTATGCAGAACTTCACATTGTTCATCAAAAGTAAGTTTTAAACCTTTCTTGTGAAGTTCGTAACCAAAAAGGATATCTTCAAAACCCCAACCTTTAAAATTTTCTGGAAAACGAGTATCTCCAACTAAACTCCTTTTTACAGAAATGTTGGAGGTATAAAAATGTCTCCAAGTAGCTCCCTTTTTCTTAATACTCCCAAAAGCAAATTGGGCATGATTTAGTAACCATTTATGGAAAGGATCTTTAGCTAGCTCTGGAACCCAACTAACCATCCCCAACAATCCCCTATTTCCTTCTGGATAAGACTCATGAAAGTTTTGCACATTTTTTAACCAAGAAACCTCGGGAATAGTGTCATCACCAACAAAAACCAATATATCTCCCGTAGCTTTTTCTATTCCAAGATTTCTTGCTCCTGATGCCCCTAATTTTTGACCTGTTTCGAGTACTTTGAACCCGGGTTCTGGAAACTTGGAACCCGGGTTCTTTATTCCATCAAAAACCACAATCACTTCTGGATTAATTTTTTCAAAATTCTCACAAGCACGAATCCCCTGCAAGACTTCTTTCAAAGTCTCTCGTCCAAGGGTGGGAATGATAATGGATAGTTTCATCGAGAAAAAGACTAATCATTTTTATTATCTTTACAATCCCTTCCACCAAAATTCAAAATAAGAAAAAAATAGTCATCCTGAAGTTCTGCCATAAATAAATATTCAATGTTAAAAAAATGTAAGATTTAAAGTTATATTTTACATGCGTAGTCTGAAGGATCTTCCTATTAGTCTTTATTTGCACAATCTAAATACCAATCTAAAGATAAATCTTTGTAATATGGATTAGATTTTTTAATCAAAGCTATTTTTTTAGAACGCTTCCAGCCCTTTAATTGTTTTTCTCTACAGATAGCTTCATACATTGATCCCTGTCCTTCGTAATATAACAAACGATGAACATTATATTTTTTAGTAAATCCATCTACTAATTTATTTTTATGTTCATAAATTCTTTTTTCTAAATCACTTGTAACTCCAATATATAAAACTAAAGATTCACTGCCAAGAATATAAACAAAACCTTCTTTTTCTTCCATCTCAAAATACATAATAGGAAGATCCTTCAGACTATTCAAGATTAATTTATTCCTGTAATTTATCTTATAAACTTATCCTATTTTTCTTTTTGATCGAACTTCAGGATGACGAGGATTTTTAATATCTCTCGTCCAAACGTGGGGATGATTATGGATAGTTTCATTTGTCACTTTTCCTTAATCGCAAAAAGGTTTTTGCAATGTTCAATAATGAATAAAAAACCCAATCTAATAATATTTCATTTTCTATCTTCTTTGTGTTTTTTTTATTATGCCGAATCTTGAAATTATTAATTATTCCAAATAATTCTTCCGAATCTTTTCCCAATTCTGTTTCTTTGATCTGTTTACGAACAGGTTCCAAAACATGTCCCAATGCCTCACAAGCACTTCGTTTCATATTAAGATCGGCATCACGATCAAAAAATAAGTCTTGTGCATGTTTAATCTTCTTTTGGACGCTTTCTTCTGTATCAACTTCTCGTTCTACCAGTTTTTCCATTCCTTCTTCAGGCAAGTTCTGAATAATTCCTTCCGTCGTTGCCATTATATACCCCAAATCTCGTAGAACCTCTGCATTTACCCTGTCAACATAAAGACGTGTAACACTATTTTTCCAATAATTTTTTACCTGTTCCTCTACCGAAACACCTGAAATTTTCCAAATGCTAGCCGCCAGCCTTCTCCTCTCTGCTAACTCATGCTGTTTAATCAAATCAAAAATCAATTCAATAACACTAAAAAAATCCCCTTCTCCCATAAACCCAAGATTTACCTTATTAGGAAACAAATCTTTCTCGCTCAATTTTCTAAAAAGAATATTTGGCAAACTGCTAATACTTAGAGAAGGAATTCTATGCCAAATTTCTTCAAATAAGATTTGAAATTTTTCTTTCAACATTGAGAAGCTTGACTCCCTTTTTCCATTTTTTCGTTCTGAATAATATTTTTTCCTCATATTTCATTTAACCACAAAACCAACAATTTTTCCTGGAACAAAAATTTCTTTCTTTATTTCTCCTTCACTTAAGTATTTCTGGACTTTCTCTAACTTCTTAGCTGTTTCAATAACTTCTTCTTTAGAAGCAGTTCTACTTATCTCAAAGTCCCCTCTTAGTTTCCCATTGATTTGGACAGCATATGTAACCGTATTTTCTAATAAGAACTTCTCGTTAAATTCTG
>CAYWLU010000059.1:0-4211 GCA_964459435.1 uncultured Candidatus Peribacteria bacterium
AAAGAGAAATTCGAAAGGCGTTATATTATAATATAACAAGACCGAAATACTCGACAAAACGCTGATTTTTAACTAAAAATTAACTGATGAAAAAATATTTCACTACCCCGATTTATTATGTAAACGATGTCCCACATATTGGACATGCTTATTGTGCGCTTGCGACAGATACCTTGGCTAGATATTGGAGAAATAAGCTAGGTAAAGAAAATGTTTTTTTCTTAACTGGTACTGACGAGAACTCCCAAAAAACAGTTGATGCGGCAAAAAAAGCAGGAAAACCGATTCCAGAATACCTAGAAGAGATGGCGAAAATTTGGCGTACTACTTTTGAAACAATTGGAATTGAATTTGATGATTTTATTCGTACTACAGAAGAAAGACATGTGAAAAAAGTTCACGAAATTTTTACTAAAATTCATGCTAATGGAGATATTTATAAGGGGAAATATGTTGGTAAATATTGCCATGGTTGTGAGACCTTTCTCAAGGAATCTGAATTAGACGAAAACGGTTGTTGTCCAGATCACAAAACGCCTCCAGTTGATTTAGAAGAAGAAAACTATTTCTTTCGACTTTCAAAATACGAAAAACCTCTTTTAGAGATTTACGAAAAGAATCCTTCTTTTTTGGAGCCAGAATCAAGACGGAACGAGGTTTTGAGTTTTATAAAATCTGGACTAGAAGATATTTCTATTTCTCGCGAGACCTCCGAATTTGGGATTTCGCTTCCACTTGATGAAAATCACAAGGTTTATGTTTGGTTTGATGCCCTTATCAACTATCTTTCCGGGCTTCCAGAAGGAGAAAATAGTGAATTTTGGCCAGAAGCGGTACATATTGTGGGGAAAGATATTACGCGATTTCATTGTGTTATTTGGCCAGCAATGCTTCTTTCGGCGGGAATAAAACCATATAAACAGGTTTTTGCACACGGGTTTTTTACTATTGATGGAGAAAAGATGTCTAAGAGTTTAGGAAATTCAGTGTCTCCAGTGGAACTTGCCAAAAAATACGGGAACGATGCCTTAAGAATGGGGCTTTTGAGTTCTTTTGAGTTTGGAAATGATGGAGATTTTTCACTAGAACATTTTGATGATTTTTATAGAACCAAGTTAGCGGGAGGGGTGGGGAATTTGTTTAATAGAGTGACAGTGCTTATTCATAAGTTTTTGGACGGCAAGAAACCACAGGAAAATCAGGAATCAGAAATTAGAAATCAAGAATTTGAAAAATTATTTGAAGAAAAAAAATTAAAAAGTGCGATTGAACATTTTTTTGGAGTTGTAGATTCTGCTAACGAGCTTTTAAACAAAACAGAGGTTTGGAAATTAGCAAAAGAAGACCTAGACGCTTCTAAAGAAGTTTTTGCAACACTTTTGCGAAAACTAGAAGAGCTTGTCGATATGGCAGAAATTCTTCTGCCAGAAACCGCGCCTCGTATGAAGAAAATGCTTGGAGATCGGGAAAAGGTTGGCGAACCAGAGATTTTATTTCCTTCCAAGCTTTAAGTTGTTAGTTTTTAGATTAAGTAAAGGTTTTTCGGATTAAAACGCATTTCGGGGCAAGCTTGTTATCTTGTAATCTTGGTATCTTGTGATCTTATTACATAGATTAGATTGCCAACATCTTGAAAATCACGATAATTCAGGTTGCGATGATAGATTTTTTGTTTTGGATCGGAGGGGGTGTAGTAGTCTTTGCGGCTATGTTTTGGATTATCTATCTTGGGCGACGGAGCAGTGATTTTCGTCGATCTTTAGATTTTGTTTTTTTACAAATTCTAATTCCCAAAAAAGAATCCAAAGAAGATGTAGAAAGAGACAGAGATCAGACATCTGAAATACGAAAAGTTATTGGGATTGGAGAGCATTTTTTTGAAACTATCCACGGAATTTATTCTCGGGATATTAAAAATGTTTTTACAGATCAGGATTTTTTGTCTTTGGAATATATTGCCACAGACGGAGAAATTAAATTTTTTATGGGGTGTCCAAGAGAGCTGAAGCCCATTGTGGAAAAACAAATTACTAGTTTTTATCCAGAAGCAGTAATTGAAGAAACAGCGACTCCGAAGATTTTTCATGACAAAACTTATCAGGCGACTGGCTATTTGGCTCCAGCTAAAAAATTCTGGTATCCCTTTAAAAGTTATCTCCGTTTTGAATCGGCCGATCCCATGAATAACATTTTAAACGCGCTTTCCAATGCTTCTGATGAGCATGGAAATTCTGCGGCTATTCAGATTATGATTCGTCCAGTTAAAGATAATTGGCAGAATAAGGCTCGTAAAAAGTCCAAAGAATTAAGTTCTGGTAAAAAAAGTATTTCTTCGTGGAATCCAATTTCTTGGATTGGAAGTTTATTATCTATAATGCTTAATGGAAAAGAAGAGGAAAAAAATAACGAAACTCCGGAGAGTAATGCTTCCCAAGAAATGATTAAAGCCATGGAAGAAAAGTCCGAAAAAGTGGGGTTTGAAACGATTATCCGTTGTATGGCATCTTCGCCAGAAAAAAGAATTGCTGAAGTAAACATGACTTCGGTTCTTAATTCCTTTGCGCAGTATGGAGCACCAAGTCTTAATGGGTTTTTGGTTCGGAAGTGGTATTCTAGTCGATCGTTAATTAATAATTTTCTTTTTAGGTCTTTTCGGAGTGCCTGGCAGGCGAAAAAGAAAATGGTGCTTACTCCAGAAGAAATAACTTCTCTGTATCATTTTCCTCATGTGAAATTCAACCAAACGCCAGGGGTAAAATGGCAGAATTATAAGATCGTGAAAGCTCCTTCTGATATTCCGAAAGAAGGCTTACTATTGGGACATAATGTTTATCGCGGGAAAGCTCAGCCGATTTATATGAAGACCGAAGACAGGTTCCGTCATTTTTATGTAATTGGACAAACGGGAACTGGTAAATCTTCGATTTTCCAATCCATGGCAAGACAAGATTTGCGGAACGGAAACGGGCTTTGTGTTGTAGATCCTCATGGAAGTTTGATAGAACAATTACTCCCCTTTGTGCCGAAAAGTCGTGTAGATGATGTCATAATTTTTGATCCTTCAGACACAGAACGACCGATGGGTTTAAATCTTCTAGAAGCAGATGGAGAAGAAGAAAAAGACATGGTGGCTTTAGATGCTATGAATATCATGATTAAACTTTTTGACGAAGAAGTTTTTGGACCACGAATTCAGGATTATTTTAGAAACGGTTGTTTGACTTTAATGTCCGATCCCAATGGTGGAGCACTGACAGACATGGTTCGTCTTTTTACAGACGATGCTTTCCAGCGATCTAAAATAAAAAACATCACTAATCCCATAATTAAATCTTTTTGGACGAATCAAATGGCAAAGACTGGCGCGAGAGAAAAAGGAGAAATGATCCCCTATTTTGCAGCTAAATTTGGAGCATTTATTACCAATTCCATGATGAGGAATATTATTGGGCAAACTAAATCTGCCTTTGATTTATCAAAAATTATGAATGAAAAAAAGATTCTTTTTATGAATCTTTCTAAGGGGGCGATGGGAGAAATTAACTCTAAACTTTTGGGATTGATTATTGTTTCTAAAATTCAAACAGCAGCACTAAGGAGACAAAAAGAATTAACTCAAGGGAAAAAGCCAGAAGATTTTTTCCTTTATATCGATGAGTTTCAGAATTATGTGACGGATTCCATAGAGTCCATATTGTCTGAAGCTAGAAAATATCGTCTATCTCTTAACATTGCTCACCAGTATATTGGACAGATTGATCAGTCTAATAAAAAAGGTGGAGTTAACCTTAAAGACGCGATTTTTGGTAATGTAGGAACGATGATGTGTTATAAAATTGGGGCACAAGATTCTGAATATATGGGGAAAGAAATGGAACCAGCCTTTTCCGATCAAGACTTAATAAATATTGATAAATATAAAGCAGCAATAAAATTATCCGTAGATACCCAACCTTCTAAACCATTTTCTATTACACCACTTAACCCTTATTTAGAAAAAGGAGATGCAGAGATGGGGACTGCTTTAAAACAAATTTCTCGCCTAACATTTGGGCGATCCAAAAAATTCGTAGAAAAAGAAATTTTTGCAAGGTTAGATGTGTGAATACGTATCAAGTGCATAAAAAAAATTCTGTCATCCCGCATTTATTGCGGGATCTGGCTATTAATTAAGCACTTACTTTGTTTCATGGATAGATACCAGAATAAAT
>CAYWLU010000060.1:0-4143 GCA_964459435.1 uncultured Candidatus Peribacteria bacterium
AGAATATTTCTGATATTTTTATTCTACCACAACAAAAACCCGAGGAAAACTCTCGGGCAAAAAATAATAGGCAGTTCGGTTGCTCGAACCGAGCACTAGTCTGCTGGCATCCTCGGTCTGGTACCAAGGTTTTAAGGAGAATCTAGGGACTTTTAGAGGTGTCTCACCGATGCATCTCGGTCACCTACTCTGTGAAAACTTAAAAGTAGATACTATACCGTCAACCATTGCTTTTTTTTCTGCTATCTGATTTTCTTGTTCTTCTATTTCTTCTTGTGTAGCTGATTCCCCTGTTGTAGCCCCTTTAGTAACAGACACATCAGTCCAATGGACTACTGATTCTATTCGATAACAACGATTATTATAAATTGTATGATACTCACTTACTCTGGCCCTAAAACCGCCCATTGCATTGTCAGGTTGATAATTTTTGTAAATATAGAATTTAATGCCGTTTATTTCTTTGGTTTCGGTTAGATTCTGATCTTCCATTAGAGTTTTTAGACAAATTTTTAGGTTTTTCTCATCATTATCTACATAGAATCCCACCCGTGTATAGAGATCATCTATATTTTGAATATTGACTACATGAAATATATTTTTTTCATATTTGGCGTATTTATAATGAGTTTCAGTTTCATTAACATCAACAATCTTTGAATTCTCAGGATATTCTACCTCAAATCCGTACTCCTCATTCCTATAGGTTTGCCAATCAGCAGTTTCATCTTCGATTATTTTTTCTGGTGCTTTAACTTCTAAAAACTTAAAAGTAGAAAGCATTTGGTTGAATTGATAAGAATTGTAATCTTGTATCCCACTTTTTTTCGTAATCTTATTTACACAAAAAAATTCATAAATAGTTTCATCTTTAATAAGAAATATAGAGATAGCGTTTTTAATTGTATTTTCGGGGTCGACATCACTAGGTAAATAGTCTATAACAACTTTTCTACCTTCAACGCCGCCAACAATTATCTTTGTTATTACTTTATTTCTAGTCAGCGTGGCTCCTCCTATCTGTTCAGCTCGTTGTTGAGCTGATAATCCATCTGTATTTTTCCAAACTTCAATTCTCCACTCTACAGGATTAGTTAAGCTATTTTCAGAATTTATTTCAAGGCTATCCATAAAATTTGGCCATGTTTTACCTATCTCTGCAATAGTGTGTTTTATTAGTAAATCTGGTGGATATTTTATTCCATAGCCTCCATTTTCATTATTATATCTTTGCCAATCAGTAGTTTCATCTTCAACTAATCCTTCTGATATTTCAACTTCTTCTTTTTGCGCACTAAAGTTTTGCCAAACTAAAGTTCCTCCACCAATAATGGCTACTAAAACTAGAATAACAATAATTGGAGCTATCCCCTTTTGATTATTCATATTATTCTATTCTAACAAAAATCCGCCTAAAAGAATAGGCGGAAGTTAGCTGGGGGTATTGGACGATATTAGAACCTATTTGATGACAATTTAGCTTAAAAACTGCGGGTGTCTCATTAACCTCGTCTCGGTCAGGGTGCTCTACTCTAAAAACCTAAAAGTAGAAAGCATTTGATTGAAAGTTTCTGTATCTTTTTCCAAGTCAAACACGCCATAAAAAGACGTCTGACCATATTTGGAACCAGTAAAGTTAAAAGTAATACTCAAACATTTATCTTCATTCAGTGTTGTATCATAGCTTTTTATATAACCAAAGCTTTTTGTGCCACCTGTCTGGTAAATTTCTACAAGAAAATCTATTCCATTAACAATCTCTATTTTTTCAGGATATTTATTTATTTTTTCTTTAATTTTAGAACAAATAATATCTCCTGGAATTATTAATAAAAAACTCTTACTTAATAATCCTGGTTTATCGGGAAAACTAAGGAGAATTTCTTCTTCGTTGTGTCCAACAAGAACAGCAGGTCCTGGGCATTCTATTTCATATTTATATTTATCATTTCTGTATGTCCAGTCAGAAAATTCAGCCTTCGTCACGTCTATTATTTTTCCTCCTTGTAATTTATATCTAGCAAGTTCTCTACTTTTTCCAAGAGTAGATTCAAGATCAGGAACGACCATATAAATATTCACTGTTTCTGGTTGAATAGCAATAGAGTTTGTGTGTAATACATCTTCTAATTTTTTACAATTTATATAGAAGGGCTTTCCCTTATCATTAAGAACAATAGCTAATTCATAATTACTAACACCGTTCTCCACGCTCTTTAGAATAACGGCTGCGTCTTTTTTCTCATCATTATTTAAGTCGCCAAAAGCTATTTGGCTTGGCACATCCATGTCGTAAAGTCTATATGCTTTTATAGACCAACCTTTTTCTTCATCAGAATAGACTCCATCCGTAAGCTTAAACTTGCCAATTTCTGGTTTCCAACACGTTTCATATTCAGTGTTTTCGATTTCTTCTCTTGTCAACTTTTTATCAACGTCTTCTTCTCCAACTACTTCCCCCTTCGGCGCCCAAAAATACTGCCAAGAGAAAACTCCTCCACTAACAATTATGATAAGAACAATAAAAACTAATATTTTAGAAAAGGCTTTATTTTTCATAATCTTCTTTTATTATATCAAAAAACAATTAAAAAGAATAGATGGAAAAATTAGCTGGCCATCGTGGACGATTTTCGAACCTTTAATTGGGTAGAAATGATTGAATATCCTGAGTTGGTTTTGCGGCAATCAAGGGAATTTCTGAGTATTGGACGATGTTAGAACCTGTTTAGTAGAATAAATTATTTACAATCTTCAGGACAATTATTGATATCTTCATATTCAGAATCACATATGCCATTTCCACATGGTCTACAAATACCAGGAACGCCAACGTTATACATAATAATTCCATCGTGTGTCTTTGAACCTATTACCTTTAAACCAGGGCAGCAATGTTTGCAAAAAAAGTTTTTTTTACCTGTAGTAAAATTAAAACAGTTAGGACTTTCTCCTTCTTTTGCACAATTTAAGAATACTCCACCAATAATAATGATAAGGATAACTAGAATAAATAAAATCCAAATTTTAGAAAAGGCTTTATTTTGCATATAACTAATTACTTTATTTATTCTACAAAAAAATCGTTAAAAAGAATAGGTGGAAGTTAGCTGTGTGACCCGGTCTAGAACCAGAGTTTTAAGGAGAAATTAAGGGGCTTTAAGTGTGTCTCGCCGACGCGTCTCGGTCGGAGCTGATCGAAGAAACCATCGAAATTTTATTTTACTTTAAATATTTCCTGCGCGCCTCCGCCATTCCTGTTTCATGTATTGATTGAGCTAACAATTTTGCCGTTTGAGTTTCATTAACATTTCTAAAATCTCTTATGTGTTTATAAATTCCTCCATATTTCTGAATATCTTTACGTGATAACTGAGGACTATCTTCTTTAAGATTTTCTTCCAACCAACCTTGTGTTCTAGTTTTTTTTGAATAACTAAGCAAAACACTCAAAAACATATAAAAAAAATCTAAGGTTGTTGGATGATAACTTTCTGGATGAGAATTGATAAACCATTTATAATACTTTTTTGCTTTCTCGGGCATATCCTTCATAGAATTATTTCTTAATTTTTTCTTTCATAGATTTATTTTATTTATCACAACTTCGGTTAATTTTCTGTTTTCTTCTTTGGTTAACGGTTTGTTTTTTGGTCTATTTGGAAATAACTCATTATAAGCTTGTGTTAATGCCTTATATCGTTTTGTTCCTTCATCTAATATAGGATGTCCTTTGATTGGTGGAAATGGAAATTGTTGAAGAAGTGATATTCCAACAAAACTCTTTTTTGTTTCTTCTAAAAGTTTTTTTGCACTACTAATAACTTCTTCCATTCTTTTCTTAGCGCTTTCATAATGTTGTTGATTGGTATCGACTATTGTTTTATTGTATTCCCAAAGATAATGAATTCCTTGTATAAAAAGATTTAATCCGAACAACACATCTTCGTATTCTTTAATTTTAGATTCAAATTCTAATATTGAGTTTTGTCTATTTATCTCTTCCATATGTTCATTTACATATTCTCTTCGTGGCACTCCTTTCTGCTGTGTCTCCTGAACAAAATCCGAACGTATTTTAAACAGAATCCAGACGCTGAATTTTGACGCTCGGGTGGGCAAAAATTCCTTCCCCCCACTTCC
>CAYWLU010000061.1:0-4008 GCA_964459435.1 uncultured Candidatus Peribacteria bacterium
AATTGTATTGATCTTGGGCATATTAGGAATCTTCAAAAAGCAGATCTTCCAAGTGTTAAGGGGCTAGATTTAGCAAATAATTTAAAGAGTTTGCTGATTTATACTGCCCTAGAACAGGGAATTGTTGATGTTGGAATTGATATCGATAAAAGTCCGACGAGGAAAGAGATCTTATTAATATTAGCTAGTAGTTTTGGACTAGATATTAATGAAAAAGCATTGAATACATCATTCAAAGATGTTTTAGAAAATGATTCTATTGCACCAGTTTTAGTTGCAGCGAAGGGGGCGGGTTGGTTTAAAAACTTCCAAGACACAAATTTTTTCTATCATGAAAAACCTATTACTAGAGCAGAATTTTCTTCTTGGTTTATTAATGCCTTAGAACATAAGAAGTCTAGTATTACACCACGGACGGCTTTTCAAAAATTCATGGAAAAACTGCGTGGTAAGCCGATAGAGCAACAAGCTAGGCTGGGACTTAGACAGACCGAAACTGTTTCCGAAGCAGAAACACACGCTCTTTGGAGGAAATATGAAGCAGCTAAGGAACCAGAATATGCAAGACCTTTGCGTAGTGCATGGAATCCATTAGATCCAAATTCCACGAGAACACCTTTGGAATTTATAGATAAATCTGAAAATATCCGTCGAGGAGATGCTAAAAAGATTTTAAGAAATCTTAGTAAAACACTTAAAGAGGCGGTGATTAAGGGAGACAGTGGGGAGGAATAGGCAATCTTCAATCTTCAAACTTCAAACTACAATCTTCAATTATCAATTTCTAACCCAGGTTGAAATCTACGCTCACTTCGTGGAGTCGCTTAAACTCTCAATACCAAAGGTAACAAAAAAAAACTACAATCTTCAATTTTCAAATAGTGAATGAGGAATTTTGCTACCCGTTGTCATTCCGCATTTACTTATCACTGTCATCCTGCATTTATTTATCACTGTCATCCCGCATTTATTGCGGGATCTAGCTGTTAATTAAGCACCTGCTTTCTTTGTGGTTAGATGCCAGAATAAATCCGGCATGACAAATAAAGAAAAAACGATGCATTCCTGTATCTGATTTGTTTAATATACTAAGCTTCAAGTTTTTCTACGGTTTCTTCCAGTCTTTTTAAGGTTTCTTTTTTTCCTAAAATTTTTGCGATTTCAAAAGGACCAACCGATACCTCTTTATTAGATAAAGCGATACGAAAAGGGGAAAGGAATTGACCATTTTTTACGCCAAGTTCTTCAATTTTTTTAACAGAAATTTCTCGCATAGTTTCTATGTCCCAATTGGCTTCGTTGAGTTTTTGCAACATAGTTGCAATTTCCCTTAACATCTTTTTAGCCAAAGGAAGATCTATTTTCATTTTTTCACTAACTAATTTTTGAGGATCAGTTCCAGGATCATTTGTTAAATATTCTAAATGATTTAGAATTTCTTCTAAGCTTCGGACTTTTTCTCTAATAAATCCAAACATAACTGCATCTTTTTTAGGATCAAATTTTTCACCAGAGAATTCGTTAAAGTGGGTTATTAATTTTTCCAGAGGAAGATTGCGAATCCAATAAGTATTGAACCATTTCATTTTCTCAAAATTGTATTGAGCGGCTCCAGGGTTTACATTGTTGAGATCAAATATTTTGATTAAATCCTCTAAAGAAAAAATTTCTTCAGTAGATTTCGGGTTCCAACCTAGTAATGCTAAACCATTGATTACAGCTTCGGGAATAAATCCCTTAGCCATAAAGTCAGCTATCAAAACACAAGTATCTGGATCGGTATTTCGCTTAGAGAGTTTTCTTTTTTGGTTATCTAGAACCAAGGGGATATGACCAAAAGACGGTTCTACCGCCCCAAGAGCTCTATATAAAATAATCTGCTTAGGAGTATTGGAAATATGATCTTCTCCGCGAAGTACATGAGTTACTTTTTGAGTCCAATCGTCTAAAGCATTGGCTAGTAAATAAAGAACTGAACCATCAGATCTAGCTACTACAAAGTCTCCAATCGTATCTGAATTAACACTTACTCGTCCTCTAATTAAATCTTCGAAAACAATTTCTTCGTTTTTTGGAGACCTAATTCTCCAAACAAATTTTTCCCCTGATTTAATTTTTTCTTCTAACTCTTTTTTTGATTTATCTCGATTAGGAGACCAAAAAACAAAATTAGTATGGTCTTTTGCTGCTTTATTCCTTTGTTCTTCGATTTCTTTTGGAGTTACAAAACAAGGGAAAATTTTATTTTCTTGCCAGAGTTTTTCTAGCCATTCGTGATGCAATTTAGCGTTTTCTGATTGTCGAAAAATTTGATCAGATTCGGCTATAAAATCCATTCCTAGCCACTTGAGACCATCTAAAATTTCGGTTTCAAATTCTTTTTTTGATCTTTCTAGGTCAGTATCTTCCCAACGAAAAATAATTTTTCCATTATGGTGTTTGGCAAAAAGATAATTAAACAGGGCGGTGCGAGCAGTCCCTAGGTGTAATTTTCCTGTTGGGGAGGGTGGCATACGAACAATTACTTCTGTTTGCATTTTTTAAATAATGAATTACTGACTAAAGACTAACGACTAACGACTAAAAACTATTTTCTAATGTTTCCAAAAGTTCGGGAAGAAGCTGTGGTTTGTAAAGATACTTCTGGGGCATCTTCTTCATCAAGTCCAAATTTTTTTGGATTTCTTAATTTTGCTTTGAGAAGAATAAAAACATGGGGATGAATTTGGGCGCTATCTACTGCAAAACTTAAGAAAGGGTCTCGATCAGGAGAGGGGATAAAAGAAAGACCATCAATTTCTATTTGTTCTGGAGAAATCACAGTCCAATCGTGAGCAAGTGCACAAAAGTCTTCGGCATTGTCATTATTATTTCCTAAAACAGGGAAAGAGGTGTCATCAAAGTTTTTGATTTCACAAACTCCATCATTCCATCCTACTTGTAAATCGGTTTCATCAAAAATTCCATCTTCGTTGGAATCTAAAGGTCCCCAAATATCCCCTATTCCATCATTATCCAAATCAGCACTAAGTTGTTTTTGGACTTCTAATTCCCTGTCTTCGTCGTTGTTGCGACGAATAGCAATTCTAGCGGTTCTAGCACTATTAATAAGATAAAGAGTGGTTATGGGCTCAGCTTCTAAATCATCATTCCAAGCTTTAGTACAGGGATCATCTTCTGATCCATCTAGAATCTTCCCTCCCATATTCCGATCTTGCACATCGTCTCCAGTAGTATTCCAATAAAAAATATTAGGATAGCCAAGATTTTCTCTGACATCATAATTAGTATTATTAATATCTTCTTCTTGTATAAGGGTTTGGTCTTCGGCAAAAAAAGCACAATCTGGTCCTACCTCAATAAAATAGCGGTCATAATCTATCGTATTATTGCGGATCATTTGGGCCATTCGTTCCATAAGGAATCTGGATTCAGCGAAAAAATCCTGAGTAACGAGAAGTTTCTTTTGGGAAAAATAAATACTGCCAACCATTCCTAAAGTTGTTGTAATAATTACAGACGCTATTCCTAAAGCAATAATTATTTCGAGTAGAGTGAAACCGGATTTTTTATTAGTAGGCATCTCGTTCATAAAAATCAAAAAGATGAGTTTCTAAAACCGTAGAAGGATAGGTATTTGTTTCTTGCCACTGAACCCGAGAAACTACTCGGAGCTTTATTTCACCTAGATCGTTTTCTTCTGGTTCAAGTCCTATTTGTCGGAAAAAGATAGTAGGAGCGTTGCCTTCTTCAGCATGTACCAGACGACCAGAGGAAGTTTTAAATAATTGGAAATGTTCATATCCAGCTGAAGGAGTTTCTAGATTTAACAAACCTACTCCGTCAAATTCTTTTAAGAAATATCTTTTGTGATCATCTGAGAATTCAACTTGAAAGAATCCATCAGATAAAAGTCCTAGGTTCATATCACTACAAGCATTTGGAGTATCTGTTTCATCAAAACAGAGCCATTTATTTCTTCGGTCACCAGAATATTTAAGCCAATTG
>CAYWLU010000062.1:0-3866 GCA_964459435.1 uncultured Candidatus Peribacteria bacterium
ACTAAAAAGACCCCAGTTTTTAAATTAAAATAATCAAAAATAAGGTGACAAAAGAGGATTTATGACAAAAAATTTAAACGCAAGCATCTTTTTTCTTTAGTCATGCTGGCTACGTCCAGAATCCTAAGTGTTGTTATCATGGGTGAAAGCGTCAGCGCGGAACTCTTGTCTGGATAAGTGCTAACGCTTGGACACAAAATAAATTCGGATATGATTCTGCTCGTCGAGGATAGCGAACTGCGTTGAGTTTACTCATAAGTAAGTGAGTGACACAGACGATTAGCGAAGCGTCACAAGCCAGAATGACTGGTTTTGTAATAGGATGAAAAACTGGGATCCTTTTAGTATATATAAAAAGGCTTGACAAAGTATAAAATATTCCTAAAAGACAGACAAAATTTAATTTATATTTAATTTAAAAAATATGGAAAATATGGAAAATATGGAAACGGCAACATTTGATTTTGATTTGGAGCGAGAAGTGGAATTAACAGAGGAACAAAGGAAGTATTGTGAAGCTAATTTTTCAGGAAAAGAGGATGTTGAGGGGAATAGATCACAGACTTTAAGAATGCTTCTTTCTGCTGATGTTTTATTAGATCAAAATAAAAACCCTATTTTTTCTGAAGTACAATCAATTATAGATAATGTTAAATCTATTGCTAAAAATAGTCGAACATTTACATTTAATCAAGCCACTGTTGAAAAAACAATAACAGAAGTTCTTGCTATTACAGCTTAAACTTATTTTTTTGCTTCAATCTTTTTAAATCCACAAAGTGGTTGCAGAACTTTTGGAATATCCACAGATCCATCTTTGTTTTGGAAGTTTTCCAGAATAGCAATCAGTTGTCGTATGGCGACAGCAGTTCCGTTTAGTGTGTGGGCAGTAATAATTTCTCCATTTTTTTTGCGTATTCGGATGTTTAAGTTTCTAGCTTGGTAATCGGTACAATTAGAAGTAGAAGTTACTTCTCGATATTTATCTTGTCCTGGTAACCAAGCTTCTAGGTCATATGTTTTAGAAGAAGATCCACTTATGTCTCCACAACAGAGATTTACTACTTGGTAAGGGATTTTTAATTTTTTCATCATTTCTTCTTCTATCTTTAACAATTCTTCGTGTAGTTTTTTACTTTGTTCTGGAAGACAGAAGATAATCATTTCTACTTTCTCAAATTGATGAACACGGAAGATACCTTTAGTATCTTTTCCGTAAGTTCCGGCTTCTCTTCTGAAACAAGGAGAATATGAGACAAATTTATGAGGTAAATCTTTTTCTTCTAGAATTTCATTATCGTGGAAACTAATCATCGGAACTTCACTAGTTCCAATAAGGAAAAGATCATCTTCTTTTCCTAAATTTATACGATAATTTTCATCATGGGAAAAGTAACCAGTTCCTCTGATAGCTCTTTCTCTTGTTAGGAAAGGAGGAATCATGGGAGAAAATCCCTTTTTACTTACTTCTGTAAAAGCCCAGAAGCTTAAAGCTTGTTGCAAAATAGCTAATTCGTTTTTCATATAATAAAAACGAGAACCACTAACTTTGGCACTTCGTTCTGTGTCCAGTAGGTCTAATTTTTCTGCCAATTCCCAGTGTTCTAGTGGTTTAAAGTTGAATTTAGGAGGCTTGCCTTCTTTTCTGAGAACCTTATTACCGTCCTCTCCTTTTCCATCTGGTACAGAATCTAGAGGAGTATTGGGAAGAGTGGTTATAATTTCTAAAAAGCTTTTTTCTGCATCCCGTAAAAGAATCTCTTGTTCCTTTTTATTCTTGGCAATTACTTTCATTTCTGCCAGAAGATTTTCTTTTTCTTTTCCTTGGAGATTAGGGATGAGTTTAGATACTTCATTTTGACGAGCAGAAGCGTCTTCTACTTTGTGCAAGAGAGAGAGTTTTTTCTCGTCTAGAACTAATAATTTATCTATTTTTTGAGGATCAATTCCTCTTCTTTTAAGGGATTTTTTAAATCTCTCAGAGTCTTTACGGATTTCTTTAATATCTAGCATGGACTAATTATTAATTTACCCTGTGAAATAAGATTTAAACATATTCCACATTAAATTCATTATAGAACTTTTTTCTTTTGGTGAAAATTGCTTTTTTATTTTACATATTAAAATCTTATCCGCCACAGCGGATATTTCACTGGGTGAATCTAAAAGTAATGATCAATAGTTAATTAAATTATTTGACTCTTAGCTAAACTTAATGTATAATTAAACCTTAAATTACAAAAAAGACAAGCTATGGACATTAACCCTACAGAACAAACAATTGCTTTCCTCCGTAGATCCCAAAAAATACTAATAGTAACGAGGGAGAAATGGACTGGAGACGAAGTAGCGGGACTACTTGCTTTGCAGAAAGTACTTCATAAAGCGGGGAAAGAAGTAATTGCAGTAGCGTCTCAAGAGGTTCCTAAAAATCTTAAGTTTTTAGGTGGAGAGAAGTTTCTCAAGAAAGATTTGGGGGAAGAAGGGGATTTTGTAATCTCTTTGTCTACGGAGAAAGCTAAAGTAGATAGGGTTAAGTATACGATTAAGGATAAATCAGTAGATATCTTGGTTTCTCCTAAAAATGGTTTTTTCTCAGCTAATGACGTTAGTTTCCAACAAAGTGCGGGGAAGTTTGATCTAATCCTAGTATTAGGAGCAGAAAACCTAGATGAAGTGGGACCTCTTTTTGAATCCCATACCCAGCTTTTTGCCACAACTCCAATTATTAATGTTTCTGTCTCTGCTTCTAATGATTTCTTTGGAAAGGTTAATCTAGTAGATCCTTCCAGGTCTTCTGTTTGTGAAATCCTCTATGAACTTATCCAAAGTACAGAACCTTTGCGAAATCATTTAGATAAAGAATTAGCGACAGTATTACTTGCTGGAATTGTGAGTAGAACAGGTAGTTTTCAAGAACCAGCAACCACTGCTAGTGCTTTTGAAGTTGCTGCTAAATTACAAGAATTAGGAGCTAGACAAGCAGATATTATAGAAAACATTTTTAAGATGAAACAACTTCCAACTCTCAAGACTTGGGGACGGATTTTAGGGAATTTAGAAATGGATAGCGTGCATCGGATAGCTTGGTCGGGACTTGCTAAGGCAGATTTTGAATTAGCAGAAGCAGATCCTGAACAAGTAGAAAGTATGACCGAAGAACTTCTTCGTCATACTAAAGGAGCAGAATTAGTTGCTCTCTTTATAGAACAAAAAAAGTGTTCGGTAATCCAGATTAGATCTGGTAATCCAAACATAGATTTTATGCAGTTACAGAAGACTTTAGGGGGTAGGGGTGAACTTGTCCCTCACGGAATAGACTTAACTATTCCTAAAAAAACAGTAGCAGAGATCCAATTTGAGATTCTTCGTTTAATAATGTCTTTTCAAAAGACTCGGTTACATGTTCCCGAAGAAATAGAACTTCAGAAAATGGAACTTGAGGAAACACAAAATCCTATTCAAACGGAACTTCCAATGACGGACATTCCTAATGTTTCGCCGACTCCTCCAGCCAAGATCCCTTTTGAAGCTCCCTTTCAACCGCACGAAAGCACCGGAAATATGCCAGGAAATATTCCTCCTGGAACAAGAGCTGCAGAAGTAACCATAGATCCAAATCATAAAGGAGTTCCAGATTGGTTAAAGACAATGAATAAATAATCTTCAATCTTCAATCTTCAATTATCAATCACCAAGGACATTATATTATAATATACTAAGTTCTATTCTATAAACTACAGTTAAAGTCGGCACTTAGTAGGTGTAAATGAAGATGGGGTACTACTTGTCCGCCTTTTTCGCCTACATTCATATGGAGTTTGTAACCTTCTAGTTCTTCTTGTTCTGCAATATTCTTAGCTACT
>CAYWLU010000063.1:0-3778 GCA_964459435.1 uncultured Candidatus Peribacteria bacterium
TTGACACATAATCAGCAAGGACTTCTTTACCATAAAGCTCTGCCTGAATAACGTCATCTTCACAAACTCCCAACTCTAAGGCGATTGATAAATGACTCTTGTCATAGTTTGTAATAATCGGGCCAAGCAACCTCAATGTCATTACTTTCTTAATAAACGGCTCAAGGTTAGGGATTGTATTAATAATCTTGATCCATTGCGTTGCCATTGCAATATGATCTATCTTCATCTGCTCTTCTCTTGTAAGTTCTTCAGCAACCTCTTTGATTCCTTCAGTTCTTTTCTCTTTCAGGACGTTCGCTAACATTTCAGGACTTTTTATCTTGATATTACTATCCATTTTTTTCACCTTTCCTGATATCAGTTTTAACTACATCTAATAAAAGTCTCAAATCTTTCAATCTTGTCATATAAACAAGCATCTTTGCCCCGTAAGCGGTTAAATCAAACCTTCCTTCTAAATATGAGGACGTTAAAGCTGTCATTGTATCGACCATTTTGCTTTCTGCTTTTGCATACTGTTTTTTATATCCCTTAAATGCTTCATTATTCAAACAAATTCGAGCTTTGTTCATACAATCAATCGCATCTTGGTTAACGATCTTATCGGCTTTCTTTGCAGCAACTACTTTAGGCTTAAATATGTCGTTGAATGTTTCCATTATTTCTTTTCCTCTGGCGGAGCATAAGCATTGGCTTGTGCCGTTTGGACTGCGTTTGGTGCGGCTTCTAATAATTGTCTCTTATCAGGAGCAACTCCTGTTGTTTGTGCCTGTGCTTGAGCTTGTTGACCTAACGCTTGAATAGCTTCCATGGCTATTTGATTCATTTGTTGTTGAAACTCTTCTGGACTCGCAAGGTCTGTATCTGAAATAGTTTTCCATTTCTGCCCGAAAGTCTCAAGTAATGTCGTAAGTGCTTTATATAATAATTTTGGTTGCTGTCTTGCGTAAGGATCAGCCATTATTATTTGATATGCAGCCATTGCTTCTTTCTTCTCGTTTACTTTATCAAAGGCAAAAGATGCGGCTCTTGACTGAACATTCGTCTTAACGACCATTTCTTCCCTTGAAATCTCTGAAAATGGGTTATCTCCTGTTACTGCAAAGGCTTTTCCAACAACCTTAAACTTTTTATCTTCTTGAGACATTTGGTAATATAACTGTAAGATCATTGCCGCAAATACGTTGAATGATGGTAAAAATGTCCTGATATAGTCTTTAATTCCAATGCCTGATTGCTGTAATAAGGCTATTGTCTTTGAGGCAGGGGCGGTTGGGTCTAGTTGGCTTTCGCCACCAGTTGCTAATCCACTTACCCTCGAAAGATCATCGCCAATTCTTTTTAGTTTCTCCATCAACATCATTGACCCGTTGATATCTACGTTAGGCCACTTAACAAAATCAATCGCTTTACTTACATCATCAGTTAATTCATCAACTACAATAGGTCGTCCTGAAACAAACTCGTTATCTAAGAAAGCTTTTTCGACCTCTGATCCCTCTCTAACTATTGGCGTAATGATATTTCTTACATATTCGCCATGTAAGGCTAAGTTTAATAGAGCATTTTCAGCTATATTCAAGTCTTTAAGGTCTAAAAGCACGCTTTTTGCGTCTCCGTAAAAGCCGTAATCGTTAAGGTTTACATAAAATGGGATATAATCAACGTCAAACCCGTAATAAGGATAGATGTTTGCGCCTAAATAAACTTTCTTTTCTTCACTAAACCATGTTTTAATCTTGGCTTCTTCTTTATCGCCTTCTTTGACCCTGAAATATGTCGTTATTTCTAAAACATCATAATCGGCTGTTTTGTGTTCAGTTGTTTCGTTAAGTTCTTCTTCGCTTCCATAAAGTTTATCAACATTAATAAACTCGCCTGAATCCTTTTTATCCTGTAATTCCCAATAAGAATAGGTTTGACGCTCAACAATACAATGAGTATCTCTTAATCCTTGCCAATATTCGGTAGAGTTCTTAACGTAAAAATTCTCGAGCTTGATATAATCAAGCTGTGGGTTGTTGTCAATCGTGTCTTTATACTGAACAACGATCTCGACTTTCTTTCCTTGGTATAATCTTTTAACGATTCCCTTGTTGTCTTCTAAGGCATCAGGATATGTCTGTAAAAACCGCTCTAACCCTTCGTTCCTTATGATAGGATTCCCTTCTTGATCAACGCCTATAATTTCATTCTTTCCTTCGTAAACTTCTTCTCTCCGTCGTGGCTGTCGCTTATACGCCCACTTTAACTTTCCAATCCCAACAAACTTCTTAATGGCGCACTTGGCAATCTTAATTAAAGCTGTTTCAGGTTTGATCTCTTCATCCATCGCAAAATCTAAAAACTGCGCTTGTTTTTCAGCTATTTCAAAACCATCTTGTCTTCCTGATTCGGGTCGTGGAGAACAGTCAATCTTAGGATCACTGTCGATAAAGGCTTCGTTTATGGCTCTTGCTATTGCATCTACTTTTATTTTGGATTCTCCTACATGGAGATTGAAGGCTAGTTGTTTATTTGGGGATGCTTCACCATCATATTGGTTATCTCGTTCTTTCCACTTATCTTCTAACTGCGCTTCTTTTCGTTCATCAACCATCGCATCAAATTCAAGAAAGACTTGCTCTTTTAATCTGTCAATTTCAGTATCTTCAAGTTTAAGTTCAATGAGGTAAACAGGCACATCTTCAGCGTTTTCTTTTTCTTTTTTTTCTTCTGGCGTTTGCGTCCGAATTGCATATTCTTTGTCTTTAGGTATTTCAATCTCTTTTTTCATGTGCCTCACTTTATTAGAAAATAAAAAAATCCGACCCAAACATTGCTGTTCAAATCGGATTCGTATTTTACGTTCATCCAGTTACTTACTTACTGATTCCTCGTCAAGCTCTCTTAAACACTCGTTCTTGTTTACATTCTTGATTGCCCCTTTCGAAAAATTGATCTGTAATGATCCTGTAAAGTTTTCCGTAACTGCTTTCATTATTAAGGTTATAACCCATTTCATACTGTGTCAACCTTTAATTTGATTATTTATTAACTTAGATAAAAGCTATTTCATGTAGATAGTTGTTTAATGCCTTAACTGCTCTTGCTTTGAAGTCTATATCTCTTAAATTTTTTATGTCTTTTATCTCATACCCAATGATAGAAGCTAGTTTGACTTTTAACGCTTGCTTATGAAGATACTCCATATCCCAAAACACTCGCCTGTCGTTTTTTAACCTTACTCCTTTTTTAAATACACCAATCTTTATGTAATATTCAGGAGTTCTATCCTTACATCCCAAGATCATAACCATGTCTTCTTTTGTTCCTAAACCTGACTTAATTTGTGCTCTGACAAGCTCTGGACTCTTCATATCTTAAACCTCTCAATCCATTTTTCTAATTCTGATTTTTTAAATAAAACCCTACTTCCAATCTTATAAGAAGGGATATTTTTAGTTTTTATCCATTTATATAAAGTTGGCAAGGATATATCTAAATATCTCGTAACTTCTTCTGCTGAAATTAAATTCTCAATCATACCGCCTCCTCTTTTTTCTTACTTGATAGGTATGTCTGAAATCCTTTTAACATACTCCTTAATGATCTTTCTTTGTGCAACTGTTAAGTTGCTCATTTTCAATCCAATCTTACTATGCTCTTGCATTAGTTTCTTTGCAAAGTTTGCTTGCGGATCAGCAGGGTTTTTCCCTATGAATAAAAATGGCATACGCTTTGCAAGTGATTTGTTAAGGTAAATCTTTTCTTGCTGGTCTCTCATTGCTCCTCC
>CAYWLU010000064.1:0-3761 GCA_964459435.1 uncultured Candidatus Peribacteria bacterium
AAGGTTTTTGTCTTCTTCGTGATCTTTCTACTGGTGCTTTTCAGTATATGCGAGAAGATGATTTTGTTTCCTTAAGAATTTCAGATACAATGTTGGAGAGAGAATTATGATTAGTATCAAAAGAAGGATTTTATCATCCATGACAGATCGAGAAATAAAAAGACTAAAACAACTAACACTAAGACCTGGATATTCTGGATTAAGAGAAGATCTAAATAATGCATTAAGAAATCCAGAAATAGGGAAAGAGTTCACGTTTTTTGTCGCTAAGATAGATAGGAAAATTGTTGGTTGGGGTGCTTTAACTAATTTTTCTATATCTGGTGCATTTTGTGATTTTGGGGTATATGTCGAGGCTAAATATAGACATCGAGGTATCGCTTCTCGTTTATTATTCTCTGCTGAACATTATGTTGAGAAAAAGTATGGCGAAGATTTTTGTATCGACGTTTATCCTCATGATAAGAAATCTAAGTGTTTTTTTAACAAATATGATTATTGTGGTATCGATGAATATGAGGAGAAATAATGTCTAAAGACCGTGAAGAAGAAGAAAGAAGACTACAGGAAGAAATTGGGTCGGCAGTAGAAGAGCCAGATCAAACTATTGTAAGCTCTATATCAATTCCAGGCCCTGCAATAGCATCAAGTGATCCGGATTTTCCTTCAAAAAATGGAAAGGCTGGAGCTAAAGTGCAATGGTCTACTTCTAATATGATGGATTTTTATCCAATTGGAAGAAGCGTGAAAACTCTTATACCTGGATATTATGAAACCGACCAGAATAGCGAAGGTTATTTTTTAAAAAAAATAGATACCTCAACTGAAGATTTAATTAAATTTCCGGATGGAAATGAAGATGAGGTTATTAATGAAATAGAAAATTTTTGGAAAAAAGAAGAAGAGTTTGTTCGAACAGGATTAACCTACAAAAGAGGGATTCTTTTATGGGGGCCACCCGGTGGAGGTAAGACTTCGACTTGTCGTCAATTATTAAAATCCGTTATTAGTCTTAATGGAGTTTGTTTAAAATTTAATAATCCGGAATACACAAAAAAAGGCATAAGATTTATAAAGGAGATTCAAAAAAAGATTCCCTTAATTGTTCTTCTTGAAGATTTAGATTCTCTTTTTGATATGTTTGAGGAGAGTGAAATATTACAACTTTTAGACGGTCTTGAAGATGTCCATAATACTGTTTTTATTGCGACGTCAAATTATCCAAATAAGCTTAAACCTAGAGTAGTTAATAGACCTAGTAGATTTGATAAAAGGTATTTGATTGATTATCCATCAAAAGAATCTCGTAAAATATATCTGGAGCATTTAATTAATAAACATCAAAATTGCGAAATAGATGTGGATAAATGGGTTAGAGATACTGATCAGTTCACAGTATCTCATATTAAAGAGTTGTTTATTTCGGTTATTCTTTTTGAGAATAATTATGAAGCAGTAATAAAGACGTTAAAAAATATGAAAGAGAAAATGATCGATAAAGATAAACTGAATAAGATGGGTTTTTCCTCGTAATCGTATAAGGTAAACAGGAGAAGTAAAATGGCTAAAATATATAGGTTCCCAGAAATTAAAAAAGCAATGAGACAGTTTGCTTATTTTAATGATAAAGAATCAAGATCTTTGTTAGAAAAATCATTTGAAAAACTTCATGCCGAAGGTATGGAAGAGGCAGATATGATTGCTTTGGTTGGCGATATTATCTATGCCACGAGACTAAATGAAGGATTGGAGAAATAATATGTCAATCAATATTTTTTATTTTTCAGTAGAGCAAAACAAAATAGAAGATCTTTATGTATATGCTAAGAATTCTCGCGACGCACAAATTATTGCAAAAGAAAAAGCGAGTGATATAGATTGGAGTATGGTAGGTGGAAGCAGAGATGATTACGAAATTTGTGATTTGGGATTGTTAAGTGTGAAAAGTGTAGGTTTTTTAAGTTTGACATATGATGAAATCATTACATATGACGGTTCTGTGGCGGAAGATAAAATTATCGAAGAATGCGATGCTTTGTTGGGACAGGCTGAATGTGATGGTCAGCGTTTTTTAGATCTTGGTAAAGATATGGATCAACATGGAGGTCTTCTTGTTGGATCTGAAGAATATCAAAGAATTCTCGGAATGAAAAAAGCGATGATAAAAAGAAAAGGAAAGTGATATAATGGCGATTGAATTAACAAAAATAACTAAAATAACGATTAAAGAAGGTTCTTCAGTTCTTTTCTTAGACGATAGTCCAATTAGAATTGGGAAATTTCTCTCTCGAATCCCTTTTGCTACTACAGTTCAAACGGCAAAAGAATGTATTGAAAAACTTCAAGAAAGGGAGTGGGATTTGGTTTCGCTCGATCATGATTTATCTGGAGAGATTCATGTCGATAGTAATAGAGAAGATTGTGGGATGGAAGTCGTTCGTTGGGTACAAGAAAACAAACCTAAAGTAGAGAATTTTATCGTTCATTCTTTAAATATCTACGCTGCTGAACAGATGAAATTTTCATTGGATAAGTATGGATATGATGTTGCTCAAATTCCATTTATTTGCCTGGATTTAAGTGTCGGAAAAACCGGCGAAAACCCTTGACATTGTATCTTTCTTGTGATACCTTAAAAGCAGAATTGGATGAGTTGATATGTCCTCCAACATAAAGGCTGGAAAGCCGAAAGGATCTAATAATGCCGATCATTGAATCTCTCTTAGACCAAGATTTATACAAAATTTCGCAACAGCAAGCGATTCTGCATCAATTTTCAGACGCAATGGTTGAATGTGAATTCAAATGTCGAAATGAAGGTATTCGTTTTGAAACAGGTCCATTCAATGAAATTAAACATGAAATTCAAAATCTTGGAAATCTTCGTTTTACAGAAAGTGAACTAAGATATCTCTCCACTAAAAGCTTTTTCAAATCAGATTATATAGACTTCCTTCGAATTTTTAGATTAAACCCTCTTATGGTTTCTATAACCAGAAATGAATTTGAGGAACTTATGATTAAAGTAAAAGGTCCATGGCTTCATGTTATTCTTTTTGAAACCTTGATTCTTTCAATTGTTAATGAGGTCTATTTCAAATGGGAAACCGATATTTGTAAAAACCCTTATTTCAACATGGATATTGCTGAAGAAAAGCTAGCCTTAAAAGTAGCATGGCTTGAAAGTGATGCCCGTCCTTCTGGTTTTACTTTTAGTGACTTTGGAACACGTAGGCGTTTTTCTCGTAATTGGCAGCATAATAGGGTTATTCCTGAGCTGAAGAAAACTGGAAAGATGATTGGAACGAGTAATGTTCTCGCCGCTAAAAACCATGATTTAATTTGTGTCGGAACTCAAGCCCATGAATGGTTTCAAGCTGGACAGGCTTTAGGTGTTCAGCTAGTCGATAGTCAAAAATTCATGTTAGATAGCTGGGTAAAAGAGTATCGTGGCGATCTTGGAATTGCTCTGACTGACGTTATTGGGATTGACGCTTTTCTAAAAGACTTCGATCTTTATTTTGCTAAGCTTTATAACGGATGTCGCCATGATAGCGGAAACGCTTTTGAGTGGGGAAGAAAAGTTATAACTCACTATGAAAAGTTAGGTATCGACCCTAAAACAAAAACACTTATTTTCAGTGATGGATTGAATTTTAATGAGGCATTGAATATATATAATTATTTTTACGAATCGATCAAAGTCGGATTTGGCATTGGTACTTGGCTCACCAACGATGTTGGCTTAGACCCTCTTAATA
>CAYWLU010000065.1:0-3714 GCA_964459435.1 uncultured Candidatus Peribacteria bacterium
TATTCATCTACAAGTAGGTGTTGCCATCTTTTTTTGTATTTCTCTAATACCTTGGGAGATGCTTCCAACATCTCGACTGTTTTTTGCAGAAGATCGTCAAAATCCAAAGCATTATGGTCTCGTAATCTCTTCTGATAGGCAGGATATAGTTCTGCTACTGCCCTTGTGAATCTATTCTGTTCTGACTTATCACCATATTCTCCAGCAACAATTAACTGACTCTTCGCCGAAGATATATGACTAAGAACTGCTCTATATTTTAATTCCTTAGAATCATAACCTGCTTCTTTTATAAGTAATTTTATGAGACTTTGAGAATCTGAAGTATCAAAAATCACAAAATTCCGAGAAATACCACAATCTAAACTCTCGATATTCTCTCTCAGCATCCTAACACAAATAGCATGGAAGGTTCCCATGCAAGGTTGAGCAGAGGAAGAAACCGTTTCTCCCAATAACTTCTCTACTCTGGTTTTCATTTCATTAGCGGCCTTATTAGTAAAAGTAACCGCTAGTATCTGATTCGCTTTCACTCCACTGGCAATAAGATTTGCAATCCGATGAGTCAAACACTTGGTTTTACCAGAACCAGCACCAGCTAAGATTAATAAGGGGCCAGAGAGGATTTCTACTGCTTCCTTTTGGTTATTATTTAGGCCGTCAAAAATTGGATTAGACATGAGTGAGGAGATTCTAATCTAAAAATTCCATTTGACAAAACTCAGAATAATTAGCGTCATCCTAAAGCCCGACTTGAAACAGAATGTTAAATTTTAAATGTTAAAATAAATTACAAGCATTAATTTTTATTAGTAATTAGTGTTTTTTATATTATTTCCAGCTTTTTAACTTTTCGACTTTTAAACTTTTTTAGCATATTATAATATACTATTTCAAAAGAACCAGAAAAAACCCCTTAAATTCCTAAAAATTCCTTGACAGAATATTTTTTGAAGATAGTATCCGCCAGCTTTTTAACTCGGTTTATGACTAGTGATGATTTAATTGAGGTTGAAGGAATCGTAAAACAGACCTATCCTGGGTCTCTGTTTCTCATCGAGCTCACCACAGAAGGTTTTGAAGGACATAAAGTCAAAGCCAAACTGTCCGGAAAAATGCGAATGCATTACATCCGAATCGTCACAGGAGACCGAATACAATTAAAGCTTTCCCCTTATAATCTGGAAGAGGGTCGTATCACCTTCCGTTTCAAAAAATGAAAGTAAGATCATCCGTAAAAAAAATATGTGATAAGTGTCGAGTAATTCGACGCAAAGGGGTTGTAAGAGTGATTTGTAAAAATCCTGCCACAGCTGGCAAACATAAACAACGACAAGGATGAACCAATCTACAATTATCAATCTTCAATCTTCAGTTATCAAAAAATTTAATAAATGAGAATTGCAAGTACAACGATTCCGACAGAAAAACGATTGGTTATTGCCCTGACTTATGTCTTGGGTGTTGGACCAGCTAGAGCTAAGTTAATCTGCAAAAAAGCTAAAATTTCCGAGGAAGTACGAGTTAAAAACCTAACTACCGAAGAAGAACAAAAACTTAGAGACACTTTAACTAGTTTTGAGTTTATTTTAGAAGCAGATCTTCGTCGAAAATTATCTCAAGATATAAAACGATTACAAGACATTGGTACTTATAGAGGTTTTCGTCACAGACGACGCCTACCAGTAAGAGGTCAAAGTACTAAAACTAACGCTAAGACCCGTAAAGGACGGGGAAGAGCTGTTGCCAATAAGAAAATAGCCACTAAATAATATGCCCCCTACAAAGAAAAAAATCCGCAAAACATTTGAACACGGAAAAGTGTGTATAAAAGCTAATTATAATAATACTTTAGTTACGCTTACTGATCCAGATGGAAATGTTTTAGCTTGGAGTTCTCCTGGTGCCAATGGTTACAAAGGAGCAAGACAAGCCACTCCATATGCTGGACAAATTTCTGCTGAAAGGGTTTCCGAAAAAGCTCAAGCCTTTGGTATAAAAAGTGTAGATGTTTTTGTTAAAGGAATGGGCCCAGGTAGAGATCAAACAATTCGTGGTCTTATGAATGGTGGTCTAGATATTACCTCAATTTCAGATAAAACCCGAGTTCCTCACGGCGGTTGCCGCCCTCCTAGAAATAGAAAACCTTAATTATGAGATATACAGGACCCAAAGCCCGACTATGTAGAAGAGAAGGAGTAAATCTCTTCGGATCACCTAAATATCAAAAGATTTTAGCACGAAACCCAAACATTCCTGGAATGCACGGGGGAAAACGACTCGGTAAGCTAACAGAATACGGTAAACAGCTAAGAGAAAAACAGAAAGCCAAAAGAATGTTTGGTTTATCTGAGAAACAATTCCGTAAATATTATGACCGAGCTGACGCTTCTAAAGAAGTTACTGGTGATAAATTACTAGAACTTTTAGAACGGAGACTAGATAATGTCTTGTACAGAGCTGGTATTGCTCTTACTCGTTGTCAAGCTCGTCAATTCGCTTCTCACGGTCTATTTCTCATTAATGGTAAACGAATAGACATTCCTTCTTGTGAAATTAAAATTGGTGATAAAATAGAAGTAAGAGAGTCTCGTAAGGAATCTCCCGTCTTTACTAAAAACCAAGAGGAACTAGGCGAAAACAATGATGTTCCTTCTTGGATTAAGGCAGATTCAAAAAGGCTTGCTGTTGAAATAGTAGAATTACCTGCCACTCAACATTTTGAAAAACTAATAGAACCACAACTTATTGTGGAATTCTATTCTCGATAATTTTTTAATCCCTCTCTCATATGCATATCCTGCATGAACAGATCGGTGCTCCCCAAATACGATTAGAAGTTATATCTAAAACTTCTGCGAAACTTGTTATGACCCCACTTCCTTCTGGATACGGACTAACTCTTGGAAATGCCATGCGCCGAGTTCTTCTTTCTAGTCTTCCTGGAACAGCGGTTACAGCAGTTAAGATTGACGGAGTTTCTCATGAATACTCTACGGTGGAAGGATTAAAAGAATCTATTTTGGATATTACTTTAAACATTAGACAATTAAGATTAAAGAAACACACCAAAGGTGTAGAAATAGTAGAAGTGCCATTTATTAAATCAGGAAAAATTACTGCTAAAAACCTTAAAGTTTCTAGTGATATAGAAATCCTAGACCCAACTCAACTCATTACAACTTGCGACAAAGCAGACTCTAAAAAGAAGATGTATTTAAGAGTAGAAAAAGGAGTAGGTTATACTATTGTTAGTAATATTAACCACGCTAACGAAGAAGATCCAGAATTTATATTAATAGACGCTAACTTCTCTCCAATAACGCATGTCCAATATGAAGTAGCACCAGCTCGTGTCGGAGAACAAACTAACCTAGACCAACTAACTATAAGTGTAGAAACAGATGGAGCCATAGAAGCAGAAAGTGCTCTTAAGCTTGCCTCTGGAATCTTAGAAAGTTATTTGCAACTCTTCAATAACGAAGATGCTTATACTGACGAAGAATTCACTACTAGTTTTGAACAAATCAAGAAAAAGAAAGAATCTCAAGAAGCAGCAGCCGCAGCAGTGGCAGAAACTGCTTTTACCCCAATAGACATTTTAGGTCTTTCTCAAAGGACTCTTAACGCTTTAGTTAATGGAGGTATTACTTCTATTGAACAATTAGTCGCTACTCCAATGAGCCAACTAGCTCAATTACGAGGTTTTGGTCA
>CAYWLU010000066.1:0-3691 GCA_964459435.1 uncultured Candidatus Peribacteria bacterium
ACAAGCTTTAGTAGATCATGGAGGAAGTGTTTTAGAAATTCACATGTCAGATATCAATGAGACAGGAGTAAATAAGAAGGTAAATATTTTAGACGACATTAGAGTAGGACAAGTAATAGGATTAAAAGAACAAAGTTATTATAAAGGTTTGGAAGAACTTATTACCTATCTAAACAACAAGTAATGAAGTACCTCAAAGTACAAAAGTCAGATGGAATTACAGGAGAAGTTTCTATGCCTCCTTCTAAAACTCATTCTTTTAGGGCTCTTATTTTAGCGTCTTTAGCAGATGGTACTTCTATTATCCGTCATCCTAAAATAAGTTCAGATTGGAACCAGGCCGTAAAAGCTATGAGAATGTATGGAGCAGAAATAGAAGAGATAGAAAAGAATGTTTTCCAAGTAAAAGGAGTAGCTGGGAAATTAAAAACACCAGCAGATATTATTAATGTTAATAATTCCGGCACGATGTTGGCCTTTATTGCTGGAGTAGCGGCATCTTGCGAAGGACAAACAACTTTTACGGGTGATGAATCTCTCTGCACTTTACGGAAAACTACTAAACATTTTCTTCCTCCTTTTAAGGAGTTAGGAATTGAAGCAATTTCTACCAAAAATGACGGTATGGCACCTTTCATTTTTAAAGGGAAAGTTAATGGAGGAGTAGCTCACATGAATGGTATTAGTTGTCAGCCAGTATTTAGTGTTTTACTGGCCTCTATTTTGTCAGAAAAACCAGTGGAAATATTTGTAGAAAATCCAGGAGAAACAGCCTACATAGATCTCCTTCTTTATTGGTTCGACAAAGTCGGACTCAAATATGAAAACGTAGACAACAAATACGAACACTACAAGTTGCCTGGAAACAAACCTCCTAAGTCTTTTGAGACGACCATTCCTTACGAATGGTCAGCGGTTGGATATCCATTACTTTCTGCAATAATTACACCGGATTCTGAGGTAAAGATTAAAGGAATGGATCTAAAAGACTCCTATGGAGATAAAGAAGTGATTAATATTCTCAAACAAATGGGAGGGGATATAGAAATTACAGAAGACTGTATAACTGCTCGTTCTAGTCAGTTACATGGGATAGAAATAGATATGAACAAACTACCAGATCAATTGCCTACTATTGCGGTAGCAGCTTGTTTTGCTCAGGGAGAGACAACTATAAAAAACACTCAAACTGCTCGGTGGAAAGAATGTGATCGGATTGCCGCGGTTTGCAAAGAACTAAAGAAAATGGGAGCCAAAATAACAGAAAAGGAAGATGGGTTGGTGATTCATCAGGATGGAACATGGAAATTACAAGGAGCAGAGATAGATGGATATTATGACCACAGGATGGTCATGGCTTTTTCTGTGGCTGGACTAGCAAGCGAGGGAGAAACAATTATTTCTGATGCTCAGATGGTAGAGAAATCTTTTGGAAGTTATATTCCAGAGATGACTAAAGCAGGAGCTAATTTAACTATAGAAAAGTTTGATAAAAAATAAAAAATACTAAAAATGAAGCAAAAAAATCGCTCAAAAAATCATCTTTTCGGAAACTTTTCCCTCAAAATTCAATCTAATAGCCAGCTATCAGATTAAATTTATTCAGAAAAATTTTCTCAAAAATATAGAATTTTTGTTAGCGAATTTATTTATCAGACTTTCCTATAATAGAAAAATGAAAGTAACAGGTAACACTAAATTAATTGGATTTCTTGGTTCGTCTTATAAGACGAGCAAGATGTATGAGATGTATAATGCAGCTTTTGCAGAACTTAATTTAGATTACCAATATGTTCCCCTTATTGTAGACGACCTAAAAAAAGCCATAGATGGTGTAAAGAATCTAGGGATGAAAGCTTTAGGAGTAACCATGCCCTACAAGATAGATATTATTCCGTACTTAGATGAATTAGATGAAAACGCTCAAAGAATTGGAGCGGTAAATGTAGTAGTAAATAAAGATGGGAAATTAATTGGGGGAAATACAGATGGAATTGGAGCTCTTAGAGCTTTAGAAGAAAAGATAGAAGTAAAGAATAAGAAAGTAGTGTTACTTGGAGCAGGAGGGGCTGCTAGAGCAATTGTTTTTGTTCTTACTGACAACAATGCCAACTTAACTATTCTTAATCGAGACATAAAGAAAGCAGAAGAATTAGCTAAAGAGGTTAATGTTTCTTATGGAAATTATGAGGATCTAGAAAAAGAATTAAAAGATGCAGACATTCTCATTAATACCACTTCGGTTGGAATGGTAGATACAGACACAGAAGGACAATCTCTAGTAGATCCAGAATTGCTTCGACCCGAATTAGTTGTTATGGAACTTATTTCTAAACCAAAAGAAACAAAGCTAGTTATCGACGCTAAAAACAAAGGATGTGAGATTGTTTATGGATACCGGATGTTACTTTGGCAGGGAGTGGAAAAATTTAAGATGTATACAGACAAAGAACCTCCTGTAGAAGTTATGGAAAAAGCACTATTGTCATTGCGAGGAATGACCGGATAGGTCATGACGTGGCAATCTCTGAGAATTACTTTTTTTTATTTCATATTTAGCGATAAACATCTCCAAAACTTCTTCTTTGGTATTGTTTTTCACTTCCAAAGTAATATCTGCCAAGGACTTATAAACTGGTTTTCGTTCTTGAATTAATTCCTCAAAAGATTTTTTTGGATTGTTTGGATACTTAAAGAAAGGGGGAATACCTTTTCTTATTATCCTAGCTAAGTTTTCTTCTTCATCTAGGTCTAAGAAAACAATAGTTCCTAGTTTTTTTAGCAGTTCTTGGTTTTCTTCGCTTAACGGAGTTCCACCTCCAGTATCTAAAACGGTGTTTTGGATTCCTTGTTCTACAATTTTTCGCAAAACTTCGGTTTCTAATTTGCGGAAATAATCCATTCCTTCTGTTTCCACTATTTCTCGGAAAGATATTTTTTTTCCTTTTTGTTTGTCATAAGCTTTTTCTACTAGGATATCTGTTTCCAAAAGATTAAGACCATAATGGGTAGCAATATTTCTAGCTAGACTAGATTTACCGCTATGTTTCATGCCCAGAACAATGATATTCATCATTTGGACTTTATCCGGTAATAAAGGATTTATCAATATCTAATTAACAGAGCTAAGCCCGGGTTCTATGAGATTTGGAACCCGGGCTTTCTTGGCTTGTGATCTTGTAATCTATTTTATCTTCGGGTATATATCCTTCGATGAGTGGAAATACTTTTGGCAAAATCTTTCAAGTTACAACTTTTGGGGAATCCCACGGGGAAGCTGTTGGTTGTGTAATAGATGGTTGTCCTGCAGGAATAGAAATTACAGAAAATGAAATCCAGAAAGAATTGGATAGAAGAAAACCTGGACAAAGTAAGATTACAACCCAAAGAAAAGAGGGAGACAAGATAAGAATCTTGTCGGGGATTAAAGATAACAAAACTTTAGGAACTTCAATTGCGATGTTAGTCTTCAACGAAGATGCTAAACCGGAAGATTACGATCATCTCAAAGATGTTTTTCGTCCTGGACACGCAGATTATACCTATCAGCTTAAATACGGCATAAGAGAACATCGTGGCGGTGGTAGAAGTTCTGCTAGGGAAACTCTAGCTCGAGTTGCAGCAGGTGCTATTGCTAAGAAAATCCTCAAAGAAAAATGTGGCACAGAAATTCTGGCTTTTACGGAAGCAA
>CAYWLU010000067.1:0-3651 GCA_964459435.1 uncultured Candidatus Peribacteria bacterium
TTCTGAAAGGATCTCTCCTTCATCAGTTAGGATATGAATCATAGCAGCTTTTGCAGCACTGTCGCCCCATTTTTTTCGGACTTCCTCTATGCCTTCTTTGTTATGGCGATAAATACGATGAATTTTGGAAGGCCAATATTGTTTAGCATATTCGTCCAACCATTGATGAACTATAATCCAATGGTTTTCTAAAATCTCGTGACAATCTTCTGCGTGTTGTTTCCAATCAGCCATTTTAGTCACCCCATAACTTATCTTCTTTACTGTCGTAATCTATATTAGATAACTCATTAACAAAATCTTTGAAGCATTTTTCATGCATAAACCAACTCGCATGATGATTGCTATTATAAACTAATACCCTGATGCATGGAACACCTTTTAATGTTTCATTACATTTTCGACATAAAGCTTTTCCTTTTGGAGTTGTTTTAAAAATGCCTGTAATCATACTTCGCCTCTTTCTAGTTTCTCGAAAAATGTAAGAGTTTCGTCTATTGTTTCTTTCTCTTTTGGAGAGATAGCATACCACCAATTGTCATTGTCTTCTTTTAAGTACTGATATTTGTTTTTTTCTTTTGCTGTCCAACTAGATTCAGGTCTACTGTTTGCCGTTAACCTAATATGAAAATCCAATAGTTTAGTGTATCTTTTAAAGAATCCAAGAAGTTTTAATTGAGTCGGTAATGCTTCAATTTCACTAGCTGTCATCCACACTCTCCTTTGCTACTGACACTTTTGCAAGAGCATAATCGTTAATAACGCATACTCCAATCTCTTCTTTAATCTTGAAACTTGCAAATAATTTAGCCCGTTTTTCTTCTTCTTCTTCTCGTTTTTCTTCTTCTGTCCTCAAATCAGGCTCTTTAGACCAATCGTAACTAGTGCAGCTTCCGTGGTGCTTTTCCCATCCTCCAGCTATTGCTCTTTCATGAGACATTTGCTGATTATGAGGTAATAAATCTTTTGGGGTGCAAACTTCACAATAGTGATCACTGCACCATGAATGAGGAATTCTTTCATCAAAGACAATAGCTATGCCTTCGCTTGTACATTCTTTAAGTTTTTTTAATTTAATAGGAAATTCAACTCCTCGGTTTTGCGCTTCTCTTAAATTTTCGCAACAGAAGTTAATAATTCGGTAGTCTTTCCCCTCAGCGTTCATACTAAAACAGTTTCCATGCGAAAGCGGGAATTTCCCACTAGGAACTCCGACACATGTTTGCATTCCAATTGCTTTGCCCCAAATAATATCCGTTTCGCTCGTTTCGCTCATTGATTTTCTCCTGTGTTAAAAATGATGTTTCGTATTCGGGCTGTAGACATTTAACCTATTTATCTGGCTTTTCATCAAATTTCTCTCGTTTAAAAACGTACCTCTCATTAAACGCAGAATTACCATTTACAGTAACTAATTCCCACCCTTGATCTCCTTGACGATTCAAATCTTTAGAGGTTAAATTGCCTTCCAGAATGCCGTACTCAAATTTCTTCATTATTTTATTCCTTTGGTTTTACAAGCTTTATGCTGACGAAATCTCTCCTCAGAGTCTTTTACGTTCTGGAACAACTTGTCCATTCCTTCTTCGCCTGACTTGCACCATTCTTCCATTTCTTTACAACTAGCGATATTGTAATCTGGGTTGTAACAAATTTCTTCGGACTCTTCTTGATTAAATTCTGGTTTCTCTTCAAAGCTGTTACCGCAACCGTCAAGTTCTGGACTTCTATTGTTCTGATACCAGAAACAAAAATCCTTAGGTTCCAAGCAAGGACACCCAATACATGATTTTCTCATAAGACTCCTTTTTGATTAAAAATGGCGGAGGGCACAGGATTCGAACCCGCATGCCAGTTTCCCGACGGCTGTTTTCAAGACAGCTGCAATACCATTCTGCCAACCCTCCTACTTGTTTATTTATTATACAACTGTTCTTTTATTTTTCAATCAAAAATGGCGGAAGGCAGCGGTCTCGATCCGCACTCCATATTTCAAGAGCGTACAGTTTAGCAAACTGTCCCAACACCTAGCTAGTTTACCTTCCTTAAATGTTAATTAGTGGAGGGGATTTCGAAACCCAACAAATAAATGTTCCACCCAAGTACGTACATTGGCACTCACTAATTAACTAAATTTTACTCTTTCTTAAATTATACCGTGCTTTTTAGCACGTTTCCTAATAGCATTGTCACTAACTCCAAACCTTCGACCAATAGCACAAAATGATTCAGTTTTAATTAGATTCTCTAGATCCTCTTTAGAAACCTCAAATATTCTTTTATTAATTCGGTCCTTTCCTTTGTTTCTAATGCCTCTTTTGACACATATCTTAGAAACACTGCTACGACTTATGCCAAATTCAGCGGCAACTTCAGATAACGTTTTTTCTAAAACAAGCATCTCTAACTCTTCATTCGACATATCCGTTAAAATTTTAATCCCGTTATTTGATTTTTTAAAATTTTCAATGTGAAGTAAATACAACTCACTGTCTTTATAGCACGTTGCGCAATATCCTGTCTTATTACCATACGATAATCTTTTATTACACTGACTACAATACTTAACATCGGCATCCTTTCTCACGCAATATGTTTTCGTTTGTGAATGACAATTAGGGCAAAGCAACCTTAAATTTTCTAGTCTATTATCGTCTTTATCTCCGTTAATATGATCTAATTGCAAAACTAATGGTTCTCCGTTCCATGTTTTCCCGTTTTTACATTTGACACATTCCTCTTTAAAAATTTTAGCTTTCATGAGTTTTTTCTTAAGGTTCACAGAAGAAATCTTCACACCTTTTTTTAAACAATCTTTTAGCAAACGGGAATTATGTGGTTCACAACCTTTATTGATCGCTTGCCCTTTGAAATGTTCGTAGTTAAACCCATTAGAAATAGCTATATTTTTTAAGGTAATATAATTACCTCCTGCATAAGTCAATCCACACTTAAAACAAACCTGCCTCCATGAATAACTTATTGATATAGCGCATCTCACGTCTTCGACTGTATATCTTTTACTTGACATTCAATACTCCTTATGTTAATACGCTCCTTATGTTAATTTTTATAATTCCGTACAAAAGGCATACACCCCTTCTTTTTTTACTTGATGTATGCATAAAAATGGTACTCCCGAAGAGATTCGAACTCTTAGTATTTTTGATTCTAAATCAAAATGGTCTGCCAATTGCCTACAGGAGCGTTAAATTTTTAATGTATCATATATAGTTCATTAAGTCCTTTAATGCGTCATATATGATACTTTATTACATATATTTTGGTACGGAAGACGGGATTCGAACCCGTAGTGTTTACCTCGTGGGTATGGGATCTTAAATCCCATGCGTTTCGCCAATTTCGCCACTTCCGCATTAAACTTTAAATTACTCCTTATTCTATTATTTTAAAATGGTGGGTAGAGGCGGGATTCTAACCTTATAAGAACATATCTATTCTTATTCGCCATAGCCATCAAAGGCACGAAAGTTACAACTAGTATTGACTTTCGCTGAGTTTAACAGTACTCAACTCTCCCATATTATATTTACTTTATTAAACTTAACAAATTACTGGAGCAGCCCTCTCTTTCGCCGCATTTCTTGCCGTATCTTTTTTTGATTTATATTTTTTAAAATTAATTTTAGA
>CAYWLU010000068.1:0-3624 GCA_964459435.1 uncultured Candidatus Peribacteria bacterium
AGGAGAAAACTATGTTTATTTATATTTGGTTGATTCTATTTTTTATTTCTGTGGAAATAGTTTTCCTGTTTTCTAAGATGGGGCTGGCTGGCATTGCTCAGATGAGTCCTAGAGCAATAAGGAATGTTATAGTTTTAGATTATTTGTTCATTATTCCAATTCTTTTATGGGCTTTGAAATTCACTTGAGAAAAACCGGCGGAAACACTTAACAAACATCATCCGATTTGATAGACTTGCTGTAATCAGACCTAAAATAAATATATTCAAAGGAAAACGATATGAAATTCAAGCACTTTACATTTCCAGTTGGAGGCGATCAATGCGATGCCAAATGCCCATTTTGCGTTTCCAGAATGACACAGGGAAACTATAATGCCGAATATGAAAAAACCTCACCGCCAACAACACCAGATTGGGATATGTTTGAAACCGCGTGTCAAATTGCGGCATCCTCGCCAGAACTTATCACGGCACTTTTGACTGGTGTCGCAGAACCCCTCCTTTATCCTGATTCAATTACGGAAAGTCTTTCGAATCTTGATGGAAGGTTTCCAATTGTTGAGCTTCAAACTAATGGACTCAGAATTGCAAGACAAAAAGACAAGATGGGCGAATACCTAAGAAAATGGAAACATTTAGGATTAAAAGTTATTGCACTATCCGTTGTAAGCTTTAATAAAGAGCAGAATGAAGAGATCTATGGATCACCACACTATGATGTAAGGGAAATGGTCGAGTTCCTCCATAGCCTAGGATTTAAAGTTCGAATTTGCATTATGATGATGAAAGGTTATATCGATACTTTTGAAAGAGTTTGCGAATTGGCAGAGAGAGCAAATTTTGACAAAATCGATCAATTAACCGTTCGCCCGATTGAAGTCCCACCAAAAGAAGATTGTAAAAATATTGACACATATAATTGGGTAAAGCAAAGAACTATACCTAAAAAAGATCTTCGTCAAATTAAAAAGAAACTAGATAAGCTCTGTAGTACAGAACTTATTCTTGATTATGGAGCTGTAGTTTATGGATTCCCGATCTTTGATGATGATAAATGTATCATTCGAGAAAGACAAAACCTCTGCTTTAGTAATTGCCTAACTAAACCAAAAAATCCTGATCAAATTAGACAGTTGATCTTTTTCCCTGATGGAAGGATTCAATATAGCTGGTACAGCAAGGCGGCAAATATATTATGAGGAATATTATTAAAAGAATTAAATCTTGGATATTTAAACCAAAGATTAAAGTGGAAGTTTTAAACAAAAAAGATATAGAAAGCATAGAAGCAAGAAAAAGATTGGAAGAACATACAAAGCATTTTTATGGAAAAGTGGAGAAATAAAATGAAAATTAGACATGGCTTTTTTATGATGAGCGAACGGGAAAACCAACAACTTTAGTCGTTGGATGAAAGTGAGTAGAAACCTAAATAAAACAAAGGAGGTAAACTAACAACAAATAATTACTAAATACCCTAGGGCATAGGGAAATCAACGCTTGTGGAGATGGTAAGGTTCATGTCTGTTTTGATTCAAATGAATCAAAACTTACAGGTGGTCGTCGATGAAGCAAGAAAAAGAATATGCGGATAACTGCATAGAAGCCCACGACTTTAGTCGTGGGAGTAGTCACGATGATAGTGCTCTTGATCCAGGAGAGATCGATTTGGAAACAGCTACCAAAGAAGTTCAAGAAATGGCTAAAAAAATAGGAGTAGAAAACCCCAAAATTAAAATCTATTGGGGGAATGATTAAAATGAAAATTAGACATGGATTTGTATCGAATAGTAGCTCTAGCAGTTTTATTCTTTCTGTAGAAAATATCGACGAAGCATTTATTACACTTCGTATTCCAATTAAAGATTTTATTAGAGAATCTGCCACTACTATAAAAGAATTAGACAAAATTTTGAAACATGAAGACGAGTGTGATAATGATAGATATAGTGAAATGGCTTCAGAAATAAAAGACGGGAAAAAAATTATTTTTTGTATAGCAAGAGATGATGAAAGCGGTATAGAAACAGCTATTTGTTACGACGGATTTACCATAGAAGAGACAGAAGGCGTCTCAAAAATAATTCAAGAAAGTGATGGATTTTAAAATGAAAATTAGACATGGATTTGTATCGAACAGCTCATCGACAAGCTTCTGTCTCTACGGTATTAGAATAGAGTGTTACGACGGAGAAAAATTCGTTAATAGACTGAAAGAAAGGAAACCTGAACTTCTAAAAAAGATAATTGAAGAATCATCGGTAGAAAATACCGAAGATCTTATTAAAATGAGTGAAAAATATCCAGAGGAATTCTGGGAAATTATTTTATATGGCTGTAAAAATGAAATTAAAGATCTAGAAATAGAGTCTATGCCAGAAGACGAAGATTTTTGTATTGGAAGAGGACTTGTTCAACTTAAAGATGGTGAAACAGGGGGAGAGTTCAAAGAAAGAACTAAAACAGATATTATTGAATCATACTCTATCTTTTTAGATGAAGGAAAAGATTTTAAGTTTAAAATTTATGCAGAAAGCTGGTACGACGGGTGAACTTCACAAAAAAAGCAAATAAAGAATTAGCCCTTGCCATGAAAGATCAAATTCTTAAAAGAACTGAATTACTTCGAAATTCCAAAATGTATAAGGGAATATTAAAGAGAAAAGAAGAAGACGCAAAAAAAGATCCGGATATGATTCTTAATGAAGGACTTGATTTAGAAGAGGTTCCTGGATTTGTTTTGTTAAAGGGCGTAGATCCTTATAAAAAAGAAATGGAATTTACCTCTCTTTTTATCGGATCTGCTGATGGTTTAGATTTTCTATCATTAGAATTATATCAAGATCATTTCGATGATATGGAATGGAAAGTAAATGATTTTCCCGAAGATGATTATATTTTCAGACCAGCAACAGAAAAAGAATGTATTTCGTTTTTTGTACAACTTAAGAAATTTCAGTTCTAAGAAAGATGAGAAAAACCGGCAAAAACACTTGACAAACTCGTATGATACAGGTATGGTGTATATAGTTTAGACGAACAAGGAGATGAAATCATGACAGAAAAAAATTTGACACTGGAAGATTTACAGAAGATGTATGGAGACATTATATCCCAATATGGTGAAAAAGCATATAGTAGCACTTGGATAAGGAAAAACAATTATTCATGGCTTTATCAACAGGTAGTTCAAAAATGTAAAATTACTTGGAGCGATTTTAGAAAGAAATGCGGATTTAATGTCACTTTAAATCACGAAAGAATATCTTTGCAACAACTAATAGAAGAATATCGTTTAATTGTTAAAGAACGTGGAGAAAAATCTTTGAGTTGTGGTTGGATACAAAAAAATGGATATTGGTGGGTCTATAGACAGGCAACCATTAAAAATAAACTTTCATGGAAAGAATTTAAAAGTCGCTGCGGCATCAAAGTTCATAAAGAAGGAGAAAAGTAAATGAATATTGAATTCCGAAAATTTTATGATAACACTTCTCTTCTTTTTGATCAAATATCAAACTCTGATGACCCAGAAGTAGATAGGGTTAATCAAGGAAAAGAAGTATTAGATAAGATTTGTTATTATGACAGATCCGTTACATATGAAGATGTTCGTTTTTTA
>CAYWLU010000069.1:0-3620 GCA_964459435.1 uncultured Candidatus Peribacteria bacterium
AAACGCAAAAAGAAAAAACTTAATCCATCCGTTTTGGCTATGGCTAAAGGTAAAATTCAAAATACAAGCAGTTTGGATCCTAATCACGCTATTCTAGAATCTCATAAAATATTTGTGGCTACTATTCGCAACTTATTTCCTAGTAAAAACAATCTAACCGCTGTCCAAATAATTAAATTAGCTGCTTCTCAGTTTCCTAATCAACAAAGAATCTGGTCTTTTCACGGATTAAGAAACAAAGTCGCTCACGAAACAGATATTAAAGTTTCACATGAACAGGCAAATTCTGCTAAAGCAGAATTTATTAGAGCTTTAGAATCTTTGTCATAGCATATTATAATATAACGAGGCGATTTTTTTATATCTTACTCAAAAATCCTAGAATATTAGGACCATTATCTAAAATAAATTTTGACCGTAGGGGGTTCCCAATTCTAAATTTTGGTAACGAAGGTATTTTTAAACCAAAATATTTCCAAATACTTTTTGTTGGTAACTGAGAAATAGCATTTGCTATTCCCATTGTTTCTCCAGTATTTATAATAAAATACCTCAAAGACCCTTTAGCCGCAGTTGAATCAATATCTAAAGCGGTTTCTAATATTTTCCCAATATAAGGAACTTTTGAATACTGTTCTAAATGATCAAAAATTTGTTTAGGAGAATTTTTAGCAACAAAATTAAGAACTTCTTCGGCATAGTTTTCAGAAGCATATTTTGAAAAACTTTCCAGAACTTCGCTTACTCCATACAATCCTTTTTTTATAGCAGTAAAAATTAATTCTTTGGCATATGGTTTCCTCGCATAAACATCAAAGAATTCTAAATCAACATATCTGATACTATTTGTTCCATCTCCAAATTCAGCTCCTTCCAATTCCCAAGGAATATCTCCTGTTGTTTTTCTAGCTGCTTTTTCTACTACTTTATCAAAATTACTTATCAATCCTTTTAGTTGTTTTGAATATTGAAGCACATAAAGAGGACTATGTTTTGAGGCTATTTCTAGAGATTTTTTAACTAAACTTTCCCCTAAATCCTTTGGAATATATTTTTGTATTCTATCAATATTTTTCAAAACAGATTCTACATTATCTACTCCGATGCCATTTATAAATTCTGGAGTAATAATTTTATTTAATAATTCAGAAACCGAACCTCCTGCATATTTTTCAAGAACTGGTAAATAAGAAAGAACAAAAAGACTTTTCTCTTGGTTAAAATTTTCAACTTCTATGCTAATTCTGTTTTGTAAATAATCCTTTCCTAAGTAATCCTTAATAAAATTTGAATATCGCAAAACATTTCCAAAAGAATCTTTCCGTTTAGTTTCAATAGTCTTTTTTATAGCTTTCTTACTGTAAGTTCGCCCAAAAATATTTTCTAAATCTTTAATATAATCAAAAACCGCGCTAGGATCTTTTGAACACGCGAAATCCACCGCCGTTTTTAATACTCCAATATAAACCTTTTCCTCTTTATATTTCGAAATAAATCTCAAGATAGAATACGGTGATTTATTTGCCACAAGTAATAAAATATTAATTGCATAAGGTTGGTCTATATATTTATGAAGCCACTCTACTGCTGTCGAAGAATATTTTTTAGCTGCCATGAATAAGACCTCTTCTGCCCAAGGCTTATTAGCAAAGTTATCTATATACGGAAAAATCCCCAAACCATCTTCTGCAAAAGCTGTTAAAAGAACTCTTTTACTCCATTCTTGATCCACATACTTTTTCAGATTAGCATAAGCAATTCTTGGCTCTAATTTAGCAGCTTCACAAAAAAGACCTTCTGCAAACCCTAAATCTAAATATTTATCTGAATTGTTTAAAACCTCAAATGCTCCATTATCCCCCAATGTTTCTAAAAAAAACCGCCCTTTCTCCCCCATTACCTGTTTATTTGTTTCTAATAAATCATTCTCTCTCTCCGGAGAAGATTCTTTTTCCTGTTCAATAGAAACTTTCGCAATATCCATTTTTTATATTATCTCCTAATTATAACACAAAAATGATAAAAAGTAAAATAAATAATATGCCTTAACTCAGTCCTAGAAACACAAAAAACGATCTCAAACTGGAGGAAACTCATAGTCTGGTTCAAATTGTTCTTTTCCTTGAGAATTTTCTAAAACTTTCAGCAAAACTTCTTCTTTATTATTAAAAGGAATTTTAGATTGTTTAGTAAACTTTTCTTTCTTTTCTTTGGGAAGAAGTTCTACCCACACTTCTTGGTCTACAAATTTCTTTACTGCCTCTTCTACATTAACTCTCACTAATTCTTCTCCTTCTCTATAGAATACTCCATCTGAAAAAGAATTGAGTAAAAAATTCTCAACCCGGGTTCTATTTTTCGGAACCCGGGTTATAGAATTTTTCAAAAATTCTTTAATCCAAATATCAGCTCTTACTTGATGCACAGCTATTTTATTACTAAAAGCTAAGGCATTTAAAATTCCTCCACCTGCTCGAAGAGAAGAAAATCCACCTGGTCCTGTTGCTCCTCCACAAAAAGTTATCTCTGAGTTCGAACTCTTTTTATTTGGAGTTCGAACTCTATTCTGTAAAAATTCATAGACTTCTTGTCCGTCCCTTCTCCTATTTGTCCATTCTTGTTGTTTAATTAATTTCCCCTGCTCATCAAAAAGAGCACAGAAATGAGGATCTACGGCAGTGTTTAAGATGAATTTCACGTCTCAGACTGTACTTGGATTATTTGATTCTGCAACTGGAGTTCCTTCTACAGAAGTAGCTGGTCCCATCTGCGAACTTACAAAGAAATTAGCAAAAAACTGTCTAGATTCTTTAAGTATCCCGAGCATTTTTTCATCTTCTCCTTCGTGCAAAGAGGAGGGAGAAAGAACTAAAGTGAAATCTTTAGAGTAATGCAATTGAGCCAGTTTTCTCAAAAAACTTTCCAAAGGAAGAATTCCATCAGTCAACGGAGAATATGCTAAATTCTTGTGAACATTCGAAAGATAAACATGCCGAAGCTTATCCCCCAAAAAACCAATAGGTTTCATAATCTCTTCTTTATTAGCCCAAAGAGCAGAAAGGTCTAAACAAACATGTCCTTTCTCTTTTAATGAAAATAGTGAATTATCACTTCTCTGTGGAATCATGCCTAACATCATCTGTGCTGGAGCATTCCGGAAGTTAACTCTTAGATTGCATTTCTGACAAAGCTGAGGCACTACATTATTTATCCATTTCTTATACTTAAAAGCAAAAGATTGCGGAGTCGTTAAATTAAGAACCACATCATTAAATTCTTTTACAGTATTCTGGAAAGCCTCATATAATTCTTCTTCTCTCTTGCTAGGCAAAGAAAAAGCCTTTACGGGCAAACCAAATCTTTCTTCTAATTTCTTTAAATAAGCAGGATTTTGAGTGTCAAAATTCTCATTAACCATAATCTCAACGCCATCGAAACCAGCGTCTTTAGCAAACTGAAAAAATCTTTCTAAACCATAATGTGGGAACGATTGAGAATGAAGTAACAACATATTTATATTTTTAACTATACTAATTCTAACATGTTTTTTTATTTTTATATAAAAAAGTGTCACAAAATAAAACCATATCCGTTTATCTTTCCAGGGAGGTCGTGCAAAA
>CAYWLU010000070.1:0-3465 GCA_964459435.1 uncultured Candidatus Peribacteria bacterium
CAGCAAGGCGAAATTCTTGCTCTTCTTGGTCCTAATGGTGCTGGTAAAACTACCGCCATGAAAATTATTACTGGTTTTCTCAAGCCCGACTGGGGTGAAGTAGAAATAGACGGAGAACTTTTGACCGAAAAGTCTCTCCTCAAACTCCAAAATAAAATTGGTTACCTACCAGAAAATGCCCCCCTCTATCCAGAACTAAATGTCTGGGAACATTTAGATTTTATGGCATCTATTCATGGAATAGCTAACGAAGATAAGGACAAAGCTATTCGTAGCGTCGCTAAAACTTGCGGACTAATGGAGAAATTATATGCAGATGTCTCAGAACTATCTAAGGGATATAAACAAAGACTAGGACTCGCGCAAGCTCTCATTCATGATCCAGAAATTCTTATCTTAGATGAACCAACTACGGGACTAGATCCTAACCAAATTATTGAAATTAGAAAATTCATTACAGAGCTCAAAGGAAGTAAAACCATTATCCTTTCTACCCACATCATGCAGGAAGTAGAAGCTATTGCTGACCGAGTAATAGTTATCAATAAAGGAAAAGTAGTAGGAGAAGGAACTCCAGATTCTCTGGGGGGACAAGATTCTATGCACTGTACTCGAATTACTATTAAAGGTTGTCCGAAGAAAACAGAACGACATCTCAAAAAAATCAAGAATCTAGATAAAATCGAACACCGTCCTTGCAAGGAAAAAGGAGTAATAGAAGTTAGTGTCTTCACGACAGAAGACATGAGGTCTGACATTGTTAAAGCTCTAGCTCTAGCAGAACTAGAATTACTAGAGATAATTTCAGAAAAACAAACCATGGAAGATATTTTCCAAAAACTAACCCGTTAGTGAATCTTCAATCTTCAATTATCAATCTTCAATTAAAAATTCTATTACTATGAAAAAACTAAATACCGAAAAAATAAAAGCTCTTATCAAGAAAGAACTTCGAGCATACTTTAACTCTCCGATTGCTTACATCTTTCTCATTGTTTTCTTACTTCTTTCTTCTTGGCTTTTCTTCCGGACTTTCTTTCTTGTTGGTCAAACAGAAATGCGAGGATTCTTTGGAATTCTTCCTTGGATCTTTTTGTTTCTTATTCCTGCTCTCACCATGAGACTCTGGTCAGAAGAATATCGCCAAGGAACAATAGAAACTTTACTTACTTCTTCTGTTTCGGTGGAAGAAGCAGTATTAGGTAAAGCGGTAGGAAGTTTTATCTTCTTAGCTTTAGCGCTTCTCTTAACATTCCCGGTTGCAATTTCCTTGAGCTTTGTTGGAAACTTAGACTGGGGAGTAGTACTAGCTGCTTACTTTGGAGCCTTACTTATGGGTATGGCCTATATTTCGCTGGGACTGTTTATTAGCAGTCTGACTCGTAACCAAATAGTAGCCTTTATAATTTCTGTGCTAGTTATGTTTGCCTTTCTTATTTTAGGAGACGGAATCGTTACTGCTTTCCTTCCTACTTGGTTAGGTTCTTTATGTAAAACCCTATCTCTAGGAACTCACTACAATTCTATTCTCCGTGGAGTAATAGATACCAGAGATCTTATATTCTATCTCTCCTTTATTGGTTTGTTCTTATTGCTCAATATCCAAACTCTAAAAACTAAACGCTAATGTGTAATGATTTTTCCAATTTACTTTTTAGCTTTTTAGCTTTTAAACTTTTTCACTAATAATACTACCATGAAACGCCCTCTTAAATTCATAGAAATAATCATTGCCATCGTGGCTCTTAATGTGATCTCTTACCAGCTGTTTACTCGTTTTGATTTCACAGAAGGTAATATCTACACCCTCTCTAAATCATCTAAAAACATTGCCAAGGATTTATCTACCGAAGTAGAAGTAAAACTCTTCTTGTCAGATAACTTGCCAGCACAATTTGTAAAAGCCAAACAAGATATCGAAGATTATTTAGCAGAATATGTGGCTCTTTCTGGAGGAAAGATAAAAGTAGAAACTATCAATCCCCTAAAAAACGAAGACGATGCAAAGATGGCGCAAGTCTTGGGAATACCTCCTTTGCAGTTACAAGTAATAGAAAAGGATCAAAGACAAACCATCAAAGCCTACATGGGACTAGCCGTACTCAAAAATGATCCCGAAAAAGAAGAACAAGAAGGCAATCCTTTTTCTCAACTAGAGAAATACGAAACAATTCCTATGCTCAATGATCTTCGTAGTTTCGAATACGACTTTAGTGCGGCATTGAAGAAAGTAAGTTCCATGGAAGAAAAAACCATTGGTTTCCTTACTGGTCATGGAGAACATGAAATAACTGCTAGCAGAGGGAATCCTTTCCAACGACCAGAACCTAGACAAGATTATGCTCTCCGGGAAGTATTGGAGAAAAACTATACGGTAATGAATCTTACCTTAGGAGAAGATGTTAACTTAGAAGACATAGATACTCTTGTCATAGCAGGACCAACAGAAGCCATTCCAGACGATGAGGTAACTCAAATTGAAGAATTTGTGACTAATGGAGGTAACGCCATTTTCCTTATTGACCAGATAGAAATAAAAGAAGGTCTTATGGCTGGTAAAATGACTGAAACCTTTGAGAACCTTCTCTCTCCTTGGGGAATAGCCATTGAAAAAGCTTTAGTGAAAGATTCTACTAATACCAATGCTTCATTCTCTCAAGGATTCTTTTCTTTCTCTTTACCTTATCCATATTGGGTAAGAGTAAGAAATCTTAACCAAGACAACGCCATTACCGGACAATTAGAATCCTTTATTCTGCCTTGGGTAAGTCCATTAAAGATAGAAGGAAAAGAAGATGTAACCATAGAAATCTTGGCAGAAACCTCTCAAAGATATGCTTTAGAAAAAACAGAAATTTTAGCTCCAAAACCACTAGAAGAAGGACAAGAATTAGCCGAAGAAGAAGAACCAGAAATGGTTCTCCAAGAGAGTCCTATGAACCTAGATCCACAACAAGAGAGTTTTAATATCCCTCGTAACACCAAAAACCCTCTACCTCTAGTTGTTCAAGTGCAGAAAAAAGATGACGCGGGTAAAGTAATAATCCTCGGTGATTCTGATTTCATCACCCGAGGTTACGCGGGACAATTTACAGGAAATGTTCTTTTCTTCCTCAATGCTATTGATGTCTTTACTCTCGGAGAAGACCTTGTTTCTATCCGCTCTAAAGGAGTAACAGACAGACCAATTGCAGAACTTAATGAAACACAAAAGAATCTAATGCGTTGGTTAAATATTCTATTAATTCCAATCTTAGTTATTGGATTTGGATTAATGAGACGGATGATGCGGAATGCGAGAAAAAGGAGTGTTTAAGATTAATATACTATTAAATTTTTAAGATTGATAAATTGAATTTTAAATTCAAGGTAGTAGTTTGTTCATGTGGGAGCTTGTAGTATACAAATAATTGGCATATAGAAAAAAAAGTGGGGGGTAAAATTGGGCATTAGAACAGTTGAGTA
>CAYWLU010000071.1:0-3376 GCA_964459435.1 uncultured Candidatus Peribacteria bacterium
GACGTTATTCAGGCAGAGCTTTATGGTAAAGAAGTCCTTGCTGATTATGTGTCAAGGGTAACAAGCCAAGATAGTGTAGATAAGTTTAATAAAGATGAAACAGTCAAAAAGGCTGTTTCTAATATGGGAAAACAAATGCAGGCTAACGATTAACACGGGTAAATCCCTACTTGGGACGTCCAAAGGAGAAAATTATGTTTAAGAATCTATTCCAAAGTTTTATCAACCGAATCAACAATGAACGTGGAGAACTAGAGATTGAAGTTGATCGGGAAGAACTGATAATTAAACAAGCAAACGAAGAAATTGAAGCTGAATCAGAAGGGCGCGAACCAAAGGATTTCTTGTCTAAACCTCAAAAGAAGGAGGACGAAGAGATTCCTGAAGAAGAAAAGCCACCTGTTGAGCCAAAAATAGATGAGCAGAAACCAGAGGACGAACAGACCGAAGAGGAAAAAGCTAAACTTGCAGAAGAGGCCGAAGCCAATTTGGAAACTAAGACTCCTGAGGAAGAAGCAGAGATTGCCAAGGAAATCCTTGAACATTCTCAGAGACACAGCATGACAGAAGCCGAAGCCAAGGAAGATATTGCTAAGACAACTACAATAATTGAGCAATTCAAGAATGATCCTAAAGAAATGGCTAGAGCTTTAAGAAGTAAAGATCGGGAATATGACAAATTAAAGAATGAAACAGAGAAAAGGTTAAAGGAATCAAAGCCTTTATTCGTAGCACTTAACGAAGATGAGTTTCGTAAAGAATCATATAAAGCTATGAAAAAGGACGAAGATAAATACCTTGTTCCTTGGAAAGAAAGATATCCTTCTAAATCGGAGTTTTTATCAGATGACGCTATTCTTGAAGAGATTCTCGATAGAGATTGGATGACTTATTCTCAAACGTATGCACCAAAGCAAGAAGCAGAGTTACGGGAAAAAGCCGACAGTAAGAGAAAAGAAGTTCTTTCATTAATTCCAAAGGAAGATAGCCGTTTTTTACCTGACATTCAAGAAATGTTAAAGAATATTCCTGTAAATGATGTTCTTTCAGAGCATTTTAGTGAAAAAGCGTTGTTGTTCTTAGCAAAAGGTAAGAATTTTGATACTGAGATCAAAGAAGCAGAAGAGCGTGGATTCAAAAGAGGTAAAGAAGGAACGAGTATTCTTGGAGTTAAAGAAGGCGGAAGTCAAAGACCTTCTAATTCTAGTAAGAGTCAAGGAAGTTCGTTAAATAAGCAACAAAAAGAAAGAGCTGTTCAGATGTTTGGCAATAACACAGACGAAGATAACTGTTATCGCCTATTTAGAGAGACATTTGAAGAGGAACTTAAAGAAAATCCAAAGTTTTTATAATATAGGAGAAAAATATAATGAGTGAACAATTAAAGTACGGTCCAGTAAAAAACGAAGAATCAGCCGTAAAGATTCCGATGGTAGTTACGACTGCTGAACTATTTAGAGCAAAGTCAGGAAGATTCGTAACATTGAGCACCACAACTGGCGCAGTTGAAGTTGCAGACGCAGGTGATGCTTTGTTATTTGGTTGGGCAGAATGTGGAGAAGTAGCTTCTTCAGCCGCTGATTTAGAAGTAGCTGTTATTCCTGCTATGAATTGTAATACTGTTTTTCGTATTCCGATCATCACAGGGACTTTAACAAGAGCAATGATAGGAAGAACTTGTGATATTGTTAGGGCAACAGTTGACGGCGTTACATCAGTTCAGGGAGCAGATTTAACGGCTACTGGCGAAGATGTTGTTTTGATCGTTGGTGGTGATTATAGCGGAGACATTGGAGATAGTGCTTATGTAGATGTTATGTTTACACCTGAAAAAGAAACAAGTCGTGCAGGAGTTACGGACTAAATAGTCTTTTAAATTAAGAGTAATAAGGCTAGAACGCCTTTTAAATAGGAGAATAATCCAATGTTTAAATGTTTAAGAATAATGATTTTAACTTATTTGCCACTTTTAGCAAATAATTCAGGGATGGCTGGTCTTCGTTTAGACCAAATCGAGGGGTATCAAAAAGATATGTATAAGTACGAGCGTATTGGGGAAACGATGCAAGACCCAAAATACTCAAAAATATATAAGGTGAAGTCGGGAGCAACGGGAATGGGTGATAAGTTCACTCAGAAATTATCAGCAGGAAGATTAGCGCAACATACAGCAGAAGGCCAAACGATTGTGTTTAAGTCTCCTGTAAGTGGATGGACGTCTCAAGTTGCATATAAGACGTATTCTGATGGTTTAACTTTTAATTATGAAGCTGTAAAAGATGCCATTAAGATGAAAAACATGATTCAAGATTTCGCTAACACTTGGGGTGATGAAGTTATTCGAGCGAAAGAAACTTGGGCGTCAAGAGCTTTTAACAATGGCGGTGTTTTGTTAGGAGATAAGGTTTTTAATGGTTCTTTTGATGGCGATGCAGATGCAAGTGGAAAGTTGCTTTATGATTCAGAGCCTCTTTTCAATTTGTCAGGTAATACTAACACCACTAAAGGTGGCGGAACGTATTATAATTCAGTAGCAACGGCTTATCCTTCAAGTGGAAACATCCTTCCTAGCATGATCAAGACGCTTTATAACTTGATGACAGCTACGAACAATAGGGATGAACTTGATAGACCTACGATGAACAAGCCTGATACCATCGTTTGTAAGCCAGGGTCAGATCATGACGACGTTTTGACAAACTTGCAATCTGATAAGTTAGCAGGATCGCAGTTAAATGATAAAAATATCTATGCAGGACGGATCGCAAATATCATTCCTTGGGATTATATTACTGAAAGTGCTATTTACATGGGTAAAGCAAATTCAGACTTGATGACGTTTGATGAAAGACAAGCTCCTGAGATTGATTTCTTTGAGCATAAACCAACAAAAGGATACATGGCCTCAATTTTGACTCGATTTGGAACACATTTCAAGCCAAGAAGTCGAGCGTTATGGGTTCGTGGTGGTGGTACAAGTGCATAAGAAATCATCACAAGATGATTTTCCAGTATACGGCATATCCCCTCAAGGCGGTAACGCTAAAGAGGGGACTGCTGATGGTTTTGCAGCAATTCGCAATACCGACACGATGGACGTTCCTTTGGTTTACGATAAAACAACTAACACATGGATATCTAAATTAGCCAAACAAGAGAACGATGATCGTAGATCACATAGGACAAAAGATCGAAATGAAAGAGATAGAGACGCATTATTAAACAGAGCAGGTTTCAATTAAGGAGGAACGATGTCAGCCAAGAAAAAAATAGCCAAGAAGGTAGAAAAGCCGATAGTTGAAGAGCAACCGATTGTTACGGAGCAACCGATAGTTGAAGAAGCGCCAATTATTGAAAGTCAACCCGAAGATTTAGG
>CAYWLU010000072.1:0-3345 GCA_964459435.1 uncultured Candidatus Peribacteria bacterium
GTGAGACGAAGCAATGGAATTTTTAGCTTTGCTAAAAATGAAGTAAGCGAAGTCCTCACTGACGACGATGTCAATATTGAGCTTTTTTATCATTCAGTCATTCCCGCTTGTCGGGAATCTTGTGCAACAACATTTTACTTTGAAGCGTCAGCGGGGAACAAACAAAAGATAGGCGCTAGCGTTTATGATTTTGATAAATTTTTATCGGATTCCGGACAAGCCGGAATGACAAATTCCTTCCTCCTTGTAGAAGGGGTATTAAGGAGGGTGTTTTATTATATTATAATATACTAAGGCAAGTTAAAAAGTACAAAAGAAGAAAAGGTCATCCCGCATTTATTGCGGGATCTAGCAATTAATTAGTTGTCTACTTTATTCTCACTTCAGACTTGAGTTTTTCTCTTTCTAAAAAACTGGGGTCCTTTTAGGAGTTTCTACTTGACAAATATAAAAAATAGAATAAAAGACTGACAAAATTATGGAAAAACTACCTAGATTCGTTGACGTTTTAGATCTAAATCTTTCGGAAGACTTGCTTCCTATAGATAGAAAAGGTATTAAATATCGACCTAGCTTTTGCGGTAAAGAATACGGTTGTGGGCATTGTAAAGAAGTAAATCGTATGATGAAAGAAAATTTTTATGAAGAAGAAAGTCCTACTATTGTAGTTATTGAAGACATAAAGGAGTCGGTTTTTATAGCTTGTGCTTCTTTTGATCAAAAAACAGGTGTTTGTGGTTTTTCTGGTAGGAAATGTGGACAAAAGGATGAAGATTCTAATTTAAAAATAATTAGTGGTTATGTTCATGGAAATATAATAAGGGAGTGCGTACAAAAATCAGAAGTTAGTAAACAAGATTGGGGAAAAGATGGTTTTGATGGGTTTAAACAACAACTTCAACAACAGGTTCTTTCCGAAATTTCCGAAAGAATAACTTTGTAGCGGTTTGTTTGAGAGTTTCTTCTAATACTTTGTCTGGTCTAGCAGGATCATAATTTCTTTCGAAAACGGTTTTGATTTCTTGTCCTAGAATATTAAATATTTCGTGTTGCATATTCATATAGATAAATCCTCGAGAACGGATATTTACTTTTTGAACTTTTCCGTCTTTGTGTTTGACGACAATGAAAATTGCTCCACCATCTGCCATAATAGTTCGGTCAGATAGGACATGTTCACCGATTTTTTCTCCGAATTCTATCATCACAGATCCGGCAGTTATGGCTTCTTTATCAGTCATTAGACGAGCCCCTTTGTTGTTTAAAATAATTCCCTGACCGTTTTTCATGATTAGGGTGTTTTCTTCTTTGAAATTTAAAGAATCTACGATTATATCTCGGTGTCCATATCTCATATATGTTTCTCCATGAATAGGAGAGAAATATTTAGGATTTAATAAAGAAGTCATTAGTTTTACTTCCTCTTCATAAGCATGACCAGAAACATGAATATCTAGTTTTTTCTTATCAAACATTTTTACTCCAATTTCTGCCAAATTATTTAAGACAGAAACAATAGCCAGTTCATTGCCCGGAATAGGCGAACTAGAGAACACCACGGTGTCATTCTTAGTTAGTTTGACGTCCTTATGAGTTCCAGCAGCCATCCGAGTCAGAGCAGCGAGCTCTTCTCCTTGAGAGCCCGTAGAAAGAATGAGGACTTTTTTAGGGTCCATGGTCTTGATACTACGAGACATACGTTGGAGGGTCGCATCTTTGCATTTTAGGTAGTTGAGTTTGCGAGCAATAGCCATGTTGCGTTCCATGGAACGACCAGAAAGGAAAACGGTTCTCCCGTCTTTTTCTGCGGCTTCTACTACTTTAGATATTCGACCAATACTGGAAGCAAAAGTTGTAATAATTACTCTTCCTTTGGCTTCGGTAATAAGTTTTTTGAGTTCTCCTTCGATAACAGATTCCGATAAAGTATGTCCCGGTTTGATAGCATTAGTAGAGTCTACCAAAGCTAAAGCTACTCCATTTCTACCGATTTGAGCTATTCTGCCTAAATCTGCAGGTTGATCGTCTGATGGATTTTGGTCAATTTTAAAGTCAGAAGTATGCACAATTTGTCCATAAGGAGTTCTAACAACAATTCCTACTCCATCTGGGATGGAATGATTAATATGAAAGAATTCAAATTCGAATTTTCCCAAGCGTATTTTAGACTTAGGGTTTATTTCTGATATTTTTAGCTTATCCTTAATTCCGTGTTCGGTGGAATTTGCGAGGATTAGCTCTTTAGCTAAGCGAGTTGCATAAAGAGGAGGGAATCCTAATTCTGGTATAATATAAGGAACTCCTCCAATATGGTCTAAATGACCATGTGTATAAATGACTCCTCTAATTTTTTTCTTGTTTTGGATGAGATAAGAAATATTAGGAATTAAGACATCTACCCCCAAATGTTCTGGACTAGGGAATTCCACACCAGTATCAATAATAACAATATCATCTCCCCATTCTAGGAACATCATATTTTCTCCAACTTGTTCGAGTCCTCCTAGCGGCACGATTCGAATATCTCCTTTGTTTCCACTTTTAAGGAAATTTGTAGGATGAAATTTTTCTCTCTTGGCGACAGTTGGTCTGCCAACAGTAGGACTGTAATCTGAAGATTTTTTATTCCGCAAGTTGTCATTGCGAGGAGTTCGCTGTGGCGAACGGCGTGGTAATCTCTCGTTCTGAGAATTAGTTTTTATCTGGCTAGGATTCTGTTTAATTTTTGCCGGATGCGGTTGTTTATTTTGAGGTGTAATAGTTATACCTTTTTGTGTATTTGCCTTATTAGACTCGAGAAGACCTTCCTTCCCAAGCCATTGGCTTAGTTTTTCTGTACTCATTGTAATTGTAATAAAGAACGTGTGTTTTTTGTTATTTAATGCAGAATTTCACCTCTCTGCTTTTTATCCCTTTTTGTAATTGAGATTTATTTATCTCAAACATCCAGTAAAGTATATGGATATTCTAAAATAAGTCAATCTTATGAGATAGACAGACGAGAAAAGCTTGTTATATTATAATCAATGATGCCCGATGAAGACAAATGCAAAGCATTTGATCAGAATCGTTGGCAGAATTGATCCTGAGCGAGCGAAAGCGAGTCGAAGGATTTTGAGGACATTTCCCCGTCCCTTGGGGCGAAATGGAAAGTATTTTTCCTATTTAATACCCCGACCGTGAGGTCGGGGATAGGCTTTAATATGAAAATAAGCAAAAAATTTACTTATAAAAACCAAAGTCTAACTTTTCCGATATTTAGAGTCTCTCAGCTAATTCCACCAACCGACAAGAATATCCCCATTCGTTGTCATACCAAGACAGAACTTTGACTAAGTCACCAAT
>CAYWLU010000073.1:0-3322 GCA_964459435.1 uncultured Candidatus Peribacteria bacterium
GCTTTAATTATTTTTTTATGAAAATATCAGTTTCGGGTTCGGTTTCTTCTTCAGATGCACTTTTTATTTTTGTTCCCGAAAAAAAATGGGACAAAAAGATTTTTGGAAAAAGCCTGCCGAGTTTATTAGAAAAAGAAATTGCCCAGAGATTTGATCAAAAAGATTTTAAAGGGGAATTAGGAGAAATGGTGCAAATTTTCCCGAGTTTAAAAGGACAGAAAAAAGTTTTTGTTTTGGGTACAGGGAAAGGAGAAGACCTGAAAGAACAAAGGCGAGCTGGAGGGTCTGCGATTCGCAAAACTAAGAAATTAAAAATTTCTAAGGTACAGTTTTTAATTCCCAACAACTTAGATGTTAGACGGATGATTTCTGGAGCAATCTTGGGAAATTATGAATTTAAAATTGGAGATACGAAGGAACAATTTTCGCCAAAGAGTTTGCAAATTGTTTGCCAAGATAAAATTACTAGCAAAGAAGTTTCTGCGGAAAAAGATTTAGCAGAAGCGACTAATTTCACTAGAGATTTAGTTAATTTGCCAGCTAATTTCCTTACTCCTAAAATTTTGGCTAAGAAATCTAAAGAAATAGGCAAGGGGGTTGGAAATAAAGTAAAAGTAAAAGTTTATGGAGAAAAGGAACTCAAGAAACTTAAAATGAATATTTTTGCTGGAGTGGGACAAGGTTCTGATGAAGAGTCTCAACTAATTGTTTTTGAATATTTTGGCGGAAAAAAATCAGAAAAACCTTTAGTGATAGTAGGTAAGGGGGTTTGTTTTGATGCTGGAGGATATAACCTAAAACCAACTGGTCATATTGAAGAAATGAAATCAGATATGGCAGGAGCGGCTAGTGTCGTAGGAATTTTTCAATGGATTGCCAAAAACAAACCTAAGAAAAATATTGTTGGAGTTATCGGAGCAGTAGAGAATTTAGTTTCCGGGGGAGCGTTTAAACCAGGAGATATTTTGACTGCTATGAACGGGCAAACTATAGAAATTACTAATACTGATGCGGAAGGTCGTTTGGTTTTGGCAGATTGTCTGTATTACGCTACCAAAAAATACAAACCAGCTTCTATAATAGATCTTGCGACTCTTACGGGAGCAGCTATTGCCGCCCTGGGTTATGACATTACAGCACTTTTAACAAATGATAAGAAGATGCTTAGCAAGGTAACTAAAGCTGCTGGAGATGCAGACGAAGACGTTTGGGAACTTCCTATTACATCGCATTTTAAGGAAAAAACAAAAGGTGAAATTTCAGATCTTCTTAACTGGACAGCTGGAGTTGCGGCGGGAACATCTATGGCAGCCGCTTTTCTAGATCATTTTGTAGAAAAAACTCCTTGGGTACATATTGATATTGCAGGAACAGCTTTTCATTCCAAACTTAGTGATGAAATTACTCCCAAAGGAGCGACAGGTGTAATGCTTCGTACTTTGAGGAATTTGGTGGTTAGCTAGGTAGTCTTTAGTTTAAAAGTTCAAAAACTATTTCTAACCCGGGTTCAAAATTTCCCAGAACCCGGGTTAGAAATAAAAATACTTTTTAACTTTTGTACTTTTCTTCTTTTAGACTTTTTCTCATACCCCCTTTAATTCCCCCTGCAAGGGGGAAAATTACATCTAAGTATTTCTAACCTGGATTAGAAATTTTATTGTCATCCCGCACTTATTGCGGGATCTGGCTGTGAATTAAATATCTACTTTGTTTTATGACCAGATACCGCTCGTGACGGGAATGACTTTTGTTTGAAGATTGAATTTTTCTAGTTCGAACTCAAAATTTCATAGAGTTCGAACTGAAAAATTTCTATCTCCCAAAAGACCCAGTAGATTCAAAACCGGGAGGAGGTAATTCAGATGCCTTACGGTCAATTCTAATTACAAAAGCATTAGTATTTGTATCACAAGCACCTTCATCAATTGGTTGAGAACATTCAGATACTTCGTTTTCAGGCGCCCCAGGATAACGACGAACGAAATGTAAGTCATAATTACGGGCAGTAGCTTTTTCTTCTTCTTCAGAATCACTCTCTGTTGGACCCCACGGAGTATGAAAAGCCCCGTCTCGCTTTAGAATAGATCCTCCTAAAGTGTTTTTAGTAAAAAGAGTCCCAGTTAATACTAGTTGATTAGTATTAACTTCGAGATTGTTATTGCTGTCTCTAGCATTTGGCATTTGGTCATCAGTAGTCATGATTCCACCATCAGCAAAATAAGTTCCTACTAGTTTTGTGACATTAGATTTAACAAAGATATTTCCTGTTAATGGATATTCCGTTGGATTATCGTTGATCAAAATAACTCCAAAAGAATCGTTTTCTGGATCGTTGTAGATCAGATCGTTTTTAATAATTAGATTTCCATTTTTAATAATCAAAGTATTTTTTCCTGCTGGTAATTCAGTAATGTCTTCAGGCATGTTAACATCGCCGTTGACTATGGCGACATTAGAGTCTTCAAACCAGACTCCTTGATCAAATTCATCATCTTGAGTATTACTATTCCCACGAATAAGTCGTGTGGCGTTTTCATTAATATTTTCTCGCAAATCTTGAGCAGATATGCCACCAACAGTAAAAGTAGAATCTTCTCCGTTAACTGCTTGAATAACCATATTTTCCTTATCTCCCATAATTCCTCCTTCAATGTCAGCCCCAATTATTTGCAAACCAAGATTGTTTTCCCCATAGCCAATAAGATTTATTGCATCTTCTCCTTCTGGGTCTAATCCGACATTAAGTTCTGCACTTAAAGAAATTCCTCCTGCAGGATAACTGACAATATCTTCTCCGATGCTATAAGTAATATCCGCGGTGAAAGATAGATTAGAATTTCCATTAATTTCTACTCCTTCGTCCCAAGTACTGGGGGCAGCGATAACAGGCAGGGTTACGTCCGGTGAATCTAAATCATTGAACGGATGATTATTGTTGATAATAGGTGCACATATAGTACATTCTTCTCCTTCGGGGCGAACTTCAGGACAAACTAAATGGCAATCGGGTTCATCATTAGGATCGTAATAGCTTACAAAATCAATATTACGGTTGGTTAAGATTATGGTATCAGGAGGGTCAATTTCGTTATAAATATTTCGACTAATTTCTAGTGTTCCAGGGGCACCATCATCTCCTTCCCAACGAAAATCATTTTCTTCGGCACTATCGATCTTTACGTAAAATAAATTTCTAAAAACCAAGGGAAGATTTAAACCTAGTGTGAGCCTATCTTCAGAAGGAGTTCCTGCTTCATCAATTTCTGAAACTTCTATGGAAAAATCCAAGACCCTTTCTACTAATTGTGATAACCAGCCATAT
>CAYWLU010000074.1:0-3305 GCA_964459435.1 uncultured Candidatus Peribacteria bacterium
TACTTTATTTAAGTAAAGTGTTTTTAATGAAAAATTCACCCACCCGAATCCAAAATCTCTACCGTGCAATCCTGTCTCTAAAAAATGAAGACGAAGCACGAAGGTTTTTTGGCGACCTTTTAACAGAAACCGAAATAGAAGAATTCTCTCGTCGCTTCGAAGTCGCTCAAATGCTAGATAAAAAGATTCCTTATACAGAAATAGAAAAGAAAACTTCAATGAGTTCAACCACTATTGCCCGTATCTCTAAATTTCTTCAAGGCACATTTGGCGGTTATCGTTTAATCCTTGATAGACTAAATCATCATCACAAATCCACCCTACTTGAGGGGAAGGATTTGTGTTAACATTATATTATAATATAACGCAGTTCTCTCCCCTTTGAGTGGGAGTATTCTTTTGGATGGGACAGTTTTTCTGTACCCAGCCAAAGCTCTTTAACAATTCAGAGGAAACATTAAATGCAATACATTTTTAGGAGCAATCATGATCTGTAAAGAACAACTCATTAAACAAGTAGAAGCTCGCTGTTTTGGCTGGCAAAAAGCCTGGAAAAAACTTCAAGAGCAATTCAAGGAAGAAGATGATTTTGCCCATTTCGTAGAAACAAATGTCCAAAACATCTTGGAATACGCTCGTCTATTTGCTGGAATTTTTTAACGAAAAGGGGCAATCATGACTTTAAAAAAAGAAAAAAATGATCAAATTGGTCAAGAAAAGCATCACATCGCTGAAGGCGTTGGAGCTCCTAAGGTCAAAATAAGATCAAAAAAACAACCAACTAACCAAGCCCATCTTCCTCCTCAACCAGGAATGAAGAAGAATGATACCAAAAAAGATTACACTGGTGCTGGTTAGATTTAACCTCTGAATTAAAAAAAGGCGGAGCATCGCTCCGCCTTTATTCTTTTGTCATACCGGACTTGTTCCGGTATCTAACCATAAATAAAGCAGGTGGTTAACCCATCGCTAGATCCCGCAATAAATGCGGGATGACACTGGTTTTATTTATTTGAAGATTGAAAATTGAAGATTGAAGATTAACTACAACGCTCCCATTTCTCTAGCAACCTCCTTTCGAACATTCTCAAAAACAGATACATCGTCATCTTTTAATTCTTGCTCCTTAATTTTTACTACCTTTTGAATACAAGGCAGATTTTCTATCTTGGTAAAATCGAAATCTTCTCGATCAGTCAATTGAAGAGCTTCGTTATAAATAGACAAAATTGTCTTGAGCATCTCATATTGTTTCCGTGGTGGAGTATAAGCATCGGTATCACTGAAAGAATCCTGGTAAAGGAAATCCTCTCGGATAGACTTAGATACAAACAAAGTTAATTTTTCTCGGAGAGATAGAGCTTCTGGTCCAACTAGTTTCACAATCTCTTCTAATTTAGATTCTTCTTGTAGTAATGACATAGCTTGCCCTCTTACTTCCCAATAATCTTGGGCAATATTTTCACGCATACTTTTTTCCAAATTTGGCAGATAAAGAGAATAACTCTTAAGCCAGTTAATAGCTGGAAAGTGTCTTTGATAAGCAAGTTTAGAATCTAATCCCCAGAAAGTCTTTGTAACACGAAGAGTATTTTGACTAACTGGTTCTGAAAGATCTCCACCCGGAGGAGATACTGCTCCAATAACTGTTAAAGTTCCTTTTCTTTCATCTGCTCCAAAACAGTCAACTGCCCCGGCTCTTTCGTAAAATTCTGCCGTTTTAGAACCAAGATAAGCAGGATAACCTTCTTCTCCTGGCATCTCTTCTAGACGTCCAGAGATTTCTCGCATAGCTTCTGCCCAACGAGAAGTAGAATCGGCCATAAGAGCTACATGATATCCCATATCTCTGTAATATTCCGCAATAGTAATTCCGGTATATACAGAAGCTTCTCGAGCCGCTACGGGCATATTAGAAGTATTGGCAATCATCACGGTTCGACGCATAAGTGGTTCTCCACTATTTGGGTCAAGAAGATGAGGAAATTCGTTAAGCACTTCTGTCATCTCGTTTCCTCGTTCTCCACAACCAATATAAACAATCACTTGAGCATCACAATATTTAGCTAAAGTTTGTTGTGTCACTGTTTTTCCGGCTCCAAATGGCCCAGGAATACATCCTGCTCCTCCTTTGGCCAAAGGAAAAAACATATCTACCGAACGACCGCCTGTTTTAAGCAACTCATCTGGTAATCGTTTTCCTTTTACTGGACGAGGACTTCTAATTGGCCAGTACTGACGCATTTGAATGTCATGTTTTTTATCTCCTTCTTGTAAAACTGCCACCGTCTCTATCACAGTAAAATTACCGCCTTCAATAGATTCTACTTTCGCTTTGTGAATACCAACTGGCACCATAATTTTGTGTTCTATTAGAGAAGTTTCTTGAACCGTTCCAAGAACATCTCCTTCGGAAACAAAATCACCCTTAGTGGCCTTAGGAACAAAATCCCATTTTTTATTGTGATCTAAACCATCCGCATCAATACCACGAGCTAAAAAGTGACCAGATTTTTCTTCTAAAATTTTTAGCGGTCTTTGCACTCCATCATAAATTGTTTCAAGTAATCCCGGTCCAAGTTCTGCAGAAAGAGTTTCTCCAGTAGTTTTTACAGGTTCTCCTGGTCCAACACCTGCTGTTTCTTCATATACTTGAATAGAAGCTAATCCGTTTTCCAATTTAATAACTTCTCCCACCAACCCTTCTTCTCCAACCCGAACTACTTCGTACATCTTCGCATGATGCATATTATCTGCTACAACTAAAGGGCCTGATACTTTAACGATTGCGGGGTCTTTTTCTGCCATGTAAATAAGTGAGAATTATCTAAAGAAATTTTTCGGATGTATTTTGAGAAACTTTGGAAAAAAGTCAACTCTTCTTGAAAACTTTTAGATAAGGAAAAAACTTTTTCTTGCTTTTCTTTGATATTTATGATATAATCTTCTGATCTTTACAATAAAAAATGAAATATATATCATCTTTCGATTTCGAAAAAGAGTCTCCTCAAGTCAAATTTATATACAAATATGGCGAAATTAAACGAGACGGTGTGGTAAATAAAAACCAAAATAAAAACGGACTAAAAGGAGCTGAAGCAGAATGGAGTACTGAAACTCAAAATAAATTAGCAAAAGAACTAAAAACAAAAACTAAACAAGAACTTGCTAAATTGAAACCAAAATATACTCCTTTTCTACAAGTAAAACGCGGTGACACTTTGGGCGCAATTGTGATCGCTTTAGAAGGAAAAATGGATTTGACTCAAAAAGTAGAATATCGCAGTAAAAAACTATTAAACCTC
>CAYWLU010000075.1:0-3284 GCA_964459435.1 uncultured Candidatus Peribacteria bacterium
TTCCGAAGACAAAAATGTTATCCATTACACCACAAGGGCTTTTTTTATTCTATCAGTTATTTGGAAAAAATCAATTTTTAGGTTATGATAAAAAAATGATTATTCCCAAAGAAGTAAAATTGGTAATTTCTAAGCTTGAAAAAGCTAAATTTCAGGCATATATTGTTGGTGGTTGCGTTCGCGATCTTTTAAGAAAGGCAGATCCTAATGATTGGGATGTTGCTACAAATGCGAAGCCAGAAGATATTAAGAAGCTTTTTCTAAAAAGCTATTCTGATAATAAATTTGGAACAGTAACAGTGTTAACTGGCTCCAAAAATCTTAGATTAAAAGAAATCGAGATTACTACTTTTCGTATTGATGAGAAATATTCTGATGGCCGTCACCCAGATTCAATTAAATACGCCCAAACAATTGAGCAAGACTTAGCTAGAAGAGATTTTACTGTGAATGCAATGGCTTTAGCCAAGAAAGACGTAATTGATCCTTTTAACGGAGAAAAAGACTTGAAGGATAAGGTTATTAGAACTGTTGGAGATCCTCAGGATAGGTTTTCAGAAGATGCTTTAAGAATGGTAAGGGCAGTAAGATTTGTTTGTGTTTTAGGCGAGAAATGGGAGATTGAAGAAAAAACAAAAAAAGCCATAAAGAAACACGTGAAACTTTTTAAAGTTATTTCTCAAGAGAGAATAAAAGAAGAATTGATGAAAATTATAATGTCAGATAAGGCTTTTGAAGGAATAGATCTTTTAAGGGAATTAGGTCTTTTAAAATATATTATTCCAGAATTAGAAGACGGGTACAAAATGGGACAGAATAAACATCATATCTATGATGTTTATGATCATAATCTAAGGTGCTTAAAATACGCAACAAAAAAGGACTATAACAAACATGTAAGATTAGCAGCTCTCTTACATGATGTGGGAAAGCCAAGAACTAAAAGAGGAAACGGTCCAAATTCTACTTTCTATGGACATGAAATAGCTGGAGCAAAAATAGCTCATCAAATACTAGAACGTTTAAAGTTCCCCAAAAAAGATATTGAGAAAATTGTCAGACTTATTAGATATCACCTATTTTACTACAATGTAGGAGAAGTTTCCGAAAGCTCCGTAAGAAGACTTGTCAGACAAGTTGGTATGGAAAACATTGAAGAGCTTTTACAAGTAAGATATTGCGATAGGATTGGCTCCGGCTGTCCCAAGGCTATACCCTATAAGCTAAGGCATTTAAAATATTTAATTGAAAAGATCTCTCATGATCCTATTTCAGTAAAGAAGCTAAAAATTGATGGCAATGATGTGATGAAGATTCTGGATTTTAATGGAGGACCGAAGATAGGGCAAATCCTAGATATTTTATTAGGACAAGTTTTGTCTTCTCCGGAAATGAATGAAAAAAAGACTTTAATAAAAGAAATTAAGAAATTGGGGGAGTCTGATGAAAAAGATTTAGAGATAATAGCTCGTAAAGCTAGAAGTGAAAGAGAGAAAATAGAAACCAAGAAAGATTTAATGACTAAAGAAAAATACTGGGTAAGCTAATGTTTCACGTGATACATTTTAAAAAATACGGGGCGTAATATAGTGGCATTATGCAAGCTTCGGGAGTTTGTAATTTGGGTTCGATTCCCAACGCCCCGACTACTTGTATTGAATATTTGGACATTCCAAATTTAGTATAATTTATTCTAAAAAATGTTTCTAATTTTATATAAGCGAATGTAAAATAAGTATTTTAAGTTATCCACACTTGACTGGCTTTTATCTTTTTTAATTTTTATGTATAATAAAAAAAGAAATAAAAAAAATAAAAGTTAATTATTATTTCTTTTCAATAAAATAAAAAAGAAAATTAAAACTTAAATTTATGAACAATTTTGGATCTAAACTTTTAAGATTAAAATCTAACCCAAAAGCACTTTTAGTAGTGATTATTGTTCTTATTGTAGTTGTGGTTGCTCTATCAATTAGTTTTAAGCAGGTTTCGGAAAAAGAAGAAATTTCTATTGAGGAAGAAATTATTCCTGATAAAATGAAAACTGGAAATGTTGGTAAAATCGAAGAAGGAAAAAGTTTAGAAGAAATAAATCCTGAAGCAATCAAAAATCCTGTTCGAGTTGTCGGTACTTCATTGCCACCTGTTATTTTTAATACCAAAGGAACTGTCAATTCTGTTGGAAAAGATAGAATAATAATAACTGGCAATGGTTCAAATTTTGAAGATCAGAAAAAAAGAACTTTGAGCATTTTTGTTAATTCTAAGACTATTATATTCGAAAAAGGGAAAAGCATTCGTTATGAAGGGAAAGAAGGATTAAAATATCTTTCTATTGGAGATATGGTTTCTGTTGAAGCATCTCAAAACATTAGAGGTAGAACGGATTTTATGGCAAGTTATATTAATAAAATATAAAAAATAATAACTAAACAAGCGATAGTCAATAGTTTTATTTTCTATTAACTAAAGGCTAACAGCTTAAAAAAATATGTTAAAAGCAAAATCTATTTCTTTAATTCTTAGTGTTCTAGTTTTAAGTTTGGTGACTAGTTTTATTCTGGCTGTTTGGAATGATCCAACTGCTTCTCCTCCTGATGGTAATGTTTCAGCTCCAATTAATGTAGGTTCTAACGCCCAATCGAAAGAAGGAGCTCTGGAGATCAAAGATCAAATTGAAGCTACAATATTTTATGATTATAATGATAATGCCTATTATCTTAATCCGGCTGGAGATAGTAATTTGAGTGGGATCTTAACAGTTGGCGGAACTACTACAGCTTCCTATTTTGTCGGAGATGGTTCTCAGTTGACTGGTGTTCTCACTCCATCAGATGATTACGGCCGATCTGGCATTTCCGCCACTCTATATGAGGGAACAACTGCTCTTTCTTCAAAATATCTTGGTATTTCCGCTAAAGCAGCTGACGCTGATAAACTAGATGGACAGGATTCCACAGCGTTTCTTACCACTACTTCTGATTACGGCCGATCTGGCATTTCCGCCACTCTATATGAGGGAACAACTGCTCTTTCTTCAAAATATCTTGGTATTTCCGCTAAAGCAGCTGACGCTGACTTATTAGATAGTCATGATACTAGTTATTTTCAAAGAAGAGTTTCTGGTACCTGTGATGCTGGTTCCTCAATTAGAGTTATCGATGCCGATGGAACTGTTACTTGCGAAACAGATGATAGTGGAACCGCTATCTGGACTGACGGTGGAACATATATTTATCACAACAATGTCGGTACCGGTTTTCAGATATCTGACGGAGGTGACC
>CAYWLU010000076.1:0-3271 GCA_964459435.1 uncultured Candidatus Peribacteria bacterium
TTAAGGGGATTTTGAAAGGTTTAGAATTGGTTTTTAAAAAATTCAAGCTACCGATAATTTACCCTATTCACCCCAGAGCTGATAAAATGATAAAGGAATTTAAATTAGAAGTTCCGAAAGGTATTAGATTAATTGAGCCAGTTGGTTATTTGGATTTTCTTAAACTTGAAATGAATGCAAAATTAATTTTAACTGATTCAGGCGGAGCTCAAGAGGAAGCTTGTGTTTTGAAAGTTCCCTGCGTTACACTAAGAGATAATACTGAAAGGCCGGAATCCTTAGATACTGGAGGGAATATTTTATCGGGGACTAATGCTGAAAATATTTCAAAGTGTGTTTCAAAAATGCTGAACAAAGAAAGAAAATGGGAAAATCCTTTCGGTTCGGGTAAAGCTGGAGAAACAATAATAAAGATTATTAGCAAAAATGAAAAATAAAACAATTTGTGTTATCGGTCTTGGTTATATTGGATTGCCTACTGCTTGTTATTTAGCTAAGGCAGGATATAAAGTAGCTGGGTTTGATATTGATAAAGAAAAAATATCTAAGCTAGAGAAGGGAAGACTTCCTTTTGAGGAACCAGGAATCGAAAAACTTTTTAAAAAAGCAAGCAAAAACCTTTTGTTTTCATCTCGAATTAAAGAAGCTGATGTCTTTGTAATTTCTGTACCAACTCCAATAACAGGCAAAAAGAAAGCGGATTTAAAATTTGTAAAGAAGGCGGCAGAAGATATAAACAAAGTTATAAAAGATAGAAATTTAGTTATTGTTGAATCGACCGTTCCTCCAGGCACAACAGAAAAAACCGTTTTGCCAATTTTAGAAAGAGGACATGGAAATTATAAGATATATTTGTCTCACGCTCCAGAAAGAGCAATCCCTGGAAAAACCTTAAGAGAGATGATTGTAAATGACAGAATTATTGGCGGGATCGACAAGAAATCAACCGCTTTAACTAAGGAAATTTACTCTTCTTTTGTTAAGGGAAGAATCTATTCAACCAATACTACCACTGCTGAATTTGTAAAGCTTATTGAAAATACTTATCGTGATATTAACATTGCTCTTGCTAATGAATTAGCTAAAATTTGTGACGAGATTGGTATAAATGTTTGGGAAGCAAGAAAATTAGCTAATCTTCATCCTAGGGTCAATATTCATTTGCCTGGACCTGGGGTTGGAGGACACTGCATAAGTGTTGATCCTTGGTTTTTAGTAAAGAAGGGTGGTAATGGAATCAGAGTTATAAAGTTGGCTAGAGAAATTAATGATTCAATGCCAAGTTATGTAATAAGCCGTGTTGTTAAAATGTTAAAGAGGATTAAACATCCAATAGTAACAATTTTAGGTGTTTCTTATAAAGCGGATGTTGACGACTGGAGAGAAGCCCCTGCTTTAAAAATTATAGAGCTTGCTAAAAGGAGAGGTTGGCAAGTGAAAATTCACGACCCTTTCGTTAAGAAATTTCCTTATAAAATAGAAAAGGATATTCGAAAAGCCATCGAGAATTCTGATTGCTTAATACTGATTACCAATCATGATTTTTATAGAAATATTAACCCGGCAAAAATGAAAAATATGAGAAATAAAAACATTTTTGATTCTCGGGATTTAATTAACGAACAGAAATGGCAAAAGGCTGGTTTTAAAGTAGAAATCTTAGGTAAAAACTAACATATGAAACAAGTATTATTAAGCCAAGGAAAAATAATAGTTGAAGACTTACCAGTTCCTACCATAAAAGATGGAGAAGTTTTAGTTAAAACTGCATTCTCTTTAATTAGTGCAGGGACAGAATTGTCTGGGAAGAAGAATTCTGAGGGTTCATTGATTGGAAAAATCTTATCTGATCCTCAAAAAATTAAGAAAGGGTTAAATATTTTAAAAGAACAAGGAGTTGAAAAGACATTAGAGATAGCTGAAACTCAGAAAAAGACAAAAGGTTGTTTGGGTTATTCATTATCTGGGATAGTGGTCGAGGTGGGGAATAATGTCAGAGAGTTTAATATTGGAGATAGGGTTGCTTGCGCTGGAGCGGGTAAAGCTAATCATGCCGAATTTGTCTCCGTACCTAAAAATTTAGTAGTAAAAATACCAGAGGGCCTTGACCTTCAAAGTGCTAGTTCGGTTACATTGGGTTCAATTGCTCTCCAAGGATTGAGGCGGGCTGATATAAAACTAGGAGAAAGCGTAGCTGTAATCGGACTGGGACTTTTGGGTCAGATCTTAGTTCAATTATTAAAAGCAAATGGAGTTAGGGTAATTGGTTTTGATATAGATGATAAAAAAATAGACTTAGCCAAAGAATTAGGAATTGACCAGGGATATGATTCCTCAAAAAATAATGTTTTAGAAAAAGTTCTTAATTTTACTCAAGAGAAGGGAGTGGACGCTACGATTATTACTGCCTCAGCTCCTAAAAATAACGAGATTATTCAACAAGCAATGGAAATAACTAGAAAAAAGGGAAGAGTTGTTGTTGTTGGTAATATTGGCTTAGGTCCCAAAAGAAGTCCTTTTTACGAAAAAGAAATTGATTATTTAATTTCCACTTCTTACGGACCCGGGAGATATGATGAGAGTTATGAAGAAAAAGGTATTGATTATCCCTTTGCTTATGTGCGTTGGACAGAAAAAAGAAATATGGAAGAGTATCTAAGATTATTAACAGAAAAAAAGATAAATTTCCAAAAATTGATTTCTAAAGTGTCTCCAATAGAAGAAGCTCCTCAAGTTTATAAGTTTTTGGAGGAGAATTCCTCAATAAAACCTGCTGTTTTATTAGCCTATCGTCCTGAGGTAGGGAAAATAAAAGAAACAAAAATGGAAATTACATCAACACCTTTAAAAAAAGATGTTGTCAGTATTGGACTTATTGGAGCTGGGGGATTTGCTAAAGTAATGCATTTACCAAACTTAAAAAAACTTTCCGATTTATATTCTATTTCTGCAATATGTGACTTAGACGGAAACAATGCTAAGCAAACTGCCAAAAGCTTTGAAGCGAGATACTGTACTACTGATTATAAAGAGATACTGGATGATAAAAGTATTGATATGGTGATAATAACCTTGCCTCATAATCTTCATGCCAAGATAGCCATAGAAGTAGCTAAAAAAGGGAAAGCGGTATTTTGTGAAAAGCCAATGGCATTGAACGAAAAAGAGCTTAAAGAACTAGTAGATGTTTTAAAAGAAACCAAGACGCCATATTTAACTGGATTTAATCGTCGTTTTTCTCCTTTTGCTAAAAAAATAAAAGAAATTATTA
>CAYWLU010000077.1:0-3245 GCA_964459435.1 uncultured Candidatus Peribacteria bacterium
GTTCTACAACAAGACTCCTACCGAAGTTATGAAAGCAGCAGTTTTTATTAATAATCCTAAAAACATCAATAAAGCAGCGATGCTTGTTCTTATTAACGCAATGCCAAATAAAAAAGAAGCTATTGCATCAGAAAAAAGTAAATATAATTACTTCTCCAAGCTTGCATCATCAAGCGTAGAGACTCCAAATGCTGTTGATGCTTTAATCGTAAGCATGAGTGATAATCTTAAAGATATCAGTGCTGATGATATGATTGAAGCCTCTAAACATGTTCTTTCTAGCGAAAAAGGTTTAAAACAGGCTGAAGAGTCTGCTAGAATTAAAATAGCTAACGGTCCTACGACTATCAATGTTATTGATAAAACATCACAATTTGACTCAGCTATTAATGAGCTTGATAGAGAAGAAGATGGTCTTTATCAAATCAGAGCTTCTATTAAAGAGATAAACGCAGACATAACAAATAAGAAAGCATTTGTAGAAGCAACTCATAAATTTGCAGACAAACAGATTGATGATAGCGGACTTAAAACGGCTATTACTAATATAGACATTGATGAGAAGGCTGGAGTTGTAGTTGCAACTGTTAAAGACATTAATGCATTAACTGAAGAAGAGAAAACATCTGTTGCTCAGTTTAAAATTGATACGCCTAAACCTAAAAAAGTTAACCCATTCCTTCCAGACAAAAAAGTTGAAGAAGAGGAAACTTTTGAAGTAGACGCTCCTGTTTTAGCAAGTAGACAAGAAAAAAGAAATACTTTAGTCAAAGAAGCTCAAATGCTTGGTGGAGAAATGGGTGGACAAGGTGGAGCGAGTCAAGGACCAGGAGCAGGAGCGACACTTCCTAATGCTGGCGGCGATCCAATGGATCAAGCTCCTATGGAAAGTTTCGAAAATTCCGATCTTGGAGACGATTTAGGTGGAACTGAAGACTTAATGCCTAAACCTCCTGGCTCTGTTTGCCCAGTTTGTACCAGTCAAGATGTTGACATTATTAAAGGTTCTGGTAAATGTAATAACTGCCAATCTGAGTTTGAATATAAAATTTCTATCAATGTTACCAGATGGGCAGATATCCTTGGTGATAGTCAAGATGATGGAATTGGAGAAGAAGAAGAAAACCCAATTGAAGGAGAAGGATTCGAGCTTCCTGAACCAGGTGCTATGGAAGAACCTGTAGCTGAAACTGCTGGTATGCCATCTATGGCAAGCGGCGATTTTGCCGCAATGACCAGGATAACAAAAGAAGCAGCAACTAAAATTTCTGAAGCTGGCATTGAATTAGGTTCTGTCAGTCCTTTCACAGGAACAACTCAAACTGTTAAATTGGCTAATGGCGAAAGAACTTGCATGGATACCGGCTTAACTTATAAAGTATCTTATGCGATTGATTCCAAACAACCAGAAAAGATTTATGCTCAATGGGAATGGAATCCAACTGCATTAGATTTTGAATGCAACAAATGCTTGAGAAAGAAAGATACCTTTATCAAATCTCTTGCATCAAGTAATATGACAGAAACTGATTTTGACTCTTTAAGTCCTAAAGAAAAAGGTAATGTTATTCTTGCTATGAAGAAAACAGGACTTACGAAAACGGCAAGTGCTGTTCCATCTGTTATAGGAACCTATAAACAGGCTCTTGGAACTGTTAAGGAATTCCCAGAAGAAATTTGCAGAGAACGAATTGCACGAAGATATGGTCTTGATGCTGTAGCTCTTAGCGGTCCATATGAAGGTGAACTTCTTTGCGATGCAATTTGCAAAGCTCTTAAGAAAGCAGAAGTTTATTCAAATTATCTCGCTATCAAAGTTGCAGACATTTGGTGCGATAAAAGCGGAACCGAAGAATGCATAGAAGACTATGTAAGAGAAGGATTCCAACTAAAACAAGCTTCAACAATTTGTCAAACAATGAAAGCTAAATACGCTCAGTTTGATGACATCGTTTCCGATGAGATCGGTGACATGGTTGAAGAAGACGAAGATTTTGGCGGTCATGAAGACTTCGACGGAGACTTCGATGGAGACTTCGATCCATTCGAGGGTGAAGGCGAAGGAGAAGCTACAGTTACTATCGAACTTCCAATTGAAGTTGCAGAGCAAATTGCAGAAGCAGTTGCTACCGAAGAAAATGGAGAGTTGGGTGGAGGAATGGGAGAAGAATTGGGTGGTGAGTTGGGTGAGTTAGGTGATGAAGGCGTTGAAGTCGATGTAGAGATTGAAGGACCAGAAGATATTGTTGAAGATGCAACTGATGAAATTGTAGATGACGTAACTGACGGTGAGATAAGCGACGAAATCGTTGACGAGATAGATGATGAAGAAGGTCTTGAAGGCGAAATAATTGAAGGCGAAGAAAAAGATATGTCCTCCGGTGGCGAGGTTTGTCCTACTTGCGGCGAAGTTAAACCTATGGAAATAGGAACAGATAATGCCGAAACTCCTGCTTCAGTTGAAGATAATGTTGCTCCAGTCGAAGAAGAAATAAAAAATTGTGAAAATAATAGAGGAACTGAAGAGCAAGTAGAGAATATACAAGAAAGGCAGTTTAAAGAAAGCGATCCACGTATGGCAGAGACAGAAGAAGACATTGTAAAGGAATCGACTCAAATGAGTAAAGGACATATTAACAAGACAAATGAAATTAACATGGACCTGTCTGGTGTTCTTGCTGTTCTTAATAAATCAGCCGATAACATTGGTCTTCAAAGTGCTCAAGATACTGCAAAAGGATATTCGGGAAACTCAACAATTGGCGATGAATCTTCATTCACTGCTGATAAACCATCCGCACCAACTGGAACTGCAACGATGGGAGCAGAGCCAGCAGATTTGCAGAAGTTAGAGAATGCTTCCGCTCCTACCAAAGATGATAGAATTGGTGGAGAGAAAGATGATCCTGATTTAAAACCAGAACTTGATAACAAAGCAACTGGTGGAGAAGAAGGAGCAGGAAATTCTAAAGCAGCATCTACAAAAGATAGAGTCCATGCTCTTGCCGATACACTTATAAAAAATGCTGATGAAAAGAAAGTAAAAAGAGATCAAGTTCAAGACGACGAAGATGTAAAGCCTTATAGCGGCGACAGCTTCATCGGAAGTGAAAAAGAATCTATTGGCGATATACCTGAAGCAAAAACTACACCTGATGGTATCCCAGAAGATAATGACTTTATAGGTAATGAACAGGAATCTATTGGCGATAAGCCAGATCCTGTTAAAGATACACCAGATATTC
>CAYWLU010000078.1:0-3190 GCA_964459435.1 uncultured Candidatus Peribacteria bacterium
TGTATTTGTGTTGTAGACGATGAATCCAATCTTTTCTTTTTTCAGGAGCAAGACCGGAAATTGTTCGCATATTATGGATCATATCTGCCATTTTTAAGAAAAAGACAGCAGAATCTAAGTGAAGAGACTCTTCCATTCGTTCGCAATATTCTGTTTGTTTTTCTTCTTTATTTCCTATGCGACGGTCTTTTGACATTGCTTGTACTAGAAAGAAAACATCACTGCCAAATTCTTCACAGATTTGATCTCCTAGATTCTTTTCGTCATCTCCGTCTTCTAGTACATCATGAAGAAGAGCGGCACAAATCATGTTTTCATCTCCTCCAATTTCTAAAATAATTTGTGCTACCTCAAGAGGATGAAAAATATACAATTCTCCAGATTTTCTTTTAACTTCTTTATGGACTTCATAAGCTAAATTATAAGCTTTTTGGATTCGTTCTAAATCAAAATCAACTTTTTTCTTAATATTTTCTTTAAGACTCTTGAAAGGCATATTTCGGCTATTGTTAACCCCTTTCTTTATTTTAAAAAACAAAAATAAAGTATGTTTCACTCTATCGTGATTTATATTTTTCGCAAATTTTTATAAAATTTTCCAATCAATAGTTTTTTCCCCTAGTTTCTTTAGAATCTCATTTGTTTTAGAAAAGTGCTGACAACCAAAGAAACCACTATGAGCAGAAAATGGTGAAGGATGTGGAGCAGTAAGAACAGAATGTTTAGTACGATCAATATTTTGTCCTTTAGTTTGGGCATGTTTTCCCCATAACAAGAAAACAACTCCTTCTTTTTTATCAGAAATCTCTTGGATTACTTTATCTGTAAATTCTTCCCATCCTTTTCCGGCATGGGACATAGGATTAGATTTCTGGACAGTAAGAGTGTTGTTTAGAAGTAGAATCCCTTGTCTTGCCCAAGATTCTAGGTTCCCATGAGAAGGAATAGCAAAACCTAGGTCATCATGAATTTCCTTGTAGATGTTTTTTAAAGAAGGGGGAATTGCAATTTGTTTATTAACAGAAAAACAAAGTCCGTGAGCTTGATCTGTACCGTGATAAGGATCTTGTCCGAGGATAACTACTTTGACTTTATTAAAAGGACAGAAATCAAAAGCACTAAAAATCTGATTAGGAGGAGGAAAGACTTTCTTTCCAGATTTTATTTCCTTAACTAAAAATTCCTTTAGTTCTTGGAAATAAGGCTTCTGGAATTCATCTTGTAAATTTTTTAGCCAACTTTTCTCGATATTTGGTTCTTTGGATTTTTCCATTATGCCAAAATTTCAATTAATATTTTTTAGTGTTTGGAATTTTATACATAATACTTAATACATAATACACTGACAGCATATTATAATATAACAAAGCAAGTAACTAACTCACATTTAGATCCCGCAATAAATGCGGGATGACAAGAATAATAATAAATTAGCTAATAGCTAAAAGCTAATGACTAAATTTTCAATTTTTAATTGAAAATTGCTCTACTTCCCTGGACACTGGGATTTTAATTTTTCACTTACTTGAGAGAAATTATTATCAAAGAAAGCAGAGAATTCACTGGCTAATTTATCGGCTCTTTTCTCATAAGATTCTTTATTTTGCCAAGTATTTTTAGGATCTAAGATATTAGATTCTACCTTCGGACAAGAGAGGGGAACTGAGACATGAAATCGATTGTCTTTTTTGTATTCTACTTTCTCTAAATCTCCATTAAGACAAGCATCTACGATATTTCTAGTAATCATTATATCTATTCTGTTACCTTCTCCATATGGACCCCCTGTCCATCCAGTATTAACTAGATAGGCATTAGTATTATGTTGAACAATTTTTTTGTTCAATAATTCAGTATAGTCTTCAGGATTTCTAGGCATGAATGGTGCTCCAAAAAACCTAGAGAACACTGTTTTTGGTTCTGTAATACCAGTTTCTGTTCCAGCAAGTTTACTAGTGTATCCCATTAGAAACCAGAGCATTGCTTGTTCTGGGCTTAGTTTAGAAACAGGAGGTAAAACTCCATTGGCGTCTGCTGTTAAAAATAGAATGGCTGTAGGATGATCACTACAAGAAGATGGTTTGTAGTTTTTAAGAGCAGTTAAAGGATAAGAACAACGAGAATTAGCGGTTAATCTTTCATCATCGACATCAAAGTGACCGTCTGGGTACATCATTGTATTTTCTATAATGACCGTATTAGGATTAAAGTTTTCTTCAAAAACAATTCTAAAAATTTCTGGTTCTTTATTTTTTCTGAGATTAATAAGTTTGGCATAGCAACCATTTTCAAAGTTAGCTACTCCGTTTTCTGACCAACCATGTTCGTCGTCTCCTAGTAAAGCTCTTTTTTCGTCAGCAGAAAGAGTTGTTTTTCCTGTTCCAGATAGTCCTAAAATTACTGCACTTTTACCGTCTGTACCTTCGTTAGCAGAACAGTGTAAAGGAAGAATTCCTTTTTCTGGGGTAAGGTAGTTCATTACCGTAAACATTAATTTTTTAACACTACCGCAGTAATTAGATCCATAAACAAGACCTAGTTTTCGATCTAAATCTATACTAACAGTCATTCCTGAATCATAATTCTGATTTTTAATTTTATCTCTAGGGATAACCAAAAGAGTAAATTTGTTATCTGCTAAAACACTTTGTTCTATTCCTTCTGGTACGGGTCTAAACATATTATCTACAAATAAAGCAGTGAGAGCATTGTCTGTTACTAGTTTTACAGGCAAGGAATAACTAGCATCGGCGCCAATAACTCGGTTAGAGGTGTAAATATGTTCTTTTTTTCCTAAGATTTCTAAAGCTTCATTCCATAGTTCGTCAAAGACTTCTGGTTGCATCGCTAGGTTATTAGGAGCCTCCCAATCTATATTAGCCTCACTTTGGGTGCTACGGACAAGATAAGTGTCTCTAGGGCTTCTTCCTGTCGATTCAGGATCGGTCCAAGTAACCAAGGCTTTAGTAGGAGATAAAATAGCGCTTTTTTCTGTGATAACATTTTTTGCTAACTCAGAAGAAGAAAGATTATGCAAAATCTTCTCCTGAGAATTTGTCAGAAGTTTGTCGAGTGATTGTTTAAGCATGGAATATTAAAAATTAAGTAATTGTACTATATACCTAAATTTTAAATTTTGGCATATAGAAAAAAAAGTGGGGGGTTTTTAGGGGTAAATTTGTTGAGAAAG
>CAYWLU010000079.1:0-3163 GCA_964459435.1 uncultured Candidatus Peribacteria bacterium
AAAAGAAAATAACGGTGAATTTTGTTTCCGAAAAGTATCAAATTTTATTTTTGAGTCCACATTTTTTGGTTTCTTCCAAGCTTCTGCATTTTTTTCTTCTGTTTTCAAACCTTCTTCTAATTCTTTTAATCCCTCCTTGGTCTTTTCTACTGATTTCCTTTTTTCTGTTTTTGATTCTTCCCAAGACTCTGAGCTAAAACCTCCAGCAATCCATCCTTTAATTCTTCCAAACATCTTCAACATTGGTCCAAGAAATCTCATTAATTTCTCCATCGTTCCAATTTCCTTCCCTTTAACCCATTCTGAATAAGAATAAGTTCCCTTTCCTTCTAAAACATAATTTTCATATTCTGTTTTCAATCTTTCTGGATCATATTCTTCAATGCCTTCTAATAATTTAATATTTTCTTTTTGAATATCGATTTTTTCTTTGGTGTTTTTCGGCTCCCCAAAGCGTCTCCCCTCCCGAGACTTATCATAATTTGCAGAATCTATCCATCCTTCTCGTAATTTGGTATCTGCATTTTCGTATGCTGTTTTTGTCTCAGCTTTTTCTAATATTTCTTTAATCAAATCTTTATCACTTTCTCCACCAACAATTGAAAGGAAACTCCCCTTGATTTCATTCAAAATTAATGGAAGAAAAGCATCAAATTCAGGTAGCGTTGGCTGCTGGGAATCATCTACCTTCACTTCTAATCCCGTAAAAACTCCGTCTACCACATTTTGTACGGTCTCTTTTCCTTCAATTTTCGAACTATTAATTTCGGTTTTCAAATTATCTTTACAAGCACGCAAAAGAACTTTTGTATTGATTCGTACTCCACTAATCGCAGGAAGAAGAAGCAGGCTCTCTTCACGCTCTTCATTTACTGTGTTGTTTATATTTTCTGGTAATTCCTCATCTGAAAGTCCCTCTTGATCGGAATCTTCATTATCCTCCATAAACTCTTCTGTGTTTTCCGAAGCATCTGGGATTAATATCTCACTTCGGACTTCCGGAGCCTCAATAACTCTTACTGGACCAACTGGATTTTCAATTTCCCGTTCAAGATCATTAAACGCTCTCTGAGCTTCCTGGATTGCCGCAACCCTGTCTGGATTTTCGAGATTGTTTGGTACAGTTTCAGCCATAATTTTTATAATTTATTACTTCTGTTTATTATACCACAAGAAACCTATTTCCACAAGTCTTTAGCCTTAGTTTCGAACTCTTTTTCGAACTTCGCTAGTTCGGCTTCTTCTGCTAGTTTAATCCGCTCACTAAGAGCTTGAACTTCTTCTTTAGTTTTTACCTGTCCCCCGAACGCACTTTTGCGAGACTTTTTCTGTTTATGATTACGAGGCACAAACCACATTAAAATATTGGATAAATCGAGTAATTGTACCATAATTAACGAGAAAAAGAAAGAAAAAATGGATCTTAACCAAGCTAAAAAACGAATCTCTGTCTTGCACCAGAAAATCTGGTCAGCAAATAAGGCTTATTTTAACGAAAATAAAAGTATCGTCCCAGAGTCTGTGCGAGACCAGATGAAACAGGAGCTAATTAAGTTAGAAAAAGAATTCCCTACTTTAATTACCCCAGACTCCCCTACTCAACGAGTTGGAGCCCCTTTATCTGCAAAACTACCGAAAATCACCCACAAATCTCAGCGGTATTCTTTAGGAGATGTTTTTGAAGAATCAGAACTGCGAGATTTCGATGAACGAGTAAAACGATTCTTAAAATTAGAAAAAATCGAATACTCCTGCGAATTAAAAATAGATGGAATTAATATTTCCCTCTGGTACGAGAAAGGAAAACTAGTTAAAGCGCTCACCCGAGGAGATGGAATCACTGGCGAAGATGTTACTCACACGATTAGAACTTGTGAAAATGTACCCTTAGAGCTCCCAGAACCTTTAACTATGGAAGTTTCTGGAGAATGTTTTATTGCTAATAAGGATTTTGAGAAAATTAATCAGAGTTCTCAGAACCCGGATTCAAAATCTCTGGAATCCGGGTTCAAAAACCCAAGAAACTTAACTGCCGGAAGTGTTCGTCAACTAGATCCCATTATGGCCGCAAAAAGACACTTAAGAATTTTTTTATATGAGTTACAGAGTTCTGAAAACCCGGATTCGGGAAATTCAGAACCTGGGTTTAAATTTCCTCAAAATCAGAAAGAACTATTTTCCTTTTTCGACAAACTCGGTTTACCGTACGAAAAAGATTTCGTAGTTTTTCCAAACATAGAAAAAGTTATTTCGTTTTGTAAAAAATGGAGCAACAAAAAAGAAAGAGCAAAAATGTGGTACGAAATAGATGGCGTAGTGGTAAAAGTTCATGATTTTTCTCTTCGCAAAAGACTCGGATATACTGCTAAAACCGCCAAACATGCCATTGCTTGGAAGTTTCCCGCAGAAGAAAAATATACTAAATTATTAGATGTTCATTTCCAAATCGGAAGAACAGGCGCCATAACTCCCGTAGGAATTCTTTCTCCCATAGAAATATCTGGCTCTACTGTAAGCAGAGCAACTCTTCACAATGCTGGAGAAATGAAACGGAAAGGAGTAATGATTGGAGACACAGTTATTGTCCGTAAAGCAGGCGAAATTATTCCAGAAATTTTGGAACCAATTCTAGATATGCGAGATGGCACAGAAAAAGAAATCCAATTCCCAACCTCTTGTCCAGAATGTGGTGAAACTTTAGACATGGAAGAAATTGTTGCCAGATGTACTAATAAAGATTGTTCTGCCCGACACCGAGAAAAACTAATCCACTTTGCTAAGAACCTAGACATTGAGGGACTGGGAGAAAGTACCATAGATGCCTTGCTAGAAAAAAACCTAATTAGTTCTCCAGCCGACTTCTGGAAATTAGACCAATTCGATCTTATTGAACTTTCTGGCTTCAAACATAAAAAAGTTTTTAATCTTCTAGATAGCCTGGAAGCCAAAAAGAAATTAACTCTATCTGAGATAATCTCGGGGTTAGGGATTAGATTTGTCGGTAAAGAAAATGCCAAATTAATTTCCGATTTTTTTAAAGGTAAATTTGGAGAAAACAAAAAACTGTCAGCATATTATAATATACTATTTGAATTAGAAGATCTTTTACATATAGATGGGATTGGTCCTCAAGTAGCCGAAAGTTTCTTTGAATTCTGGAATA
>CAYWLU010000080.1:0-3095 GCA_964459435.1 uncultured Candidatus Peribacteria bacterium
AGCTCAACTGGAAGCAGAAAGATTAAAAGCGGAACAAGAAGCAGAGAAAGCCAAAACTAAGGCTGAGGCTGAGGCCGAACGATTAAAGGCTGAACAAGAAGCTCAAAGAATAGCAGAAGAACAACAGAGACAGGAAGAATTACAAAGACAAGAGGAAGCTCAAAGAATAGCGGAAGAGAAACAAAAACAAAAAGAACAGGAGATTTCTCAAAGAATTGAATCTGGTGTAAATTATTACTCTAATCAAATTAGTATGTTAGAACAGGATATTGATCAAATAGCCAGTGCTTATAGTGCAAGGATAGACAAAGAACTGAGTAGTTATTTAAATTTAACAAGCAGTATTACCGCTATGCCTATGTTTAAACCAGCAATAGTAGAACGGCATAAAAAAATGAGAGAGAATATTTCTAATTCTGAACAGTTTAAACCGTGGTTGCATTGCTCGCAATTTCAGTGGAGTTGGGACGAGCAAAATATTACTTACGAAGAATATCTTCATCTTTTAGAAAATGTAGAAAGATCATTTAAGAAAAATGTTGATTCTATTATAAATTCTCTACCAGATTTAGATCCTTATTTAACCGAGGCGAAACAGTTGAAACAACAAATAAATAAATTCTCTTATACTTTGCCTGTTTCTAGCACAGAATACAACAACAATATCAATAATCTAATATCAGATTTAATCTCACTAGAGTTGAAAATAACCAACACAATATATTATAATTTTTCTATAAAAGATGACGTTTGGACTTTTTCCTATCCTTCACCGTATTCAATATTGTCTAAAGAAGTGGGTTCGTTACTAACAGAAGAAAAAGGATGGTTTGCAAAAATAAAAAAAGAATGGGGATGGATGGATGATGCCTGTTGGAATCTGCCTACTAATTGAATTTAATGACAACGGCCTGATTTTTAGTATTTTCAATCCCTCTTAAAGAATAGACCAGTTGCTTAACAAGAAAAACCCGATTTTTTTGATATTTTTGCTAAATTTTATTCGTAAAATTTTCAGAATTTTGCTTAAAAACAGCAAAAATCTTATTAAGCAACTGGTCTAAGAGCTATAAATGTATTGACCCTACCATCTATTATTATTACAACCAGAATGCCTTAATTTTATTAACCATAGGAGCTATTTTTATAATTATTGGGCTTTTAAAAATGAGAAAAAAAGAAGGTAAAAATTAGCTAAAAATAACCTTGAACTTCCTATAACTATAATTACAGGAAGTAGAAAATAAAGGTTAAAAATCATTAAAAATTAACACTAAAAAACTATGGCAGATTTATTTTTAATTTTATTTTTCATTTCATTTATTTGTCTAATTGTAGGGCTGATAAACCCATCTATTTTTACCCGTCTTATTAAAAAAGAGATAACGAGAAAAAAGATAGGGTTAGGTTTTGGAGTGGCAATACTTGTTTTTTTTGTTTTAGTTGGGATAACCTACGAACCTAAAGAAAAAGTAGCACAACCAACACAACTACAATCAGAAAAAGAAGTAGCAATAGGAGAGATGACAGAAAAGGCAACAGAAGACGAAACAGAAAAAGAACCTGATAAACAGGAAAAAACAGGAGAGACAATAGAAAAAGAAGTATCAGAACCAGAGCCAGAACCAGAGCCAGTGTCAGAACCAGAGCCAGAAACGAAGACTGATAGGGATAAAATGATAGAGATTTTTAAAGCAGAAGCTTTAGCAGAATGGGGCGATGATTATGAAATGGTAAAGTATGAAATTGATAATCAAACAGAAGCGTATGATTGGGTTGTTAAGCAGACCAAATACCCAGATATTATGACAAAGGCAAAGCAAGAATGGGGCGATGATTATGTAATGGTAAAATATGAATATGAAAATCAAGTGAACGCTTATGAGTGGATTAGCCAACAAATAGCATACCCAGAGATTATGGCGAGAGCAAAACAGAAATGGGGCAACGATTATGTAATGGTAAAATATGAATATGAGAAACAGGTTGAAGCTTATGAATCTTTATAAGGATTCACTTTAATCTATGAAAGAAAAAATTAAACAAAAAGGCTTTATCCAGATTCCATTACTAATTGCGATCATAACAGTAGTAGCTGGTGGGGTAGGAGCTACAATAGTTTTATATAGGCAAGGGAAATTAGCTCCTTTTGCTTCTAACATTGCTCAGGTTTTTCAGAAAAGAGAAAACGTTACAGTTCCGGCAGAACAAGGAACCAAACTAGAAGAACTGCAAATGAAAGAGCCGCTTACACCGAAAGAAGAAATAATCCAACCAGAGAGTAGCCAAGTTGAAGAGCTGAATGATAAAAAACAAAAACAAAAACAAGAAGAACCACAACTTCAACCAAAAGATACTATTTATGTTATGCCGCCAGCTTCCTCTTTACCTCAGATTGAGATAGAAGAAAGATATCAAGATCCAAAAGAAAAACTTATAAAAGAACTGGAGATTTACATTTCATCGGAGGAGCAAAAAAAAGAACAAACAGCAATCAGACTTTTAGCAGAGGGTCAATTTGGAGAATATAGTGGATGGGTTGCTACCTCTTATCTTCCTCCATCTACGGTAGAAGAAATTATTAAAAAAGAAGCTTATCTTGTTGGAAAAGAGGGTTACCTGGGTAAAATAACAAAAAATAGATTTGATAGTGAAAGTATTTTTTATAAATTAGGCAAATACGGGAATCTTATTTTTGGAAATGGAATTTGGCCAACACTTTCTTCTAATAATCCGTTTAGTGTAGTTGGCGAAAAACCAAAAATTTATCTGTCAGATGGAACTTTTTTCGCCTGTCTTTCTATAAATTTAGTATCAGTCGATTGTAATAATAGAATCTTAAATCCAAAACGACTTATTCTTTATATGTATGATAATTATAGTATTGATAAAAAATATCTCGATTATATTTACGAATAAAGAGAAATAGTGAGTAGCAGGGTAGGGTAAAATCTGATAATTTAACTTTGAGGACTTAAATCTGGTATGTAAATATACTCATTTTGCCGTTGGATAATGGTTCTAACGTTGTTCACGATGCGGAGCTTCTAAAAAAGTGTGATAAAATATAGACAATGGATATTGATACTACTCAA
>CAYWLU010000081.1:0-2972 GCA_964459435.1 uncultured Candidatus Peribacteria bacterium
AAAGAGTTTACAGATTCTTTCAATAGCAACTTCTTCTACAACATCTGTAAAAGTCTGTCCGCCATAATATCTTTTGTGTGGATAACCTTCTGAGTATTTATTGGTTAATACAGATCCATTAGCTTCTCGAACAGCCCGAGAAACATAGTTCTCACTAGGAATTAATTCCAAACCATCTTCTTCTCGGATTTCTTCTCCAGAGATGGCTTCATAAATTTTAGGGTCTAATTTCTTTAGAAATGGTAGGGGATCGTGGCTCATTTTTATTAGGGGATAAGTCACTCCGATTGTGCGATTTTTTGGCAGAAGAATCAATAGGAAATTATTACATTATAATATAATGCCATTTATATGTTACAATTATTCCGATGTCTAAAAGACTTCGTCCTCACGTAAACCCCCTGTCTATTACCAAAGAATATTCTTTTGAGGGGTTTGCTAATAACAATCCCATCATTGTAGATATGGGAGCTTGTAAGGGAGAATTTACGGCGGAATTGTTAGAGAAATTTCCAGACAAGAATTTCGTTCTTTTTGAAATTAGAATTCCTTTAGCAGACAAATTACGCCAGAAATTCGAGAATAATAAAAATGTTGTTGTTTTCGATGGCGACGGAGGACGCAATTTTGAAGCGATTCTTCGTCCTTCTATAGAGAAGGGAATTAAATTGGAGACAGTTTACGTTAATTTTCCAGATCCGTGGTTCAAAGAGAAACACAAGAAAAGAAGATTTATTACCTCTAAATTCTTAGAGAAATCTGCAGAATGGATCACAAAAGATACTGAATTTGTTTTTCAAACAGATCAGAAGTTTCTTTTTGAAGAAACTTTGGAAACAGTGGAGAACTCTGTATTCTCCAAGGTAGAATTCTTCAAAAAACCTCCTTTTGGAATCAGAACAGACTGGGAACAAGCCAAAATAAAAGAAGGAGATGAGATTTTTAGAATGAAATTCAAACTTCATTGTTTAAATAATATCTGTAAAATGCGCCGTGGCGTATAAAAAATGAAAATTATTTCTTGGAATGTAAACGGAATTAGGGCAGTAGATCGCAAAGGAGATTTAGAAGAATTTCTAAAAACTCATGATCCAGATGTTTTTCTTATCCAAGAAACAAAAGCCCAAGAAGATAAGTTAGGACCAATAATAAAGAAATACGCTGCTTACGAGCAATTCTATAATTCTGCGGAACGACCTGGATACGCGGGGACAGGGATTTGGGTAAAAAAAGATTTTTTAATCCCGGGTTCAAAAATTTCCCAGAACCCGGGATTAGTTTTTAAAACTGAATTTCCGGGATATTCGGACATAGAAGGAAGAGTAGCTAGAGTAGACCTAGAAGATTGGACTATTTTTAGTATCTACTTCCCTAATGGTGGAAAATCTCCAGAAGCTTGGGATGACAAACTAGTTTTCTATGAGAAATTCTTGGAATACGTAAACAGTCTCAGAAAAGAAGGAAGAAAAGTTATTTGGGCTGGAGATGTTAATTGTGCTCACGAAGAAATAGACTTGGCACGACCTAAGGATAACCAAAAATCTATTGGATTTTTACCAGAAGAAAGAGCCTGGGTAACTAAAGTAATAAAAAACAACTGGATCGATGTTTTTCGTTCTCTTTATCCAGAGGAAATAATTTACTCTTGGTGGCATGTAATTACTCGAGCACGAGAAAGAAATGTGGGATGGAGAATAGATTACTTTTTTTTAGACAAGGATTTAGTGACCAATGTAAAAGAAATTAAATATCTCAATGACCGAATGGGGTCTGACCATTGTCCGGTAGAATTGGAAATAGAAATTTAATCGACAATTTGTACTTTGCTGTGAATATTTTTGTACCAGTCATCATAATGACGGGAAAAAGTTTCTATAATTTCATCAATATCATTGGAGAATTCAATTGATTCTAAGTCTTTTTTACTTATTAGAGGAGTTTTTTCTTCATTAACTCGTTCGTGGTAAAGGCGATTATTCCATGAATCAACAACATTTTTCCATTTGGGGTGAGCTACAAGAGGAAAAGACGCTTCAATGTGTTTAACTTGTTTTAGCTGAAGCACATACAGTAGTTCTAGGAGCGTTCCAATTCCTCCCTCTCCAAGATAAGCGCCATGACAAAGTTCTACAAAATGTTGTAGACGAGTTCCAAAATGCTCGTGCTTAGTTTCGAAGTGAAGATTATTTGAAGGCTTGTTTTCGGAAGGAAGTTCAATCGTTAAACCATAATTTTTTGCTTCTTTCTCATTTCCGTTTCCATTTTTTCTAGAGGCCATTAGACCTTCGTTGGCGGCCTTCATAATTCCCGGACCCCCTCCTGTTACTATGTCAATTTTTCGATTATCAACTATAGAACGAGTTAGCTCTTTAATGAACTTGAATTCATCAGATTCTGGACAAAGTCTGGCACTACCAAAAATAGCAATTCTAAAATGGAGAGTATGAGCAAAAACTAAGGCTTCTCGTAGGGCGGCTTCATATTCTTGTCGGGCTTCCAACAGTCTTTGTTCGGCTGAGATTTTCTCTTGTTTAGATAAGTCTAAAATAGATGATTCGTTAATAATAATTTTTCTTAATTTATTTCGTTCAGACATTTTTTATTGTAAAAACACAGCTATTTATTAACTATTTATACTATATTTGTCAAGCAACTTTCTTCTAAAAAGACCCCAGTTTTTTACCCCACACAAAATAAGTCATTCTGGCTTGTGACGCTTCGCTAATCGTCTGTGTCACTCACTTACTTATGAGTAAACTCAACGCAGTTCGCTATCCTCGACGAGCAGAATCAGATGAGGAAATATCTTATATGAAAGCGTTAGCACTTATCCAAACAACAGTTCCCCGCTAACGCTTATGGCGTATAATAACAACGGTTTAGGATTCCGGACAAGCCAGAATGACCAAGAAAAAAAATCCTTGCGTCAAAAATTCTACCTTCTTTCCCCCCTTATTCTAGTGCTTTTACTC
>CAYWLU010000082.1:0-2886 GCA_964459435.1 uncultured Candidatus Peribacteria bacterium
ATCTCTCATTATCTCTAAGGTCCTTTTAAGTTTTTCTGTTTCTATTTCTAAATCTTTTTTTTCGTTAAAAAGGTTTTCTTTTAATGATTGAAGGTTGTTTGATGATTCTCTATTCTTTGCTTTTTCTCCGTCTATTTCACTTCTTACGTCGCAACAGGGGTCAGAGGTACAACATAATCCCTGACAAGTGTCTATGCATTCTTCTGAGTCATCGTCTTTTTCTTTCGTTTTGCAATCGCCATCACATTCGGGCACGCTACACTTATTGTCGGATTGAGCACCATGGTTGCACTTACATTTGTCGGCAAGAGAAGCAAGGTTTCCCGATGTCGTGGCTATGAGCCCAGCTTCTTCCGCGGTATCTTTTGCGTTTTGTTTTATTCTCTCAAGTCTTTTCTCTTCAAACATTCCATATTCTTCTCCTTCAACCCCTACAATTCTTGTTTCAACAGGCAATTCTATCCAAGTTCCCGTTATATCGTCTGGAAGTTTCAACTCGTCAAAACTGACAATGTCTATCGTTTCTAAATCCTCTTTTTCTAACTTTAATAGTTCTGGGTTTATCTTCTCCAAAACAAGATAAGATCCTAAAAGCAATAGAATCCCAACGATGCTTGCCGTAATACCGTCTTTAGCTTTCTTTATTTGGGCGGAATTACCAGAGGAGGTTAGATAAAGAAATCCTGAAAATATTAGTCCTCCAAAAGCAATTATTCCTATAAGAACAATGGAGAAATTAAATATGTATTTTATAAAAGCGGGAAGGTCAACAGAATCTTCCGTTAATGAAAAATTGCCGATTTGAGGATAATTTAATTCAAGCTCTCTTGCTTGGGCAAAAAGAAAACTGCCTAAAAACAAAAGAAATAAGGCAGTAAATATTATAATTCTCTTTCTTTTTTTTGAAAAAAACATTTTATTTAGAATATCATCCTTATAACCCAAGTCGGGACTATGTCGCTGATTCCCGGGACTCTTTCGATAATAAAAGGAATAATAAGGCTTTTAAATGGTGTTTTGGCGATTATAACCAAGAGAAGAATAAAAAATAATTCTATCAATAATTCTATTGTCCAACAAGCTCCTGGAATAGGGATAAGAAAATCAATTGCTTCCATTACAAGGGCAAAAAACAAAAGCACCATTCCCCCCGGTGAGAAGAGGATTTCTGAGGGTATTTTCGAGAGCCTTTTCCCTCCTTTTTTCTTTATCTCTACTTCCTCTTTGGGGGTTGCTTCTACTGCCAATTATCAAAACTATTTTGATTTCTCTTTAGCCTTACTAATTTTCGCAACTTCTTCTGGTGCAGTTGTAATAAACTGATCTTCTATATAAGAGGCCACTACTTTCATTACTACGTGTTTTAGCCCTGCGAAAAATAAGCCCTCCCCTACGGGTGATTCTAATAACAGATTTTTTTCTTGCTCTGTTAAGTCAAAAGTTTCTTTTACGGTCTTTATCATGGCTGGGCTTTGTTTCATCAGAATGTGCAGAGAAGAATTTGTGATAATAGGCTTTCCGTAATCTGATTTCATAAAGTCTACTACGTCTTGCGTAACAGTGGTGACTCCAAGCCAATATTTTCTAGCCCTTTTTGCTAAGCCATATAAGAAAGAAGCGCCATCTTCTGTTTTCATTATCCACCATGCCTCATCTACGACTAATATCCTTTTCTTGAGCTCTGATCTAATAGCATTCCATATATATCTCATAACGATGAACATTGCGATTGGTCTTAGTTCATCTTCCATATCTCGAATGCCGAAAACTACCATATTGTTTTTCATGTCTACGTTGGAATGTTGATTGAAGAATTTAGAATATGTCCCCATGGTATATTTTCTTAGTCTAGCCAAAAGTGATTTTGCCCCTTCCATTGTTTCTAGTACTGATTCTAAGTCTTTCATTAGAGGAACGTTTTCTTCCCATTTACTAGCATCAGAAGTAGGGGTAATGTCTTTTGATGCATAAGTTTCAGTTAAGGCGATATCCATGATCCCATCTTCTTCTGGAGTTAGCCCTCCAAGCATAATTCTTAACAACCCTACCATGTTAATTATATTAGATCTTAAAATATCCGCAGGGTCTTCGTTTTCTCTTGGTTTTGGAAGGTCGAAAGGATTGATGTGATTTTCTGAAGAAAGAGAAATATTAAAGAAAGATCCTCCGACTGCATCCGATAAAAATTTATATTCATTTTCGGGATCTAGGACTATACAGTCTGTTCCTGTCATCAAAGATCTTAGTATCTCAAGTTTTATGGCATAACTTTTTCCTGAACCAGCTATCCCGAATACGGTTGTATTTGCATTTTCTAAAGAGAATCTGTCAAAAAGGATGAGAGAATTATTATGTCTATTAACCCCATAGAGAATTCCTTTATTAGAGCTTAAATCAAAAGAAATAAACGGGAAAATGCTCGAAAGAGGCGATGTATTCATCGGCGTATGGACATTCAAAAGATCCATTCCATAAGGAGCCGTAGAATTGAATCCCTTGTCTTGTTGATAAAGTGACGGCTTTATATATACAAGCCTTGATTCAAGAATTGACCTTAGGTCACTTTCTATTTCTCTTAATTCCTTTTCGTCTTTCGTGTAGACAGTAATATATACTCCAAGTTGAAACATTCTTTCTTGGGCAGTAGTGAGTTTATCTCTAAGTTGCTCTAAGTCTCGATATGCTGTTTCAAGCGAAGGGTCTCTTATTAATCCTTTCTGTTCTCTTTCTGCTAATTCTGCTTGAGCTTCGGTTACCCTTCTCCTTAGTTGTTTTAAAATTAGATTTGTTTCGACGGGATGTAAAAAGAGAGAGATGTCTAAAGGAACGCCCATATTAATAATTGGAGAAAACCATCCTGTATTTAAATAACGAGGATAAGAAAAT
>CAYWLU010000083.1:0-2812 GCA_964459435.1 uncultured Candidatus Peribacteria bacterium
GTACCAATAGAAGGAGCAAGTAAATAATTTGAATAATCCCCAGCTACATTTCTCCATCTTGCCTTAATTTGCTGATCCATATTTATATAACCTCTAAAAGAAAGAGAACTCCTACCTAAATATATATAACCAGTAGTAACACCAGTAGTTTCTCTTCTAATCCAAAAACTTAAACTAAATGAATCTGTTGGATAAGTAGGATTTATATCAACAAAATCACTCGCTCCATCAAATTCCATAGCTTCATTACTCGTTTCAAATCTATCGGTAGTGTAAATTGTACTGTCTTGATAGAGACTTCCCGTATTTCCATTATTAGATAAATCGAAGGCTTGGATTTCTTTGAGAGAAGCGTTATCAACATACCAAGTACCAGTAGAAGAAGCTCCACTATCAAAAATAATGTATGCCCCAGCCCCTCCTGCGGTTTCTGTATAATCAAAAGTTACTTCATTCCAAGCATCTTGAGTGAGTCCTGTTTGAGATGTGTCATACACATCTCCAGAATCATCTCCTTTGCGAATAGTTACCGTTACAGTTGTTCCATCATCTGGATAGACCCAAGCATGTACGCGGTATCTTTTTCCAGTTGTAGTGGTAAAAGCATCCGATTGAATTCCTTCATCAATAGCGTCAGGAATAAATCGACGAGAATGTGATCCATTATGAATTTGTCCCGTACTTCGTATATTACTAGAAGGAGCTGATGTTGTATCTGTCCAATTACTATCTGCTTCCATAGTACCATTGGTAACAAGTTCTGTTCCGAGTGTTTCAGAATCTTCATCCAACATCCAATGTCCCACGAGTCCATTTGATGAATTATTTAATTTCCCTGCGGTATTAAAAAATCCTCCTACCCAATCAAAAAAACCTGCTTCCGCTGTTCCTGTAAAGATGAACGCAATGATTAATGAGAGAAGAATTTCATGAAATAATCGTTTGCCACGGCAGACTCTTCCCGCTTTGCGGGATTTCACAGGGCTGGTGGAGAATATTTTTTTCATTTTGTTGTATTTGTCATAATGCAAGGGATTCTTCCACTAGGGTCAGAATGACAAAGCGAGAGACACTAACACTTACCTTCATAATAAATTTTCTTCAGATTCTGGGCAAGCCAGAATGACAAAAAACATTGTCATCTCGACTGAAGCGAAGCGGAATGGAGAGATCCCTTGCATTCTCTTCGTATTCTTCTTTCGTCCCCCTTTGTAAGGGGGATTGAGGGGGTTTATTGATTTTCATCCTACAAAAAAACCTCTCTGCCCCGTTGGGGCATCTCCCCTTATGAAGGGGAGCATTTCGCTTTGCTCAGAATGACAGAGTGGTTTTGAATACTTATTACGAAGATTCTTCACTCCGTTCAGAATGACGGAGCTAAATAATAAACCGTCATTCTGATGAGCAAAGCGAAGAAGAATCTTCGTAATAAATAATAACTCGTCATTCTGCCTGCCCTCGGCCGGGCTAGGCCAGGGAGTCTTGCGAAGAATCTTCTTAATAAATACTAACCGTCATTCTGAACGCAGTGAAGAATCTTCCGCTTAATCTTTGTATTTGTAATCTTGAATACTTATAACGAACCTGTCAGTCCCACCACGGCGGGCAGGCGTGCACATATGATAACAACGCTCATAATTTCAGACAAGCCTGCCCGCCGTGGTGTGGCTGGAATGACAAGAAGTGGTAGTTTTTTAGATTTTTTTATTTTTGGGCATTCCTTTTGGTTTTTCATCTTCTGATATTTCTGTTGTCATTTTTTCTCCAAGCATAGTAAAAATTAGCTCAAGATCAGTCATATTATCTCGTAAATTCGTCTTAGATTTACTAGGAATATTTTTATGGTTTTTATATTCACTCGGAGTCATCCCAAAAGTAGCTTTAGAAATTTCTGCAGTCAAAATCGCATAATCTTTTTGATGTTCTATTCCTCGTTCTTTCCATTCATCCGTAAGATTCTGTCGAATAGCAATTCCCCGTAATCTTTTATCAATCCAGTCTTTCGGGTATCCTTTTTGCTCGTAGAGGGATTTCATTCGTTCTTGAGCTAGTTCTGGATCTTCAATTTCATCAAGCCTTTCTTTTCCCACTTCAGCAAGCCACATTTTGAACGGTTCTGATTTTTTACTGGGAATTGATTGAATGAGACGAAAAGCATTTTTCGTATTTACGCAATCAGTGACATATTTTTTCCCATCAATACTTTCTAGTTTCAGTTGTAGACAAATTGTCGACAACTGAATTTGTGCTTCTTTTTCTTCTCGAATTTTCATTTTATACCAATAGTCTCGCGAGTTCATACTATCAGTTAGGGCTTCCACAATATCCACAACAGAATAAAACCATTCATCATTGTGCCAAATTCGACGAATTTGTTTGGACTGGAAGAGGATAAGTTTGTTTGAATAGTTCATGGTTTTTTTTCATTGTTTACTGGTCATTCCCGCTTGTGATGCTTCGCTAATCATCTGTGTCGTCCGCCGCGGCGGACAAACTCAACGCAGTTCGTTATCCTCGATGAGTGGGATCTAATCAATTAAAGAGATTCCTTAACGCTTACCCCTATAATAAATTCTCCTCAGATTCTGGGCAAGCCAGAATGACAAAAAAACCATCTTCATAACAGATAGTTCTTTTGGTGTGTGTCCACTATCGGCATATGGCATTTGCATTTAGCCGAATAAAGCTTTCGCTTGTTTCTTCGAGCATCAAAATAGGCTCTAAAAAGATCAGATGATAATGGATAATGGATAATTCATAATTACGAATTATTTTTTGAAGTTTTCACTATTGATGTAAGTAGCTTTAATAT
>CAYWLU010000084.1:0-2807 GCA_964459435.1 uncultured Candidatus Peribacteria bacterium
TTCCCAACGCCAAAATTGTTCTGGAAGATACAGAATTAAGATTTCATCCTCATCCTAAAAATAAGCAAGTTAAAAAGTTTAAAAGATAAAAAGTTGAAAAAACAATCATCCTCTGTCATTGCGAACGAAGTGAAGCAATCTCAGAGATTGCCACGCTCCCTTTGGTCGCTCGCAATGACACTAGTAAAATTTATTTGTAGTTTGTAGATTGAAGATTGATAATTAATTTACATGTTTTTCTTCCTCGTTATTCTCTCCATGTTCGCCTATACCTTTCAAGGAACTCTTCTAGTTCATCATGCTAGAAAAATTGATGGATTGAGTTTGGCAGTATATAGAAATTTATCTTTAGGAATCTCAATGCTTCCCTTGTTGCTTTTTGCTAGTAAGGCAGACTTCTTAGCCATTCCACAATTTTTACCCCTCATCTTGGGAGCAGGACTTTCTGGAGCAATTTCCTTATCTCTTAGTTTTACCGCTGTAAAATTCTTGCCAGTAGGAGTTTCTAATGCTTTTGGAAATAGTGCCACCGTTATTATAATTTTCTTTTTAGGATTTATTTTCTTCCAAGAAAAAATTTCTTTAGCTCAAGCTATTCTAATCGGAATTATTTTGGGAAGTGGAATTCTTCTTGGCTTTCAAAAAAGCTGGATGCCACATTTAGACACAAGAACTAGCTTAGGAATTTGTTTAAGACTTATTGCCTCTGTTTTTACTGGATGCACTTTCTTTCTAATGAGCAAAGTAGCGAGAGAATTAAATCCATATATTGCCGCTTATTCTTGGGAATTATGTATTGGTATTTTCGCCTTAATCCTAGCCCTAGGAAGAAGTGTTTTCTTAAAACAAAAAATTAAAAAAATCTCTTGGAAAAAATTCGGAAAAATTCTTTTAATTGCCTCACCTACTATCATCGGTTCGGGAGGTTTTGCCTATGCAATTACCATTGGTCCCGTAGGAATTGCTAGTGCTATTTCTGTTGGAGGAGGCATGTTTATTTCCATGATTCTAGCTGACTGGTGGTATAACGAAAAACTAGACCTAAAAAAATGGATTATTATTTTAGTAATGGCTGGTAGCATTGCAGGATTGAAACTTGCAGGAGTTTAATACTGAATCTTATCTTCCTTATTAGACCAATCGGTAAAAACTTGTTTAGCTTCTTCAGATAATATCTGCCTAAATGGAATTATTCTTTCTGATGATTTTTTGAGAACTTCTTGGTAAATGAAGGCATCGTCAAAATAAATCTGGGCAGCATCTTCTGCGGTATTAGCGTAAAATACTTTACTAGGTCTAGCCCAGTAAATTGCTCCCAAGCACATAGGACAAGGATAACAACTAGTATAAACTTCACATCCTTCCAATTGGAAAGAATTTAACTTCTGACAAGCTTCTCTTATGGCTAGTATTTCTGCATGAGCAGTTGGATCATTCTTAGAGGTTACTTGGTTCCATCCTCGACCAATAATCTCTCCATCCTTAACCACTACACAACCAAAAGGACCACCACAATTTTCTGTGAGAGTTTTTTTAGATAACTCAATCGCTTCCTGCATAAACTTCTCTTCCATTACTAGAATTATAATTCTTTAGAGAAAAAATGGTATTATATTATAATATACTATTACAATGATTAATGAATAATGAGTAATGATTAATAAACCAAAACAAATTGCCATCCCGCATTTATTTATCCCTGTCATCCCGCATTTATTTATCCCTGTCATCCCGCATTTATTGCGGGATCTAGAGATCAGTTATCCTCCTCCTCTATTCCCACTCCAAACTTAAGTCTTTCCATTCAGGATTAATTTGTTTTATAAGATTCACTTTCCATAATCTCGGATATTTTTTAATTTGTTTTTCTCTTATAATGGCCTCATAAACATCTGTAGTTTCTTCGTAATATAAAAGAATGTGACAGTTATATTTTTTAGTAAATCCTTCTACAAGTTTCTCTTTATGTTCATATATTCGACGCTCTAAATCATTTGTAACACCAGTATATAAAACACTATGAGTTGGATTTGTTAAGATATATACAAAGTATTATTTTATTTTCATGGTTAGATCCCGCAATAAATGCGGGATGACAATTACTTCTACATTACTTTAACCTTCTCCCAAGGCAAATCTAAATCCCCTCTCCCAAAGTGACCATAACAAGCTGTTTGAGCATAGATAGGACGAAGTAAATCCAAAGTCTCAATTATTCCTTTAGGAGTAAGATCAAAATTGTCACGGACAATTTGTTCTAATTCTTCTGGGTTTTTTGAGGAAGTGCCAAAAGTTTCTACAAAAATAGCCACTGGTTCTGCAACTCCTATGGCATACGCTAATTGAATTTCACATTTCGTAGCCAACTTATTAGCTACTAGATTCTTAGCTACAAATCTCGCCATATATGTTCCAGAACGATCTGTTTTGGAAGGATCTTTCCCACTAAAAGCGCCTCCTCCATGCCGAGCAAATCCTCCATAAGTATCCACGATTATTTTTCTTCCAGTTATGCCACAATCTCCTTGAGGACCACCAATAACAAATTTCCCAGTAGCATTAATATGTAAAATAGTTTCCTTATCCATATAATCCCCCAAAACTGGCTTGATACATTTCTCCTCTAAATCTTTTCTTATTTGTTCCTGAGAAACCTCTGGAGCATGTTGAGCAGAAAGTACCACAGCAGAGATTCTTTTGGGTTGGTTATCTTCGTACTGAAAAGTAACTTGAGATTTCCCGTCAGGACGAAGATATGACAATTCTCCTGATTTTCTGAGTTCTGTTAGTTTCTTTACTAACTTATG
>CAYWLU010000085.1:0-2733 GCA_964459435.1 uncultured Candidatus Peribacteria bacterium
AGTGAGGAAGTGAGTGGGAAAGATACTGTGTCCCGAGCGAAGTCGAGGGACTTTCTTATTTTCCCCCAAACGCCTCCACCCTCCTATCCATTATCACATCAGATTGTCGGAACGGACGACGTAAAACAATTCCTTCTAAACTCGTACACCGACTCAACGCTACATAGGTCTGTCCATGAGCGAAACTTCCTCCTCCTAAATCAATAATAACTTTCTCAAAGGTCTTCCCCTGGCTTTTGTGGATAGTAATTGCCCAAGCGAGCTTGAGAGGGATTTGGGTAAAAGATCCAATTTGTTCTCTTTTAAATTCTCCGCTGTCAAAAGTGTACTTAGAAATTTCCCACTTATATGGGCGAACTTCGACGCGGTTGCCATCTGTTTTTTCGATAATCAAAAAAGATTCCATCTCATCTTTTTCTTCATTGTAATCTTCGGCAATGTTTACGACTCGTCCAATCGTTCCATTAACCCATCTGCGTTCTGGGTCGTTGTAAATAAACATAATCTGCGCGCCGACTTTGACGGTGACTTCTTCGTCATTGGGGGTAAGATTTCTGGCGATTTTTCCTGTTTTCTTGGCTTGGAAGGTAATGCCTTTGTTGGTGAGTTTAGCTAGTTTCTTGGAATTAATTTCTGCCGCATCCATATTAGTCGTTACCAGATGAATATATTTTTCATCATCTGGAGGGACGAAGTCCCTGTCATGCCGAGAATTAAGCAGGGAGAGATGATCTTCTCCCACACAGTTATTCCGGACAGAATTAAGGACATTGATAAAATCCAAATCTGTTTGTCGATAAATCTCATCTAGTTCTACATATTCCAAATGAAATGATTCTGACAATAAATCATTAGCTCCTTGAAAAACTTTAGCAGAAAAGAAATACGGAGAATCGTATTCTGACAAGAATTTCTCTCGGTCACGAGAAGTCATTACGGGAGGTAGTTGATATAAGTCTCCAAAAAAAATCATCTGAACTCCACCAAACGGATTATTGTTATTCCGTACTTTACGAAGAAAAACGTCTATCGCATCTAGTAAGTCTGCTCTTACCATAGAGATTTCGTCAATGAGGATGGTCTTTAATTTGAGATAGCGTTTAGCTTTTTTTTCAGTAACTCGTTTGTTTTCAGCTTCCTCTAATTCAAAACCGGGTTTTAATCCAAAAAAGGAATGAATGGTATCTCCATTCACATTAATGGCGGCAACTCCTGTAGGAGCAAGGACTACCATTTTCTTTTTGGAATTGAGTCGTAGGTGTTCTAGTAAGGTAGATTTACCTGTTCCTGCTTTTCCAGTAATAAAGACATTCTTATTGGTGTCTTGAACCATATTTATGGCTCGGCACGCTTCGACGGAAAAGATAAGTTCTTTCATGTGGGAAATTCTTGGGAGGCAAGTGTAAGTTTTTTTAATAAGAGAAGAAAGAATAATTTGGAATAAAAACTCTTTTTTATTTGCAATATAGTATTACTTTTTGTATAATAGTAATACCTAAGTAATTCTCATGTCTGTAAAAAAAACATCCGTCTCTTTTGATCCCACTATCTGGGACCAGCTATCTCGACGAGCCAATAAAAGTCGTACTGTTAATGAAGCTCTGCACTTCTATTTCCTCTTAGAGAATAGACAAGCAGAAAAAGAAGTAGCTTGGTCAGAAGAAGAAACAAATTTTATTCTCAAAGAATTAGATCACTATAAGAAGACTAGCGAATCTTATTCTCAGAAAGAGACCTTTTCTCGTTCTTTTTAACAGATGGAAATAAGATTCTTAAGAGCCGCCTATAAATTCTTACAGAAGTGTGACTACGCTCTTTATTTGAAGATAGAAAGAGAAGCAGAAAAGATTGGTAAAGATCCTTATCTAAATAAACCTCTAACAGGTAAATTAAAACCTATCCGTACCCATCACTTCTTTTTTAAGAGATCTGCTTACCGGATAGCTTACAAAATAGAAAAAGACATCATTGTTATTATGATTGCTACCCGAGAAAACTTTTATGAAAAACTAGAACAACGTTTGTAATAAGAAATACCGATTTTTTTATTCAATTAGGTTAACTTCTTTGCACTCTTATTTTTTAACTTCTTCGCATTTTCTTTAGAAACAATACTTTCTCCCGTTTCTTTCTCAATCTCTACTCTAGCTGTTTTCGCCACATGACCACCCTTATGAGCTACCTTTTTGTTTTCTGGTAATCCTTGTGGTTTTTGTTTCTTAGATATTTCTTTAGTTGAAGCTTCTGCCAGCATATTCAGTACTAACTCCAAGTTAGACATATTATCTCGTAAATTCTCTTTCTTGAGTCCTTTAAATTTTTTGTAATCCTTCACACTCTTATCTGCCCAGGCTTTGGTTATTTCATCAGTTAAAATAGCATATTCTAATCCTTCTTTCATTCCCCTTGCTTTCCATTCATCAGTCAGCTCTTTTCTTACTTCAATGCTTTTTAATCGTTGGTTAATCCATTCTTTGGAATATCCTTTTTTCAGGTATGTTTTCATTGCCCTATCAAAAGCAAGTTCTGGATCTTCTGTTTCTTCTATTCTTTCGTATCCAACTTTGGCTAACCATACTTTAAAAGGTTCTGCTTTAGGGGATGGAATTGATTGAATAGCACGCAATAAATCTTCCGTGGAAAAACAATCTGTTTCTCTTTTCTTTCCATCCTGAGCCAGTATTTTCAACCGTACGATTTTTTCGTACACTTCACTCCCCTCCTGTCTTAACT
>CAYWLU010000086.1:0-2724 GCA_964459435.1 uncultured Candidatus Peribacteria bacterium
TGATTTCACTTTGTTGTTGCTTATTTTGTTTATTCACATTAAATTGTTGATTCTGCCCTATAAAGGCGTTTTTAGTATTTACTTTAACATTCAATTTTGGTTGTTTGAGTTCTTTCAAGATAAGTATGCTCGTATTTAATTGTCTACTGGTAGATTCCAATCCCTTACTTAATTCTCTTATCACATTTATTTTTGAATCATTAAAGGAATATCTACCCTCATCTGTTTCTATAAGGTGGTGAAATATCATATCTAATTTCATTGAACGCCAGTAATTAGCAACGATTCTATCAACAAGCATCAGTTCTGTTGGCGTTTGGCAGTCGTATTCTTTTACTAAACTGCTTCGTGTGGTGGCTAAAAACTTATAATACTTCCCATAGCTAAGATTAGACGCCCAAATGCCATTTTGAAGTCCGTTTGCTTTTGCGATTTCAAGCTGGAGCTCGTCTCGCCTTTTTTCTTCTTTGGAAGTTAATTTTTTCTTTTCTTTTAAATCAATGTATTCTTCAATTCCATTACGGGAAGCCCCCATACTTTCAGTGAAGATTTTAAGCTCTCTTTCTATTCTGTCTTTTTTGTCCTCTTTTTTTATCATTTTTTTATCTTGTTTTTGTGATATTTCACTCATAGTTTTACCTACTATTAGTCTGTTTTATAGCGTTAGAAAACTCCTAAATCTGGAGTTATCTCACTATTATTTTTCTTTAATTTTTACCCCACCCCTCAACTCACTATTGTTTTCTTCTTTAAGGATAGTGAGCGAGGCAGTAGGGTAGATTAACATTTTTCTTTTATCATTTGGGTCTTGTTCTTGCATTATTAAGCCCGCAGTTTCTAACATTGGAATAATCTGTTGTCGTAATTGCCAATCTACTATAAATCGTCCATATACCTGATAATGCTTCTGGATTATGTCTTGTCTGGTTAAGCCCAACTCCCCAGTTATTTCCTCAAATTCTTCAGACCTGTTTTTATTTTTTTCATTCCAAGCAGATAAAATAACTTCGTGATAAAGCTGGAAAATATAAGGTGGTAGATTGAGCTCTTGGCTTTCAGAAATTGCATCCCAAATTTTGAAAGCTTCATCAATATCATTATCACTTGCCACAATGATTGAACCCTCTTTTTCTCTAAACCACAAATTTAATAAGGCGAAGGATTTGATAAGAGAGATAAGTCGTCCTATATCTCTTGAATGTCTTGGCTTTAACATTTTATTCTTCTTAAAAAATCTTTCTTCAATTTTTTCAGGCGAGCCTATTTTAATTTCTTTGATATTTTCCTGCTTTATTGCTTTTATCCTTTCTTTTAATAGTTTTCTTTCTGGATTGCTATCTAACCGTTCTTGATGAGCATTAGCATCTGTTTCTTTTTTAATTTTTTCTTGGATTGCTTCTCTAAGTTTTTCCTGATTTGTTTGTGGGGATAATAAAAGAAATCGTGTTGCCTCTTGTTCGTCAATTTTCAACCCAGCCGTGCAGAAAATTACTGCTGGATAGCCCCTTAATAATACATTCTTGGTCTTTAATCCAAACTTTTGGGTTTTATCTGTAATCTTCAAAGTGATTTCTTTTTTATCGTGAGAAAGAAGGGGTCGTAAGCGTTCTAAAAGTTGAGTGTGCGGTTGGTCAAGAAAAATCAAAACCTTTCTGGACAAATCAATCAAATATCCTTTTTTCTCTTTGATATATTCTCCAACATCGTGAAAAAAGGCAGTGGGAGAACAATAGCCGATTTCAATAATGTCTTCTTCTGGAAATAGCCGAGCAATTTCAGTGGGAATATAAGATTTGCCAGTTGATGATGGGGCGTTGAAGCTGATGTTAAATTGAGAACTTTCTGTATAAGCAGAGAGCTGGCACAAGAAAGTTATTAGTTTATTTTCTTCATCCTTTTTAATTGTTAAACCGAGTATTTTAATAAGCTCCTGAGAAGAAAAAGGCTTAAATTGTGAGGTGTCAATTTTTTCTGGATATTCTTTTACATATTTGCTAAATAACTCCTCTGGCTTGCCGTTTAACTTTATAAAATAATCAGTAATATCTCCGCCTTCGCCAACTTCTTTTGGCAAAGTGATTATGTGGATTTTGTTAGCTCCACTATTTTCTACCATTTTTGCCACCCGTTCTGCTCCTTTTTTACCTGCTTCGTCATTGTCAAAACAGATGTAGATTTTCTGACATTTTCTGACTTTTTCTATCCACTCTTTTTTGAAGGTCATTGCTCCGTGCGTTGAAGTAATGGCGGGTATGTTCTTTGAAAGCAGAGCCAACCTGTCCAACTCGCCCTCGCAGACAATAAGCGGATTGTTAGTATTTGTTAGCATTTCCCAGCCGTAAATCTGGGCTTCAACTCCTTTGGGGTAAGTTATCTTATCGTCTCCAGAGTTGGGGTCTTGTCGTAGCTTGAAAAACACAAAGTTCCCATCAATATCTTGAATGGGAATAGTAATCCACCATTTGCCGTAAAACTCGCCCCAGCCGAGCTTGTAATCGCTTATAATTGCGTCTGTAATGCCTCTGGCGTTCAAATACTGGCGAATACGGTCTGGAATAGCTTGATGGCAGATTTCAACCAAAGCGGGGTCAAATTTCGGATATTCTCGGATATTTTTCGTGGATTTTCGTGGATTTAAGGCGATGTCATTGATGGTATCTCCAAGATGTTTGGCAAGCGTTATAATGTTGCCTTTTTCTCCGCATTTTTTGCAATCGTATTGTC
>CAYWLU010000087.1:0-2676 GCA_964459435.1 uncultured Candidatus Peribacteria bacterium
TTTCCTCCTTTTAAAGTACAAAAGTTCTTTCTCTGACCCTACCCACGAGCGATAGAAACCAGGGCAGTTGCCTTGATTCCTACTCCTTGCGGCCTAAGCAGGTTTAGGAGGGGTTCCTGCCTCGACACTCGTAGATAAGGTTAGAAAAAGAACTAAACATTTCTCTGCTCTCAGTATATCATACAGACTCTATAAAGTCAATAGTTCTAAGGTTTGACCAGTCTAACACAGGGATTCTGTGATGTCAATACTACACAAAGCTATCATTATAATTATCTTTTTTAATGTATCTCATTCTTGCTAAAAAAGCAGAAGTTTTTAACGAAGCGCTAGGCCTTTCTTGGAACAAAGCTAAGGCTATTTTTGATGCAAAAGAAATTACAAAGATAAGAGAATGGTTTAATAAAAATGAATCTAAAATTCGAGAAGCTCGAGCTTTTAATCTTTTTTGGCAACGCTACTCAGTGTTTCTAGGACAAGGAGACAGGATCAGTCCCCTAGAGCTCTTAAAACAACTAGATGGCCTTAATTACGATAAAACTCGTTTAGTAACTCTGCCAGGTGACTATGCTCATAGAGGTGAAATTATTGATTTATATCCGATTAATTTTGAACATCCTCTAAGAATTGAATTTCTTGGAAATACCATTGAAAGAATCTATGCTCTTAAGGAAAAAGACTTAAAAGCAATAGAACTTGAAGAAAAGTTTAAAGTTCCCAAAGAAGCAATTGCTAATCTTTCTTCTGGAGATTATGTGGTTCACTTAGATCATGGGATTGGTCGTTTTAAAGGGATCATTATTCGTAAAAATAAAAATTATTACGAACTAGAATATGCTCAAAACGATATTCTGCTTATTCCAGAAGGACTTGAGAATAAGCTTTCGCCATATTTAGGGTTTGCTGAGCCCAGGTTAACACGATTGGGTGGAAACATCTGGGAAAAAACTAGAAAGAAAGTTAAGGAAGGTGCACTCAAATTTGCCAAAGAACTTGTGAAGCTTTATGCAGAAAGAAAACTTTCGACAAGACTTTCATATGATTCATTTTTCGAGATTGAAGATAAATTGTCAGAAAGTTTTGCATACGAATTAACGACAGACCAGAAACAAACATGGAAAGAAATTATTAAAGACCTTGAGTCAAATCAGCCCATGGATAGACTTCTTTGTGGAGATGTTGGTTTCGGAAAAACCGAGATTGCTATTAGAACCGCCCTTAGAGTTGGTCTCAATAGAAAACAAGTTGCTTTTATCTCCCCCACTACTATTCTTGCAGATCAACACTATTCAACGTTTACAAACAGACTTAAGGGATTACCAGCAAAAGTTCGGCTATTGAGCAGGTTAGTGCCGCTTGCTGAGCAAAAGAAAACTTTAAAAGATCTTAAGGAAGGAAAAATTGATATTGTAATTGGTACTCACAGACTTCTCTCTAAAGATGTTGAGTTTGGTGATTTAGGTCTCTTAGTTATTGATGAAGAACAACGATTTGGAGTGAAACAAAAAGAAAAATTAAAGGAGATTAGGGCTAACGTTGATATATTAAGTCTTTCGGCTACTCCTATTCCAAGAACTCTTCATATGGCACTTTCTAATCTTAAAAGCATTAGCTTGATAATGACTCCACCAGTTTACAAGATGCCAGTTGAAACGCACATCTCTCTTTTTGATAAAAAATTAGTAAAAGATTCTATACAAAAAGAACTAAAAAGAGGTGGACAAATTTATTATCTACATAATCGGATTGGAACTCTTGCTACAACAGAACAAAGACTGAAAAAGCTTTTGCCCAAAGTCCGTTTTGCGTCTCTTCATGGACGAATGCCTGAAAAAACTCTTATAAAAACAATCCATGATTTTAGAGATGGTAAATATGATGTATTGATTGCCACTTCAATTATTGAAAATGGTCTTGATCTAAAAAATGTAAATACTCTTATTGTTGAAGATGCAACTCGCCTAGGATTGGCTCAGGCGCATCAAATAAGAGGTAGAGTTGGTAGAGGAGAAAATCAGTCCTATGCCTATTTTCTTTATCCAAGACATTCACTTACAAAAATAGCTAAAGAACGATTAGCTGCTCTCAAGAAGTTCTCGTATTTGGGTGCAGGATATCAACTCGCTGGAAAGGATTTGGAAATCCGTGGTGCGGGCAATATCTTGGGTCGCGAGCAATCAGGTTCGATCAGCAAGGTTGGTTTAAATCTTTACTATCAAATACTTAATCAAGCGATAGAAACGATTAAGAGAGGAGAATAAACGAAAAAAAGAGGAAAAAGTATTGACACTGAACATGAAGTATGCTACAATGAACATACACTGAGAAAAGGGGTATCGCGACCACAATTGTGGTCTGATTCCGTACCAAGCGACAACATTAATACGTCGTTATGGTAAGTGATTCTCCATCTCATTTCTACTGAGGTGCTTCGTGGTAACGTGCCATGTAGCCAAAGGCAAGGTGTCAGTACGGTCGTCGCTTCTGAATAATTGCTGCGGTGAATAGGGCTGTTTCTATGGTTCGTCGGCGGCCTTGCCTAGATCAAAATATTTGTTCCTTGTGGGCACTACGAGAGCCCCACACAACACAGCTTGCGATACTTTACTGCTTTGCTGGGCGGTGGCTGAAGATACATAGTCTCCACAAAGTGTCGTGCAGTTTTCATCTGCGGAG
>CAYWLU010000088.1:0-2592 GCA_964459435.1 uncultured Candidatus Peribacteria bacterium
AAGTGTTCCTACGATTAGCGTAATAGCAAATCCTTTAATAATGGAGCTACCAAAAGAGAAGAGGATTATACAAGTAATAAGGGTGGTAAGATTAGAATCTTTAATTGCTGTCCAAGCTCTTTCAAAACCAAGATCTATTGCTTGAGGGAGAGATCTTCCTCTTTTAATTTCTTCTTTAAATCTTTCAAAAATCAAAATGTTTCCATCTACAGCTAGTCCAATAGAAAGAACAATTCCTGCTATTCCGGCTAGAGTTAATACAATTGGTCCACCAAAACTTGGCGGCCAAATCTTTAAGATGGTAATAAATAGACTGGCATAAAGAGATAATGAAATAGCGGCAATTACTCCAGCAAACCGATAAATAATAATCATAAAGAGCATGGTAGCTAAGAATCCATAGATTCCTGCTTTAAGACTTTTTGCTAATTGATCGTGTCCAAGTTCTGGAGTGATGGTTGTTTGTCCGCTAAGAATAACTGGAGCATCTATGGCACCTAGATTTAGTCCATCTGCTAACTCTTTAGCAGAATCAAAGGTAAAGTTTCCCGTAATAATAGAAGATCTACCGACAATTTTTTCTCTTACTGTTGGAGTTGTAATCCATTGACCACCTACTTTTATTCCGAGTCGGCAAGGACCACTGTCACAAGTTTTAGCTGCTACTTGACCAGTGAGTTCGGCAAACATATCACCTCCTTCTTTATCAAAAAGAAGATTAACTACTGGCTGACCAATATCATCATAACCAACCATAGCATTTTCTAGTTGTCGCCCACCAAGTTCTGTTTCTATCCAAGGTAGTTCGTTTTTGTCCCAAGCGAGCATTTCATAGAAGACTTTTTCTTCATAAATAGTTTCTGTAGATTCTGGAGTTAGTTTAAGAACTTCAATAATATGAAATCCAAAAGGGCTTTCTATAAGTTCTGGAATTAATTTAGGTTCTTCTAAGGCGAATACTGCTTCTGAAAATTCTTGCACCATTCGACCCGGTTCAAAATCACCAAGATCTCCGCCAGATTCTTGAGCGGCACTTTCGGTAGAATGTTCTTTTGCTAGTTCAGCAAAATTATCGGTTCCTTCTTCTTTTATTTGGTTCAGTAAAGCAGTAGCTTTTTCCTGAGCTTCTTCTTTAGAGGTGTATTTTACATCTTCATCGACCCGACGAGCTCCGGGATAAGCAAATAAAATATGTCGAGCATTAGCACTTGGGGGAATAGTTTTTTCTCTTGATTCTTCTTTTTTGTCAGTTACTCGTACAATTCCTAAAATTTCTTTAGCAAAAGATTTAAAAACAAGATTACCATCTTCGATGGTATATTCTGGTTCTGTTTGAGTTTCTATAATTTCATTAAGGAAAGTGCCTTTTCCAGCAGCAAATAATTTATCGGCTAAAGCTGGGTCATTTATTTCATCCTTAAATCTTCCATCTGTTTCAACGAAAGAAACAAGAGGATCTAGTGATAAGGTGTCTATTTTCTGTTTCCAATTCCAAGTACTTACGGTTGTTAAATGTGAAGCGATTTTAACTCGTTCGCCAGCTTCTTTTCCAGGATCTTCTTCAAAGAATTCTAAACGGTTATCTTTTTCAGCATCTTGTTTAGCTTTATCGACACTATTACTTGGTGGCATTTGGATAATAATATGTTCTTCGTCTTTAACTTGAGATCTTTTAACGATTATTTCTCCTACTCCAGCTGGATTTATTCTAGCTTCTAAGGCGTCTCGAACAGATTCAGATATGGAACTTAGATTTACATTATTAGTAGGATCGTCATCACTATTTTGAGTTTTAGCATCTGATAGATCTATTCGATAGTCTAATTCAGATCCTCCAGCTAAATCTAATCCGAGAGTTATTTTTAGGTTAGAGAGTTTGTTACCTAAAGCATTATCTCCCAACCAAGAAGAGGGAGCAGCAATAGCAAAGGAAAGAATCGCAAGAGCGACTATAAAGATGAAACGGTTGATGATTTGTTTTTTCATTACTTGGAAAAATTTAAACTCTGCGAGATTCTAAATGAAGAGCTAAAATTGTCAAAAAGGAAAACAAGCTAAAAACTACAATTAAAAAATAACAAAATTTTAAAAACACTCTGTCATCCCGCATTTATTGCGGGATCGAGCTGTCAATTAAGCATCTGCATTATTTATGGTTAGATGCCGTAACAAGTACGGCATGACAAAAAAATTGAAATTTATTTGAAGATTGAAGTTTGTCTTTGACCTTGAGCGCTTGAGTCGAAAGGAAGATTGTTGATTTTATTTATCTCGCATTTTTGTAATATCTTTTCTTCTTCCCAGATATCTACTCCTAATTCTTGGGCTTTGGTTAATTTAGATCCGGGTTTGATTCCCGCCAGCAAGATATCGACGTTATTAGAAATAGAAGAGAGGATTTTTCCGCCACGGTCGGTAATAATCTTTTTGAGTTCGTCGCGGGAGAAGTTATCAAAGGAACCAGTTATTAAGAATTTTTTTCCAGAAAAAATTTGTTCTTCATTAGATTCTTCCCAAACAAGTTTTATTCCTACTTCATTAAAGGCACTTAGGACTTTTTTAGTGGGTTTTCTATTCCAGAATTCAAAGAAA
>CAYWLU010000089.1:0-2578 GCA_964459435.1 uncultured Candidatus Peribacteria bacterium
GGAAATGGGGGGTCGTTATGAATCGAAAGCTGTGGTCCAATGAGGAGAAGGCATCTATTTGAGGAAGTTAGGTCAATGGCGCCTAGAAGCGTCTATGAAGCGTTTGATCTCGGCAAGTTTCATGAGGTATCCTTCGCATCCAATGCCAAGTATTCTCCTTCTTAAATCATGCATGCGAGAGATAACCTCACCCTCGGGTATACGGTGTACTCCAAGATTCCTTATGCTATAGATATCAGACAGATCATGAGTGGTTTCTTTTTCAGTAAGAAATAGCTTTAGGCCCCTTATTCTTTCTTCGTCCTCTGGAATAGGAAGAGCAAATATGGCATCTTCAATCGGTTTAACATCCGGTCGAATGTTTTCGGTCCTGTTCTCTCTAATATATTGTAATAGTTTACTCATATCACTTAAGTAGAGACTATCAACTTTTAAAGAGTTCAAATCCATAAGCTTCCTGTAGTCCTTATCTTTCTTTCTCTTGCGTAGAATTCTCTTAATACGACTATTTACCTCATGATTCTGAAAGATGATAGCGACCAGTTCAGTTTCTAAAGCTACACTATAATCGACGAAGACCTTCTTACGACTATCCTTTGTTGGGTTGTCGTACCATTTATGTTCTGCCTCAATAAGGAAATCCTTAGTCTTGTCCTCCAAATACTGCCACAGCCCCTCAAAGAAGTCGTTCTGCAATCTATCCTTTTGTTGCTTCTTCTTCGGCTGTTCGATAAGCTCATGGATTTCTTCTTGACTTAATCTACCATCACACAATGAGAGTTGCCGTGGCAGATAGACAAAACCTGGTTCATCAAGGGGATAAAGCCCAATATCTGTATTATGGTCTTCCTGATACATGATATCCTCCAACTCCAACAAGCAACCGTGTAGCTCTCGCCAATTCTGGACTCTTCCGAGGTTCTTCTTCAATTGCTCCCAAACATCTATGATGTTCCAATACACATCTTCGGTTTCACTCTCATCCCCGACAAAAAGATCGACGAAGAGATTGATCTGATATCCTATCTTGAGTATATACTTTGCTCCTTTAACATATGCTTTGAAAGCAGTCTCGTAGTTTCGGTCATAATCCGGCTTAAGCTTGGATAGTGTTTCAGCCAGAGCGTAACAAACTACCGCACAGGCTAGACAAGACAAGAAACCAACAACATCACCAGAAAGATGTTGCCCATCGTTGTAAAATTGAAGTTCAGAAAAACTCTCTGCTTCTCGAACTCCACCCCGTTTGATAACCTCGTAGGCTTTCTCTAAGGTTTCATTGAGATAAGGATCGTATGCTTTCTTTTTCCCTCCGCTGAAGAATGCCAGGGCACTTGCTGCTGCCAACAGCACATCCACGTAAGATTTTGTAGCGTGGCAATCTCGATCCTCTGGATAAAAGACTTGTTCTGATAGGGAATCGCTCTCAACAATAATGAGGTCTTGTTTTATATGTAACCTTTCTTTGGCAAATATATTGCTCTCCATTTCGTCAATTAGTTCTAGTTCGTATTCTATACATTGCTTGAGGGTCCACCCGAAGAAAGATGGTGAAAGATTTGCATAGCAGCGTCCAAATAAAACTGCCGATGCTTCAATGTGTTTTTGCCCTTCTTTCAATGCCTTCACTGCATCGTTTGGCCACTTGTATTTATCTTTACACCACTTCTCTATCAATGTATCAATCCCTAGTGGTTCAGGTTTCTCCTTCTCCTCAGGTAGCTTGATATCCCACCGTTCCATCATCTCCTCAAAGTCATGAATGTTTCCGTACTCATTATCCTGCGGACACATCTATTACCTCACAAATGATTAGCGTTCAATGGGGCAATCTTAACCTACAATAGGTCACCTAGGCAACATGCAACTCTTTATCAACCTGTTCTAGGGTTTCTTGAGGTTGGTGAAATTACATGTATTCGTCTAGTTGCTGGGCTAGCCACTTCCTGGATTTACTTTCTATGGTTACTGTCTTCTATAGGCTCAGGCCAGAAAAACCGCTTTTGGGTAAAAGAAGTAAAATGGCTTCACAATTATTGGAGTAGCCACTAGTATTGTTTCAGTGGGAGTTTGACGCTTCCCTTGACGCTCCCCGCGCGTGTGGTCAGATGTGATTTGGTGTGGTCCGACGTAGCAGGGCATTAGGGGGCCGTACCAGACGATATGGGACACGACGGGACGGGATCTAGGACTGGCCGTTACGAAACCGCTGCTCTTTTAGTTAAACAATACTGACTTTTGTTCACTCTGCAGCGGTCAATTGCACGATATAGCGGATTGTTCAAGCTAGATAAAAAGGTTCCATTTTTCGGTTGACCCTGTACATGTGGCAGATAGTCTAGGTAGCGGACCTTTTTATGGCAGACTTACAGCATTTACTTTGCTGAATCTTACCACTCCGGTCATTAGGGAGTTCGATCGATTGGTGAATGAAAGTTTTGGCCAGCTACTCCGCCTCGTGAATCTGTTAATACAATGATCTGTACTTTTGTCCGCGATTTTAACACCAAATAAATTTGTTGTCAATTTTGCGCTTTTTGAAACATTATGTTACTTTAAGGAAAACTAAGGGGCTTTA
>CAYWLU010000090.1:0-2577 GCA_964459435.1 uncultured Candidatus Peribacteria bacterium
ATTTATAATCAAGAAAATTTACTCGTTTACATTCCTGAGGTTCAAGAAATTCTAAGATCTTATAGAATTAACGATGTTTATTCATTAGAAATAGCCCCTTTGGAGGATATTTCAGATTTTTTAGTCAGCTTTGATTATTATATTGGTAAAGGTGTTAGGGCGCGCGCGGTCATTATTGAGGAGAGTAGTGACGGTAGTTATAACCAAAAATTTAATAGCTCCCTGAATTCAGACACTGTTATTAATGCAAACGATTTGGCCGACCGCGCCTCAGATTCTTGCGATTATATAAAGGATGGTCTTTGTTTCATGAAATTTTCCGCAAAAATTAGGTCTTCGGCGAATTCAAAAGTTGCCCACCTTTATGTTTTTGCTTACAGCCCCGGGTTTTCCTTTAATGATTCAGGCCCTGAAAATCTGTATATAGAGGATTTTTCGGTCAAACAGCAGGTTTCTTCAAAAGCGGTTTTGAGTAGATTAGATGATCTTGCCGCTGTTTCGAGTCCTGAAATTAAATTTCAGAAAATCAATCCTACTAAGTACAAAATTCATGTTAGCAACTCCGACCAATCTTTTAACCTAATTTTTAACGAAAGTTTTCACAAAGGGTGGAAATTATATCTTGCAACAAAGAACCCGGATTCTGCCAGTACAGAAGTCGTCCGTAATTATTTTGGTAAGATTACAGAACTAGTCCCTTCTAACAATCTACTAGATCCCCGTCCTCTAGAAACCCTTAGAATGAAGCAATTAGTGGAAGATAGCCACAGAATTGTTAATGGTTATGCAAACTCTTGGAGGATTTCCCCGGAAGATGTTGGGGGGTTGGAGGATTATGAACTGGTTATTGAGTTCAAACCTCAAATAACCTTTTATTATGGAGTTATTTTATCTTTTGTTACTATATTTCTAACGGGGGTTTTAGCAATAATTGAGTATGTTAAAAAGAAGTAGATTAATAACAAAAAAATTTAACCAGGAAAAATTTCGAGAGAATTTACGGCCTCTTCTTCCTCTTTTTATTGGGATATTTATTCTCATTTTATTGTTGGGAATTTTCTCCAAAATAAATTTTTTACTGTTGTTAGTTTTGGCTTTGTTGCTGTGGTTTATTATTTTGACTTGTCTTGAGTGGTCTAGCAATAGTATGGTACTTTTTGGGATGTTACTTCTCACAATTTCTCCTTTTTTTATCATTGTGGGATTAGATGATGTGGCTGAGAGGTTTGCGGATTTTTCTTTTTTCTTTTTGCTCGCGGGGGCATTACAAGCTTTGTTTAGTGTGGAATAATGTCTCGTCTATTTTTTCTTTAGAAAAAGTTCTCGATTTTTGTAAGCATGAAATCCACTTCTTCTTCTGTTATTTCCGGAAAGATTGGTAAGCTCAGGATATTTTTAGAAGTGTTTTCTGCAACTGGGAAATCTCCCTCTTTATAACCCAGATCCTTAAAACAATCTTGCAAATGTAGCGATAAGGGATAGTAAACTCCACAAGCTATGCCATTTTCCTTAAGGTAATCCGCTAATTCGTCTCTTTTGTCTGTATAGATTGAGTATTGGTGATATATATGTTTGCACCCCTCTTTTTCTGTAGGTGTTTTGACATATTTTTCAAGTCTCTTGTTGTAAGTTTTTGCGAGTTTTCGTCTTTTGTCATTCCACTTTTCAAGATAGTTAAACTTGACATTTAATATAGCTGCCTGAAGGGCGTCTAATCTAGAATTTATGCCGACAAACTCGTGATAGTATTTCTTACTTGCCCCATGAACACGCATTTTCTGGAGATGTTCGTAATGACCTTTATCCTTTGCGGTTACCATGCCGCCGTCTCCAAACGCTCCTAAATTCTTAGTTGGATAAAATGAAAAGGTGCCGAAATCCCCCATACTGCCCGCCATCTCCCCGCGATAAGTGGAGCCAATGGCTTGGCAAGCATCTTCAATAACGAACAGATCGTGTTTTTTAGCAATCTCGTTAATTTTTCCCATGTCGGCGGGGTGTCCAAAGATATGTACCGGCAATATTGCTTTCGTTTTTTCCGTGATTTTTTCTTCTATTAATTCGGGATTAATATTGTAGGTTTCGTTTTCAATGTCTACAAACACTGGAACTGCTCCTGCACGAGCAATTGCTCCTGCTGTTGCAAAGAAAGTAAATGGGGTTGTAATAACCTCATCCTCAGGACCAATGTTTATAGCCTTTAAAGCCATAAAGAGGGCATCACTTCCGGAAGCGCAGGTAACACTGTGTGTGGATAAATAACTATCCATTTTTCTTTCCAGTGTTTTTACCTGATCTCCCATTATGAAGCGGCCACTTTTGAGTACGTCTAGGACAGCCGAATCAATTTCGTCTTTGATGTTGGCGTATTGTTTTGTTATGTCTAAAAACGGTATTTTCATTATTGATTCTCCAGTAGTTCCTCCTCTGGCACGTTCCTAATTACCTTTGCAGGGACGCCGTAAACTATAGTACGTGGTGGTACGTCCTTGGTTACAACGGATCCTCCTCCTACGAATGCGTCTTCCCCAATTTCTACTCCAGGTAAGGTTACACAACTTACGCCTAAACGAGCGC
>CAYWLU010000091.1:0-2547 GCA_964459435.1 uncultured Candidatus Peribacteria bacterium
CAATAATCTGCTTCTGTTGCAGCGACATTCCCACAAATAGAACATTCGGATTTCTTGACGGCCGCACCCATCGAAACATCAGTAATATAGCCTTGTCTTAATCCTCTTGCCAATGGTTTATATGCTGCTGCATCTACCATTCCGTCTACATATATACAATGATTAGTAAGATCGTAAAAAGCATTTACTATTTTTCCACGGGCTTTTTCGATATCATCATTTTTATGGTTGCAAAAAACCGAACATCCAATAAATGTTTCAAATGCTTTTTTACCATTTTCTGCTGCTTTTAGAAGTTCTTCTTCAGAAAAGTAGTCTCCGTTGTCGTTAGCACCATAATAACGCTCACCTGTTTTTTCTGATCCACCGGCATCTATCGCTCTAGCACGAAAAAAGACCCATTCATCTGGATCTTTATCCTTTAATTCAGCAACAATATCGATAGGAGAATCTGAAAGAACGAGATTTTCGCTAATATCATGTTTTAAAAAAGCGGTTTTTACAGGTCGATAAAGAAGAATATCCCTGTCAATGATAGAGGCTTCTCTCAATTTATATTTAGCTATTTTTTTAAACATTAAATTATTTTCCCCTATATACAGAGTTGTTATTTAATAGTTGATTCACTTCCAGCTTTTACTTTTTTCTTTTTTCCTTCTGGAGTGAAATCGGTAGTCATTGCCTTAGCAAACTCCGCTCCGAATAATGGAGTAAAATAACCGTCCACTTTTGTTCTGTCCTGTGGTGAAAGATCAGCGATCTTTTGAAATTTAGGCATAATGCTCTTTTCTCCTTTTAATTACAATAATTGACACCCACTTAAAAATAAGGTATCTATCTATTTACAATACTGAAACTTTTTTCTTTATCCCTTTTTTTATTTATCTCTTTTTTTTAATTATTTGGATATTTTGTAAATAACCAAACATCTGGATCTTGACCAGCAACAATTTTCACCCTTATCCATGGATATTGAGAAACGGAAGCAACAGCTGTATCTGTCGCAACTGCCCCACTTGTCATATCTACCCAAAACATTCCTGGATCAGCAGATACTTGAATGACACATGCCGCACCTACAGAAAATACAGAAAAATCCGATGTATTTCCTAAGAAATACTCTCTTGTAAAAGTATCTGCTAGCTCAGCTCCATCAGCAGTTCTAATATGTCTAACGGGCTCGGTCTTTGAATGCAAAGAATTATAACTCGCAGGGAAATGAGCCGATGATGTAGTTGGGTCTAATCCATCTCTTGGTCCTGGCTGTCCTGATCCTGTAGCCATATTTTTTCTCCTTTATTCTGGAATCAAATTTTCCATTTCTTCTTTAATCGATATTATTTTCTCAAAATCTTCGTCTAACTCCTCTAGATCTTCAGAAATAGCCTCTAATTGATGTGCATTTTTTGTTTGAGATGTTTTTAGGAAGGCTTCATCAATTTCGACATCATCAAAATAATCTCTATCTTTATGACAATATCCACCTTCTGCCCATGCTTTTTTAAAGAATCCATTTGTTTCAGCTGCTTGTTCTAATTCTTTCGTAATTTCATTACAAGTTTGAATAATCTTAGAAAGAACTGCATCAGAAGATTGCTGTATTTCATCTTCGGTAAATCGAAGCACTCTCCAACCGCATCTTGCAAATCTGGCGTCAATATCTATATCTTTTGAAACGTCTTCATCAGATGAGTGAAATTGTTTTCCATCTGCTTGAATAATAAGTCTAAGAGTTGGAGACATAAAATCGACTTTAACCTTTGGCATTCTAACAGGTTCTGGTTTTTGTTGAATATAGAAATCCATTGGAAGATTTCCTGCTTTTTGACCTTCTTCAATTTTCACATATATAGTTTGTTCTAAACTAGTAAGTCTAAAACCAGTTTCGGGAACAACACTTAGATCAACTTGTTCTATTGGAACTCTTGGTTCTTGTGGTTCTTTTATTCTAACTTTTCTTGTAACTACTGGGGAATATTGTTGAGCTTGATTATAATTTTTTAATTGTGTTTCATAAGCAGCCATTGGTGCTCCACCAGATGGTTGTCCTCCAGAAACACTTTCACCACCTGACATTGATGGAGCTAATTCATCACCTGGAAGTCCTGGTCCAGATTGTCCTCCTGGGAGATTTCCTTTATTTTGGTCTTTAAATCCGCTTCCCATACCTCCACCACCACCACCAATTCCTCCACTACCGCCCATGAGTCCACCACCACCTCCAGCTTCATCTCCTCCAGGTCCAACAAGTCCAGCTTGTTGTCTAAAGACATTTTCGAGTCTTACCCTCTCAAGTTCGACATCATAATCAATATTCGTTTTTTCACAAATAAATTGTGTCGAAACAATTTGTTCTTTCCATAATTGCATGTAAAAGTTATTTCTTTGAGATTCATCTCTTAGATTTAAATCTGCCCATCTAATTTCTGGATAATCTAAAACTTTGTTTCCAGAAAGATCTTTCTTATAAAAACCTCTCATTTTTGCTTCAGCTTTATATATTTTATCACAGATCCATTTTGCCATCATATTTTGAACTGTTTTAAG
>CAYWLU010000092.1:0-2190 GCA_964459435.1 uncultured Candidatus Peribacteria bacterium
ATATAGACATTTTGTAATTCTCTATATGTTGATTTTTGTGTATTTATAAACAAAAAACGTCATAGCTAAAGCTAAAAATTAATCGATAAAAAATTTATATATTATGAATTTTATTGATATTTTTATGCTAACTTATGTCTATAGAAAATTTTATTTCAATGAAAACTTAATCTCATTTCAAGTAATCTTTTATTCTTTCCTTGTCTTCATTTTCTTTTTTTCCTTTGAAGTAGATTTCTAGGAAAACAACTTTGTTTTCTTTTGGATAAAAAGCATAGATTATTCTAATTCCACTTCTGGCTCCTCTACCTTTTAATGATTTACAAGCAAATTTCTTGATTTTCCAAAAACCAAAATGTTTATGAGTGTATCCAGAAATTTGAAATACAGATTGATTATCTATCTCTTGAATATGTCGCAGTTCTATAACTGCTCTTTTAGCGATGCCTAAGTCATCTTTTAGGGAAGGAAACTTCTTTAAAAGTTTTTTCAGGTCGTTTAGGAATTCTTTAGATTCTTCATAATTCATTCTCATACTTTCTTACGGAAAATTCTGGGGTTCTATAAAATACAGCTTCGTATTCTATGGGTTTTAGATTTTCTGCGGTAATCCAAGGAACATCTAGGTGAGAAATATCTTCCATTTCTTTAGCATTTTTGTCAGAGAATCTAGCAAGTACCCAATCTATATGTCCTATTTCTTGAGCAGTAAGAAGAGAAAGATTAGCTCTTCTAAGAGGGAGGTATTTTTTTTGTTGGTATTGGAAGTGTCTTTTGGTGACACGAGTAAGTTCATTATCCTGTTCCATTTTAGCAACTAACTGAGGAAACATCGCTGGAGTTGGACCATGATGGTTTTTGATATATGTTGCCCCAATTAGCTGTTCTTCGTATTTTTCGTAGAAATCAAAATCAATGAAGTAGAGAAGTTTACACAAAACTCCTTCTCCGACATTTGGTTTAGCTCCCACTTTTTCCAAGATATAAATAAGTACTTCTTTAAACTTCTCTAGATTTTCTTGAGGAATAGAAATACGAAGGTCCGTAGTTTTTTTTGTTTTTTTAGAAACTTTTTTTTCTAAAATAACTCTCGGTTCTTTATTTTCCCTTTCTGCTAAAAAATCATCTAAAAATAATCCAAAAACATCTGCTAATTTTTTGGCTTGAGAAACAGTCATCTCCACATTTCCTTTTTCTATTTGAGAAAAAGTCTGTCTGGATACGCCAATTTTTTTAGCTAATTCTTCTTGAGAATAATTATGCTTGGTTCTGAGTTTTGCGAGAAAGGTGATCATAAGAATAAAGATATGAACCATCCTTAGTATAGTCTTGTTAATATTTTAGTCAATTATCCTGTTAACAAATTTAACATTATTTTAATGTAACTTGAATATTTTGGAGTTGGAATGACCAAGGGAGAAAAGAGTCTTTCATAAATATTCGTATACGTAAACGAATACGTATACGAAAACGAAAACGAAATAGGTTTTAAAACCTGCTCCTGCAAAAAGAGCGTATTTATTGGGAAACTCTCAAAAATAGTAAAAAACAAGGCGGCAAGTTAAAATTCTAATGAGCTGTGCATACTTCGTACGGTGAATGAATTTTTGCGAAGTTGATCCCGCATCGAAATGCGGGACAGGCTTTGTTTTTTGCATTTTTCAGAGTTTCCCTCTAATGCAAAAACGATCTCATTCCAGTAAGCACGGTCGCAATTCCTAACTCATCACACTTAGAAAAAACTTCTTCGTCTTTTATAGATCCTCCGGGTTGAATTATTACAGAAATTCCAGCCTCTCCTGCAGCCTCTACGGCATCTGCAAAAGGGAAGAAGGCATCAGAAGCAAGTACTGCGTCTTTTGCCTTTTCTCCTGCCTGAGAGAGAGCATTCTTCATCGCGCTCACTCGAGAAGTTTGTCCTCCATTGGCGCCAATAAGTGCTCCGTATTTGACTATCACAATGGCATTAGATTTAACCATTTTTACAATCTTCCAAGCTGTTTCTAAGTCATACCACTGAGAATCTTCTGGCTTTTTTTGAGTAGCGATTTTGAGATTTCCAAAGGCGTAACACGCAATGATATGCGTGGATATTTAGCAAATGGAGTGAGCCTATATTTTAGAATTAAGGATACGAATTTACTCATGAAAGTTAATTATACTTTAGGACAAGAAAGTTTTAACAAAATG
>CAYWLU010000092.1:2200-2432 GCA_964459435.1 uncultured Candidatus Peribacteria bacterium
TTTTGAGATTTCCAAAATCGGGGTTGGCAATATCTAGGTCTTGGACGAGTGTTCCGCCTCTGATTTTTTTCATACTTAAATCTCGGGTCTTTTCTGAAAAGTTGGGAACGCGTAAGACCCGTAAGTTCTTTTTGGTTCTTAAGACTTCTAAAGCGTCATCATCATAATCTGGAGCAATAACTATTTCATTAAAGAAACTAGTTATTTTTTCAGCTAAAGCTTTGGTTACTTT
>CAYWLU010000093.1:0-2415 GCA_964459435.1 uncultured Candidatus Peribacteria bacterium
TCTCATTGCTCCTCCGCAGTTACATACCGCTTTTCGTTAATAAAGTCTAAACAATCTTTGACCTCTGGCTCTCGCTCATTGTTATTGGGCTTTCTGCCATACCTACAATGGCAACACATGAACCTTCCATGCTGTAAGCATTTTCCTTCGCTGTCTACTTTCATTTCTTCTCCTCGAATACTTTCTCTAGCGCTTTCCTTTGGTCTTTTACAAACCTACTCAGGCTACTTGCTGTGTCCGACAAATTCCCCCCTAGACATATAGGCTTTCCATGTGCAATACCATCAAACGCCTCCAAGACTTCTTGCTTGTAGTGGTCGTTGGCCATTTTGGCAATGACTGGAGCTGTTGCACCCACACCAAGTCGATTTATTCCATTACGTAGCTTATCCTCCAAGCTTTCCTCTTTGACCTCTTCAAGCCAATCCATGCCAATCAGCATTTCATAAGATATTGAATGATGATTCTTATTCCATTCAAAAGATATTCCATGCTCTAGCTCTAATATCTCACCAACTTTAGCAAACGGCATTTCTTTAATTACTCTTACTTTCATTTTGGCTCCATTCTTCAAAATCTAGTTCTTTTAACATAGTTTAATTACCTCCGAAACCAAAACCGGCATTGATCGGCCTTTCCTTTCTGTTTAGTGAAGATTTTTCTTTAGGCACTTTATATGGATATTCCTTGATAACATGGCTTCCGATTGCTGTTGCCATAATAAGATCATCTAAAAATGATCCGTCTGCCTCTGGTTTACCTTTGGGATTGTTGACAAACGTCCTACATTGGTTAATAAGCTCTTCATCCCTCAATTCAGCCGTTCCTTTTTCAATCTCTTCTGCTAATTGGTCTAACATAGCCGGGCGTCTTTCTGAACTTGTTGTGAATCCTGCCTTAACTGGAACCTTTATCTTCGTTTTTCTATCTTCTTTGCTGGTCCAATACAAATCACAGTCTAATTGCTTTAGATCAGAACATACAGAATAGCCATGATTATTGTTTTCTGGGGCAATTTTGGAGTTATTGTATAATTTAGCTACCTGAAACAGCTTGATTGCGTGATCATCGGGTGTATATTGACCATTAAAGACTGCCACTACATTAAGCGTGTACTTATCTCGAACAATTCCCGTGGTTTCATCTGACTTAACGAGTCCTTCTGCCGTATCTCCAGAAACAATATACTGTCCTTTTTGTTTAGGATATTCATAAACCTTAATCCATCCTGAAGGTGTTTCCCTGATACTCCATTTATGATCAATTTCAACCGCTATGGCTTTAACGTAACGTCCTTCGGGGATTTTACTGCTTGGAGCTTCACGTTCGATGTAGGTGTAAATACGTTGCATATCGAGCTTTCTAAGATTAAAGAATGGTGATCCTGACATATGATAGTCAATATCAAGCTCTTGAGCGATTTCTTTTGCTTTTTTACGCCTTTCACATTCCTGATCGTACCAAATTGAGCGCATGAAACTACCGATATAAGGCTCTGGTGCTAGTCTATCTCTGTTCAACTGCCATAATTCGTATGCTCTGTTAGGGTCTTTTGATAGGTCTACGGGGATTTGCTCTCTTAAATTGAGGTAATATGTCCCGATATTCTTTTCAGGGTGTCTTGTCCAATGTAAGGATATCTTCTTAATGTTTGATTTAGCCAATAAAGCAAACTTATTACTTGATCCGTTAGGTGTTGATAGGGCTGTCCGGCAATTCGTACTATCAGCACTCGCACTCCAACTGCTAACATCTGTTTCCCAAAAGGCAAACTCGTCAAACCTGATCCTATATTTACGGCCACCCCTTGCAAAATTAGCGTTTGTTGACTCTCCTGTTATTGAAGATTTAGTTTCTGGGTTGATAAGCCTCATGTAATTATCGTGCTCCTTATCATTCCACCCTTCTGGCATAAGCCAAGATGGTAAATTGCGGTATAAATATCTAAACTTCTCAAAGATACTATCCATATTCCCTTTTTCGTCTACATAAGATTCTTTTCTTGATCCCCACTTAATCTCTATCTTTTCAGGGCAAAACAACCAATCATAGAAGTCATTTACAACGAACATCCATGTGGCGCCCATATCCCTTGACTTTTCAACGAGGTTGTCAATCTGATCCCGGGCACACTCTGCGTCCCAAATGATAGCTTCATCCTGAAACAGGTATGTAATGAATGGTAAATGAGACATTTTCTTCCGGGGGTTATAGGTCCAAGCCAATACATTAAAGAAAAATAACCTGTCTAAGCGACAAAGGTCTTTAATAACTTTTCTATATTCTGGTGATTCGTTAGCTTTTTGGATTAAATCAGTTCTAAACTTGAGGTTTGCAGCAAAGTCTTTCGGGTATCTATCCACTTATTGCGATCCTTAGTATGTTAATAAGCTCTTCTGGGGTTTTTCCTTCCGT
>CAYWLU010000094.1:0-2410 GCA_964459435.1 uncultured Candidatus Peribacteria bacterium
CGGAACAATCCGAGCCAATAGCAAAGCTATTTGCGAGGTAGTGCAGTCCTCCAGCAAAGCTCTTAGGAAAATTTCTGTGAATACGGGGTAGCTGAGGATGAATAGGGATTTCGAGTGTATCGAGAAATCTCGTGAATGAATCCGAAGACCTCCGTATGAACAAGGAGGAGCGAGGACGGAACAATCCGAGCCAATAGCAAAGCTATTTGCGAGGTAGTGCAGTCCTCCAGCGACGACGGGCGAGTAGCTCAGTGGTTAGAGCAGGGCGCTCATAACGCCTTGGTGGCAGGTTCAATTCCTGCCTCGCCCACCACTTAAAATGATTCATGGATAAAAAATCTTTAAAAAGAATTAGATAGATTGCCAGAATCAGTGGAACAATAATATTTTTATTGGATTAGCAATTGGTTGAAAATGGGGGAAAATTGCTGGTTTTGTTATCTCTATCCCTTTAATTATTGGTTTTTTAGCTGCTTTGATTGATTGGGAAGATCCTAGTGCAATTATGGCTATTCCTCTTATTCTTGGAATTTTATATTTAATATATTCCTACAAAAAGTAATTATTAACTGCAAATGTATATTGTTCTATAAAGATTTGTTTGAAATATGAGATATTATTTATCTCATAAAAAACTAGACTAGCTTTTTTGTATTCCTTCTCATTAACAGCACGATATGACATAGGAATACTACCAAAAGCTAATAAGATCGCATTTGATGACATCCTAGCGGTTCGCTTGTTACCGTCCTCAAAAGCTTGAATATAAGAAACCAAAAGTAGTAATAAAAATGACCTCTCAAAAAAGTTTTCTTTGGAATTAATCAAAAGAATCATTTTTTCAAAAGCTTCTTCTATCTGAAATTTATTATCTAGCGGTCGATATTTTGTACCTGTTATTCCTACCGGATGCGATCTTATGTTTTTCCTGATAGACAAATTTTTTGTAAGAACACGATGAATATGTTCAATTTTACCCCTTGTTACAGTTATAAAAATATCTCTATTTTGCAGAACCTCATTAAAAACATCTTTATGATTCAAAATCATTTGTGTTTCTTCTTTGGTCTTTCCTTCTTCTGGAATATTTTCCTTAATCAGTCGTTCGGTACTCAAAAGAGAATATGTGTTTCCCTCAATTTGAGAAGATTTCCAAGAAAATTCTATTAAGATTCTTTCAAACTCTTTATTAACGATCGTTTGACTGTCGTATTTCGCAAAACTTGTTACAAACTTCTGGTGCAATTTTTCTAATTTTTCTTGTTCTGCTTTAGTAAAAACTGGTTCTTTAAAAATCTCAAATATTTCAAAATTAAAATGAGTTTTTACTTTTCTCTGGTCACTTGGAGTAACGAAATATTTTTTGATATTAATTTTTTCAAGTAATTTATTTTTTTCAGAAACAAAATATGAAATACTACGACCAGATCCTTTCTTGGATATTAAATGTAAATCTAAAAGAATATCTAAATCTCGAATAATAGTTCGTCTGTCTACTTCCTTATTTTTCTGAGTCAAAAAAGCAAGAATGTCTTTCGTTTGAACATTGTTATTGTCTCGAATGTAATCAACAATGATCTTTTGTCTTTCTGTTATAGATTTCATGCTAATATCATACCATTTAACTGTGACATTTTGCAAGCCTAATTGCGACATTTTTGTCACAATTAGTGAATTATTTTGTCACAATTAGTTGATTTTTTTTTACAAAAACAAAGCGTGTATCGTTTTCTTTTTCATCTCCAAGGTAAATAAAGGATTTCTATTTGCTCCGCAACCACAAATCTAAAATAGTCAGAGCAGCCATAGCTTCCACAATTGGTACAGCTCTGGGAACAATACAAGGATCATAACGACCTGTAATTTCTAATTCTGTTTCTTTACCATCTTTAGTGACTGTGTTTTGTTTTTTTCCAATGGTTGCAGTTGGCTTAAACGCCACCCGGAAAAACATATCTTCTCCTGTAGAAATTCCTCCAAGACTTCCTCCCGCATTATTCGTTTTGGTTTTTACCTCCTTTCCATCCATAAAAAACTCATCATTGTGTTCACTTCCTCGCATCTCTACACAATTAAACCCAGAACCAAAATCAAAACCTTTAGTAGCATTAATACTCATCATGGCTTTAGCTAGTTCTGCAGGAATACGGTCGAAAACAGGTTCTCCTATTCCTTTAGGAGGATTCTTAATAAGTCCCCTCACAATTCCTCCAACACTATCTTTTTGGTCTCTAGCTTTCTCTATTATCTCGATCATTTCTTTAGCCACCTTTTCATCCGGACAACGAACAATATTACCTTCTATTTCTTTAGCAGTAACTTTGTCTAAATCTACATCGAGCCTAACTTTTCCAATTGCTTCCGTAAAAGCCAGAATTTCTGTGCCACATTTTTCTTTGAGGATTTTCTT
>CAYWLU010000095.1:0-2355 GCA_964459435.1 uncultured Candidatus Peribacteria bacterium
CAAGTTTTCTTTGAAGCGCCTGTTTTTCTCTGAGTTGTTTTTCAACTTCTTTAGCTGCTTTTTCTCTTTCAAGTTTGTTTTTTGCTTCGAGCTCTTCACGTTCTTTTTTAGCTACTTTTTCAGTTTCTAAACGGTCTTTTTCTGCTTTTTCGGCTTCGAGTTTTAGTCGCTCATTCTCTTTTTTGACACGCTCTTGCTCGGTGTCATATGCGACTTTACTGGCTTCAATTTTACTGACAAATTCAGTCCATTCAATTTCTACCATATCACCTAAGAATGTACCAATATCAAAGAACTGAGCAAGGTGTTTAATTTCGCTTAATCTTTTAATATGCAGCGACTTTTTACGATCTGTTTCGATGCGCTCATTTTCAACAATTCTGGCCGCTTCGATTTTATCTTCATGCTCTTTTTTCTTAGCTCCGAAATAAGCAAGCCATACATCCTCATCCATATCACTTAACTTTCTTTCGTGCGCATCTTCAAGATAGAGAGATAGCTTTTCAGCTCTGTCAGATTGTAATTTTTCGAGGCGATTTTTTTCTTGTATAATAAAATGGTCTTCAATCTCTTTTAGTTTATCTTCTTTTTCAGTAACAGCCCAAACCAATAAATTATGGACGCTCATAATTGCCTTATCTTCGAGCTTAATATACTCTTTTTGTTTGTCTTTAAGCTTACCAGTTGCTACTCTTACTTTACCAATATCAAGACGTATGCGTTTGGCTTTTGCTACAAGAACGGGCGTAATACCTCCTGCTTTTTCTTTTATAACTTCGTTATATTTCTGCTCAAATTCATCTAACATTATTACCATTGGGTTAAATGCGTCTTTGATAATTCGCGCTTTTGATGGCTCTATTGCTCCCATTTCAGGAGTTTCAAACTTTACTACTTGTGTTTTGTTTTTTTCTGTTGTCATTTTTGTTTTAAAATTTAGGCGTTTTTAATGATTCTATTTTATTGTCAAGGGCTGTTTTGAGTTCACCCGTTCTTTTTTCTGCCATTGTAACAAGTTCTGATACAGGATAGGCTTTAGTCTTTGAGATGTTTATTATAGTATCTCGTTTTACTTTATAAAGTACATGGCTAAGTATTTTATTCCTTTTTCTATATGCCATAAAATATAAGGTTTTTAGATTCTTAAATACCAAGAAATAATCTATTATTTGCCATACATTATTATCAAGCATCAACTTATTATTACATACATACCTTGCATACATTGTCTTTTCGGGGCATTTAAATTCAGCAGCCTCTTCGACATTTTCTGATATTTCACCTAGTAGTCGGTCAGGTGATATGCCTACAAAGTCATTTATTTGTGCCCATCCTATCTCAAAACATTTCTTACCATATACGCGCTCGAGCAAATCGGCTGCTTCAGATTCGTATATGTTGCCATTTTCCATAGCATTACTTGTATATCCGCCCTCTTCTATTTCAAATTCTTCCATTCTTTCGCCAAGCAATCTAAAGAAGATAGCATTTTCTTCAACTGGTTTACTTAAGTTTGTCATAACATCTGACAGTGTTGATCCGCCTACCTTTTCATTCTTCAGCTCAAACCATGCGTCTGTCTGTTGTATTATATCGGGATAGATTTTAAAAGTTGATTTTGTCATGGTTATTCTTTTATTTTACTGTCTAATAATAATTTGGCGACATCTTTATTAAGCATGCCATTTTCAGAAAGCTTAGTAACAATCTGAGAGGCGAAGAGAAAGTCATATCTATCCTTTAATTCAGCAGAAATATTCTTAACTTGCTTTTTTATATCTTTTTCAAGTTTGCTTTTTTCTGAATTAACATGGTGATTAATTTCATTCTGATTTAATACCGTTCTTTTAAGCTCATCTTTTACATATTCGGCAGTTGTAATAAGTTCATCACTATGGTAACGCTTTCTTACTTTTTCTGTTAAAATAATTTCTTTAATGATTCCATTAATTTGCGCCTCTTTTTCTTTTTCAATCGCTTCAACTAGCTTTTCATTAAAGTCTTTATTAATTTTCTCTCTAAAATCTGTTAAAACTTGACACTTTACCTGATAAGCCACATAACTTTTTATCTCTTCTGACATCGATAAAGACTCTTCTTCTTCTGAATAAAAATCTGTTAAATCTACTTCTACTTTAATTTTCATAATGTTTAATTTTTAACTGGGTTTGGGTACAATTTAGACAATTCAGTACATTTAGTTTGGATTTCGACATTACCCATAAATTCCTTATAGGTTGTCATAGCCTGTACGAAGCTGGTGCGGTCAGTTACTTTCGTAAAGGCTGCTTTGGCTTGGTCTAGGGTTTTTGGTTTTGGTTGTTGGTAGTCTTTTTTGATTCTGATTCCAGAGAC
>CAYWLU010000096.1:0-2318 GCA_964459435.1 uncultured Candidatus Peribacteria bacterium
GTTAATCTCGGAGCCTTAAGTTGAGATTATTGGAACGAAACAAAAGAAAGAGTTTTAATAACTAAAAGAGCGTTAGGCAAAAGCCTAACGCTCTTTTAGTTTGTTTATTTACTGAGGGGTCCGACCCCTACATAAACTTACTGAGGTACTGAGGGGTCGGACCCCTACAAGAAATTTGCGAAGGAAGGGGTCAAAATAATAAGGGGTCGTTCCCCGAGGAGGAGCTTGCGACGGAAGGGGTGCGACCCCTTAAATTATTTCAATATATAACTTACTCCTATTCCAGTTTTGCCTAATTGTATTATCTTATTTTAATAAAGCCAAAAATTAACAAAATAAAACCCGCTAAGTAGAAACCGAAGTTTCCATTTAGCGGGGGTACAAAAAAACAATTTAAATTGATTCAACCAATTTTTTAATTACAGCAATTTCTGTTACAGAAAGAGGTAACCTTCCTGAGCTCCTCCCAAAAAGTGCTTTGGCTGAATTATTCGTTGAAGGGGTTTCCTTAATTTCACTACAAACGTACATCAAGTGCCTGATGAGATGATCCAAAGAGTCAAATTGACGTCTGAAATTCTTTTGAGAATGTTTTTTTGGATTATCTCGTTTTCTTGCTACCTCCCAGAAAGGATCAAGAGCACCACTGACAAAATAACCTGCAGTGTCACGACTTTCTCCTCGAGAAGTTTCTCCAAAAATAGAGTGCTCAGTTAGTGAGAGTTTTTTCCTTCGACAAGTCAAAGGGTCAAGGGACTGAGTAAAATCACTCATAAAACCAAAAACATCTTCTATTTCTGAGAGTTGTTTTCTTCTTTCATCCACTGCCTTTTTTATTGTCTCAAGGCTTTGAGTTACAAAGTTTAGAGGAAGAATGTAATACAAAAAAACTTGCTCTAAGAAAGGCAATATCTCCAAACAATTCCTTGCTCTTTCTACGAAGTTGCTTAAAAATCTGTTGGAGGTATAAAAAATGTTTTCAGAGATATCAGAGGAAGACAGTTCATGATAGACAAAATTGAGAGTTCCTTCTTTTTGATACCGAATGAACCATTTGCCTGTCCTTTGAAGCCAAATATTCATAACCTCTGATTTAAACATCAAAATACCTCGTTTTTCTTGGTAATTTTTCGGAACATCTTCCTTGTCGATAGCATGAAGGAAAATCGGTTTATCCAATTGTTTAACAAAAGGCAAAACGATTTTTTTCGTCATCTCCATAATCTCTTCAAAATCTCCAGCTTCCATGCGTTCTCCAAGTTTAGCTCCTCTTTTCAAGAAACACAGTTTTTGCCAGATTTCTAAGGATCCTGTCTTTGTTTGTGGCGTACCCATAACGACCTCCTTTTAAGAATGATAGTGAATCATAAAATATGACATAGGCGAACCATAGTCATACAGAAAATAAACCTATGTAAAAGGACTTATAAAATCCTATTTTCAATTATATAGAACCTTTTCTAGAAATCAAACAAAATTGTAATTAACAGAAAAGAAAAGGTACCAAAATACTGAGGGGTCCGACCCCTACATAAACTAATGAGGGGTCCGACCCCTCAGTATTTCAATATATAACTTACTCCTATTCCAGTTTTGCCCAATTGCACTATCTTATTTTCATCTTCCAATTCATTTAAATATTTTCTTGCTGTTTGGTCAGACACATCCAATAATTCTTCTACTTCGTTACAAGTTATTCCAGGACTACGATCAACTACAGTATTACAGATTTTAAATTCTTCGTTACTTTCAATTTTTTCTGTTAATTCTTTGTTTTCTTCTTGCCTATTTTGCATCAACTCCAAAATTCTTTCTTTTCGTTCTTCTGTTCTTTCTTCCACAGCTTCATGAGATTTTTCTATCATTGTTTCTAACTTCTCTGATCCAGCTTTCATTGGACTAAAACTTTCCTCAGAAGACTTCTTTCTTCCTAACCAATAACCAATAACTCCACCCACAATCAAAAATATAATATAATTCATATATTTAAATTCTAGCACATTCTAATATATATTTTTACAGAGTAGGGAACTAACAAAAAGAAAACCCGCCATTTAAAAGCACGAGTCTCTTATTAGCGGGTTATATATTAGTTAAACAATCAAGTCTTGTTGTATTTGAACAACAAGAATAAGGTTACGGCGAACAAAAACAATATCTAACTATTGTCAATTCTAGCTCCGCTTAGTAGACAGTTTATCCGCCGTAATTTTAGTGAAGGAGAGATGTCCAAATCTCTATGAGGTCAAGTTTTTTATAAATCTTTTTCTAAGATTAAGTCATATTCACTAAATCCTTCTTTTTTATAAAATTTAATT
>CAYWLU010000097.1:0-2306 GCA_964459435.1 uncultured Candidatus Peribacteria bacterium
TGCTTCAGTAGCATTGATGTTGGCTATGTCTGATGATGATGATTATGACGAAGCTCCTGAATGGGAAAAAAGAACATATCATTTGTTTAAGATACCGGGTGTTGACAAAATGTTTAGAATACCACGCCCATTTGAAGTAGGGGCGATTGCTTACATGTCAGAGCAGATGGCTAAACAATTCACAGACGCAAATTCAGATATTGATGATCTTGGATCTGCCTTATATCACACCTTATCTGACACCTTTGCTGTCAGTGCTGTTCCACAAGCTTTCAAACCGCTACTTGAAATTTATGCCAATAAAGATTCTTTCCGTAATACACCGATTGAATCTATGGCTATGCTGAATTTATCCAAGAAGGAACGGTTTAAACCATGGACAAGCGATGTTGCAAAAGGTACAAGTGCTGCAATGTCAGTTATATTACCTGAAGGTGCAACGCTCTCCCCTGTTCAGATCCAGCATTTAGTTAGAGCATATACCGGGTGGGCCGGTGCCACGACCCTTGCCTCAATAGACTTCCTGATAAAGAAAATGAACGGTGATGTCACTCCCGAAACAAAACTCAGCGAATATACCTGGAACCCTGTTTCTTCTTTTGCCAGAGATAGTAGAGCAAAAAGTTCAAAATATGTTGCCAAATTTTATGATAATATGTCCGATTTGAATAAAATGTGGGCCGATATCAGAAAATATAGAGGGACATCAGGTGGTAAAAAAATAACGAGAGAGCAAAGGAAGAAACTTAGATACAGAAAGTTGTATAATAAAATAAGCAAAAGGCTTTCTGCTATGAGAAAAAAAGAGGAACGCATCTATAAAAACACTTCAATGACAGCCAAAATGAAAAGGGCAAAATTGAAAATAATCAGAAATCGCAAGAATAGAATAACAAAAAGAATTATAACAATTTCTAAAGATATGTTTTAAACAATTAATTAAGGGAGTAACAAATGAAACGGATCTTCTTAGTATTATTAATCACAATCTTTTTAACCTCAACTGCTATAGCCGGACTTTTAAGACCGTTACCATTAGACAAGAATGGCAAGGCAGCGGCGGCGGGTTCAATTGCAACAACCTATTGGGATGATGACGCAACGGACGGTAACTTTAATCTCATTGAGCTTCAAACCGGGTCAGAGTGTAAAAGTGTGATTATACAGGTTGTGAGCGCAACAACTACAGTTTACGGCACCGTGGCGTTTCATTATTCTTCTACTGGGACCGCTGCTAAAGACTGGATAACTTGTTCTGGATCTCTTGAAATTGACATAGGGAAAGTTACTGGTAACTTGGGGTATGTCCGGGCTGTAGCAGGATATAAGGTTGCTGTTATCGTTTTGTATTGAACCTAATTAAGAGGCAATGGAAATGGAATCAATGACTAAATTTGTGGGTGGAATTATAGGCGGTGGTACTGTATCAAGTCTTTTACTTTTCGTATTCAAAGGCCAGAATAAAAAGATTGAGAGAAAAGTTGATATTACAAGGTGCAAGATTATTGAAAGAAACTTTGACAAAATCACTGATGAGATAAAATCTGATATCAAGGATATTAAAGCATCACAGGAGAAACAGCTTGTCAGTCTTACAGAGTCAGCTACAACCTTAACGGGAATAAAAGAAGCTATAAAAGAAGCTATTGAAAAAAGAATATAAGGAGGGCAGCATGGATATCCTTGAGTTGACAAGAAAAGAAACAAGCCCCGGTGAAACCATTGGTATCTTAATGGTCAATAAAAAGCTATTCGGGGTTGTCTTGGAACCCAGGAAAGCGCAGAATAAAAAAGATATCTCATGCATCCCAACCGGGCAGTATTTTTGTAAGAAGTATTTCTCTAGAAAACATAAATGTGCATGCCTTGCCCTTTATAATGTCCCTGGTAGGAGCTACATATCAATGCATGGAGGCAATGTTTCTGAAAATACTAAAGGGTGCCTTTTAATTGGTAGTTATACTGGATATCTACAAGGGAAAAGGGCTATCTTGAAATCTATGGCAGCATTGAAAACATTAATAGGTATGGTTGGTGAGACTTGCCAGCTAACAATAAAAGAGGATTTTTAAACATGAAAAAACTAATCATAGCTCTATTTGTGATCTTAATGACAACCAGTGCCTTTGCTGAAAGCATGAAAATGTTTGGCCCCCCTGAAGGAACAGCCGTAAAGTCAACTGGGGAAACTGGTGGGACCAAGTATCTTCGTGAAGCAGGGAACGGTTCAAGCTCTTGGGAATCCATATCAGGAAGTGAAGTTTCAAATCCTGAGAATTCTATTACGGTTGCTGCATCTAGTGGCG
>CAYWLU010000098.1:0-2260 GCA_964459435.1 uncultured Candidatus Peribacteria bacterium
ACATAGACTTTCCTTGAATTGTTGGGGTCGCTTCAAACCCAGCTTCCTGAAGTCTAACCAACTCTTTAATTACAGGGCTATCTGTTTCTGTCGATGATTTAATCGGGTTAAAAAATGCTACCCATTTACTCCCCTCTGACCTTTTTATTTCTTCTCCTATAATACCTCGCTTAGGTGGTAATTTTTCAGAGGCAAATGGAATTTGAGATTGAATCTTCTCTTTAATATTTCCAGTTTCTCTAATAACGGGGTCTTTAGCCCTCGTTGTAGCTCCTGATATACCAGGGACTGTAGATCCAATGACTATATTTCTAAGAGCATTATCTCTCTCCCAATCGTCTTCTGAAAATAAATTCATAAAGTTATTTATACCTTGTAGAAATGTCTTGTCTCTCATTTGGTCAACTATTGCACTTACTACACCAGGAGCTGTTATCCCTTCTTCAGTTTTTTTAAGATTATATACATCTGCCGTTAAACCAACTACAGTAGAAAGAGGTTCTACTCTTTTGTATTCTCTATATTTTCCGCCTATCTTAATTGCGTAAGCTTTTTTTCCTGATGCATAAAATAGATCTCGTTCTTTTTTGTTTTTTGGAGCTGCTCCTGTTATATTCCCTTTTTTAATTTGGTCTAATGTCATATACATTAACGCTGTTCCAACTACAGACTCTCCTATCAACCTTCTGGCGTGTTCTGCTTCTGCCCCACCCTTTTTAAGACCAGTATAAATTTCTTTGCTGTTTTTTAATAAACCAATCGGGCTAAAATCTATGGATTGTTTAAAAAGGTTAGTTGGTGTCTTCAAAAATGGTAGATTTAGTCTACCCAACGCTGATAGTGATTTCTGAAATACCCCATTAAATTTTGACGGAGTTCTCATCTCATTTAGCTTTCTTATAATCTTGTCCATAGGTTCTTGAAAGGTCAATCTTTCAGCTTGTTCCTCTGCAGTTTTCATCATCTTGATAGTTGGAGCTTCAAGAAGTTCTTTCATTTTAACCGCATTCCCTTTAGCGATTGTGTAAGCCTGTCTGTATAAACTTCTTTGTCTTCCTATACCTTTAAAGATTTCGTCAGAAGCCCCTAACGCTCTGAAAGAAGAACGGATTATCTCTCCCTTTTTGCCTTTAATAGCAGGGGCTGTTCCACCTTGCTCTATATACTTTGATAATGTCGCGGCATAGCCCTCGTCAGTCATTGCTCTAAAGAAATTTTTTAATCCTTGTTTTAGCCCTACTCTAGCACCCATTACGTCAACAATAGCTGTTTTGGGACTCGTTACGGAAGTTATGCCCATATCAACAACCTGCCTTAATGTGTTGCTACCAAAGTTCACAAGGTGAGTTTGGGGGTTGTATAACTTTATAGCGGTTGCATACTCGGTAAACTTATCGAACATATCAGAATCATTCAAATCATCTAGCACCTTAATAAAGGCTTTATTGTCTTCAATAGGTTCTTTAGCGATTCTTTCAATTATTGCTTGTTGCTCTAAAGGTGTTTTATTTTTCATTCTTCCATAAACAATTCTCATTCTGCTATCAACAGCGTTGATAACTTGTTTTGCTCCCTGCAAAGAACGTCCAGCTTCACTCTTCATCGCCATTAATGCAATTTCTGCTTTCTTCAATTTAAGTGTGCTTTCTTGAAGTGCTTTCACTATTAGTTCGTGTTCAGACATTTTCTCGTAGCCTTTCCCTAAGTCTTCTAACAATTTACGCTCATTCGCAGTCTGTGATACGCCACCACCATCTGCCAACGCTCTGAGTTTTTTGTTTAGTTCTCTTTCCCCTTGGACTACTTGACCAACTGCAGTTAATTTTTCTTTAGTTGGAACAGTCCCTTTAGGTGCATTTATAATATCATCAATGGTAGTTTGCATTTTAGAGGCTCTCTTTACGGCTTCTTCGTCAGTTATTATCCCTCGTTTTCGTGCAATTATTTCGTCTATTGACTCTTCTCCAAGTAAGTTCTTTTCCCTGAAACTTCTTATTTTAGCATCTTTTATTTTTTCTCCTTGCTTTGAGATAAGCGTTTCTGTTGACTTTCTTTGTTGCTGTTCAATTTTAAACTTTCCGGCATTAACTTTATCCGATGAAGAGAGACTTTTATATCTATCATAAAACACAGCGAAGCTTTCCCCTTTCTCTTGCTTAATAGGAGAAACATTTTTCTTCTTCACAAGTGTTTCGGTTGACTTTTTCTGTTGTTGTGTTATGGTGCTTTTACTAACCTTAACACTATCTAATGAAGCGAG
>CAYWLU010000099.1:0-2254 GCA_964459435.1 uncultured Candidatus Peribacteria bacterium
GTACTTGTCCCTGCATTCCAACTGTGAACTGTCATAGAAGAACGACCAAATACTTTTTCTTTATAAATAAAGTCATCAGAGCCAACTTCGATAGTCTTAGCTGCATTTAAAATTTTCAATGCGTCGTACTGTTGTGGTGCTGCATCGTAGATTTGTCTCTCAATAGCTTGTGCTATTAAGTTTGTTTCTGTTGCCGTTAACGACATTAACGTGGAATAATTCGCACCGTAAGGGTTTAATCCTGCGTTGTTGTTTGGAGATTGACCATAACCACCTGCGAAGGGGTTAGGGGTTGGTGTGTAAACTTCTGATGCCATAATATTAAATTTAAGTTAGGTTAATAATGAATTTTAGCCAACGTTTCCAACTAAATACTTAGCCATCTCGTCTGCTTTTTCCGTAGTAAATTCCACATTATCCCTAGCTTTCGTGGTAGATACCTTATGGTCTCCACCCCTTGATACAATTTCCTCTACTACCTTAGATTCAGCCTTTGTTTCTGCTCTAGCCGTTGCCTTGGTAACTAACTCTTTATATGCTGATGGTGCGTAGTTTAAAAACGCTACCTTAGAGGCTGCATCTTTTTTATATGTCCCATCTTGATTGAAAAACATACTAAGGATAGAACCTTGTCCTCCTTGAAGGACTTGTGCTATTTCTTTTGAGTGTTTTTCTGGTAAAGAAACTTTATGTCCTAAAAGTTCTCCCATATCGTTTTCCACACTACCTAGTGTGCCCGAATAGGAATCATTTAGTTTTACTTGCTTCTCTTGCATATCAACTTTATAATTTTCTACCTTTTTATCGTACTCGCCCTTTTGGGAATTATACAATCTTTGTGCGATTTCATAATCTCCACTTTCTCGTAGCAATTCCTTGAGTTCCGTTGAGCCCTCGAAATCTTCGGGTAACTTCTTTGGAATAAGGTTGCGAACAATGGACTCTAAATCCTGTTCTTCAAATTTCTTGCTATAATCTATGGATGTACTATTTAAAGCAGTATTATAATCTTCTCCTTTGTCGAACTTACTGATGGCATCAAATAATGGAGCAGGTAATCTACTGATAAGTTCAATAGCTTCTCTATTCATTGTAGCCTCTTGATTTGCTGTGTCTAAGTTTGTTTGCAAGTCCTTATAAGACTGATTAAACTCATCTACAGACTGAAAGTCCGAGCCAATTTGTTTATTAATAAGTGAAAGAACGTCTTTTTGCGTACTTTTATCTTCTTCTGTTAATTCTTCTTCCTCTACCTCTAAATTACTTAGTAAAGGATTATCGAAGTTTTTTTCTTCTTTTTTGGACTTGGCAGGTTTCTTTTTCTCAACAACTTTTTCTTCCTCTTTTACTTCTTCCTCTTTTACCTCGTCCTCTTTTTTAACTTCTTCCTTAACTTCCTCTTTAACTTCTTCTTTTTTTGTTTCGTCTGCTAAAATAGTTTCGGGCTTTTCCTCCTCTTTTTTAACTTCTTCTTTAGGCGTTTTCTCTATTTCCTCTGAAACAAAATCTATTGCGTCTGATAATCCTGCTAACGGATTGTTTACATTGTTGGAAACTAAAATAGGTATCTGTTCCACATTTTCTTGTGCTTGTGCCTGATTTTCTTGCGTTTCCGTAGCTTTTTCTTTATCTGCCATAATGTTCTTATTTTTATTTAGTCTAAATCTAAATTAGAATTTTTACAAATATACAAATTTAATTTTATTAAATTCAAGTTTTTTTACACTTTTTTTATTTTTGTTGAATATTTTGACTACTTTTTGATGCAGCTTTTATCTGTTCTGCCACAATTTTAGTCTGATTTGCCCCTTGTTGTTTTTGCACTTCTGCTGCTCTATCCATTTCCTTCCCCTGCATTTGAGCCCCCATCTGCTGTTGTTGCTGTTGTGCTTCCATCATTCCCTGCTCTTTTATCTGTCCTTCTTCGTTCTGTGCCTGTTGTCGCTGTGCCTCTGCTTGTGTCTTAGCTATCTCTCGTAACTTCTGTGCTATTTGGTCTGGTGTTGACCTATTATACATATCAGAGAATCCAACCATATCTATCACTCCTTGAGATATGAAGGAGATTAGTAGTTGGTTTCCTGTTTGGATTTGTTGGTCAACATTTGGCTGTCGTTTAATAAACACCCTAAAATCTTCCATATTCAATTCTTCACTGAGAAGTTTGTGCGTTTTCTTTTTTGGTTTATTTCCAAAGTTCCCATTTTTCAACTGTTTTTTTTCATTGTTTTCAACAACCCCGCACAGTTCCCTA
>CAYWLU010000100.1:0-2202 GCA_964459435.1 uncultured Candidatus Peribacteria bacterium
GCCTCTTCGTTAATAACTGGAAGCACTCCCGGATGAGCTAAGCATATCGGACAAACATTAATATTAGGTCTTTCCTCATCGGGATCATTAACGCAAGAACAAAACATTTTTGACTTTGTCTTAAGTTCCGCATGTATTTCCAAACCAATTGTCGTCTTATATTCGGACATAATATTACTTCTTACTTTTTTGGTACTCTTTCATTATTTTTATCCCAGAACTTGTTCCTATAATATCAGCCCCTCCCCTAACCATCATTTTAAGATCTTCCAATGTTCTTATTTTCCCTGAAGCTTTTATCTCAAGGCCCGGAGCATTTTTTCTCATAATCTTCACGTGTTTTAATTTTTCTTTCAATTCACTATACTCTAAAGGGTCTTTAAAGGTCGCCGTTTTAACACAAATAGCTCCGGCTTTTTTTGTAATCTCTGAGGCTTTCTTAATTTCTTCTTCTGTTAGAAAACCAGAACCAATAATTACTTTGGTTGAAAGAATTTTAGTAATTCCCTTGAGGTCATTCAATACTTCGTTAAATCTTTCATATTTCAAATCTACTATATTCATTACTATGTCCAATTCATCCGCTCCGTTTATTTTCGCCTCTTTGCAAATTTTAACTCTCTTAGCATGAGAACTAAGACCCATCGGAGGATCTATCAAAACAACAATTTTAATATCCGTTCCTTTCAGTTCTTTGCTAGCCAATTTTACCCATTCAGGATTTATGCAAACTGAACGAAAATTATATTTCTTAGCTTCAAGACAAGTTTTTTTAATATCTTTAGCCTTAGCTTTAGTATTTATATTAGTATGGTCTATAAATTTTGATATTGGTTTTTTCGCTCCTTTAGAAACATTTGATAAATTTTTCATATTTTTTTAGAACCTCGTTAAAATTCATTTGTAAATATGAAATTTCTAACAAGGTTCATAGTCTCTTAATTATTGTTTTTCTATTCTTAAAAAATTTTATTATTAGGCTCAACCAGATAACATTTTTATTTTATCATATTACGTCATATTAAAAAGCCCTGCAATTATTTATGATTTATTTTACAGGGCTTTAGGCTTAAACTTAAAAGTCTTCAAACAATGATGGCGTTTCCTTTTTTACAATCCTGAGAATCTCTCTATGTAATCTTCTTATTTCCCATTCTGCTGCTTTTTTTAAGCGTAACGAGAAAAGATGTCTTAATTCTCTTGCGTTTACATAACAATAACAAGGGGTATTCCAGAAAACTGGCATTATCTTACGACTATCTTGCTTTGATGCTCCTAACTTTCTCTTTGCGTCGAAACTGTAAATACCATTTTCTGCTGCCTTATCATCTATATGTAGAAGTTCCATTACCGTCTTTTCGTTTTCAATGTAGTCGTATGTACAATATACAAATGCATTTTCATTCGCTGAGATATACCTAGTACTCCGAAAAGTCCATCCTATACCAATCTTATGCCGTACCCACTGGTTTTGAAGAGACTTGCTAATCCCGTTAATATAGAAAACAAATTGAACTGCTTGAAGCGGAGTCGTATGTCCTAATTTAATTAAATCTTTATTTAATCTTTCATCGTCTTTTATTGTTCCTTTGCTCTCATGACTCGCTCTTGCAGTAAACGCTGGTAAAGTTTCTGAAGTGCAAATACTTCTATATTTCCCGACTGGTTTTGTTATAGCAACCAGCTCGACTAATAGTTCTGTATTTCTGAATAATCCATCTCTCAAGTATCTCCATTTATCAGAGTTCATCTTTTTTCACCTTCTTTCTTTTAGATTTAAATTTTCTTATTATAATCCCTTGCCTCTTAAATAATTCAAAAACTTTTGGGTCTCCTTCGTCCTTGTACACCTTTCTGTAAATAAGTTCTGTAATCCCTAAATTCACTAAAAGCTTCGCGCAATCATAACATGGTGTATAGGTACAATAGACCCGAGTGCCTTTTAGAGAGACTCCTTCTGCTGCAGCATTGGTTATGCCATTTGCTTCTGCGTGAGCTCCTCTACAGAGCCCCGAACCGCCAAGTAGCTTCTTTCCATTTACCATTTTTGCACACCCAACCTCATCACAGTGAGGTTCTCCTTTCGGCGGACCGTTATAACCTATCGACAATAATTTATTTCACTTGTAAATATCTGCTGCCACATTGAGGCAAATAATTTGAGATCTCTTTTAATATACCTTCACTACTTCCATCGCATTC
>CAYWLU010000101.1:0-2200 GCA_964459435.1 uncultured Candidatus Peribacteria bacterium
AAGTTCTTCCAAACCTTTATAATAACTTTGTTCTTTTAATCCTATTACTTGTCCGATTCTCACATCATCTAGAATATTTACCTCTTTATTTACTCCTGTCTCATTGATATCTGACATATGAATTTCCATAACACTTCCTCCATGATCTACTAAAGCTTGTCGGAAACAGTAAGCATATCTAATCAAAGCACCGGGGTTGATGAGAATACCAGTTGCTTCTCTGGAGGAATCTTTTTGTAAAAAATCTATCAATTCACCTTCGTGATTAGATTGGAAATATTCTATTTCTATTCCTTTTTCTTGAGCTAAGTTTTCTAATTTTTGGTTTATTTCATCCAGAGTGACAGAACCGTATTTAGATACACCTCTTTTGCCAAGGAGATTTAGATTGGGGCCGTGAATGATAAGTATTTTCATTATATTATAATATAATAAGTAGGAAGTACTTTACATTATTTGTCATGCCGGATTTATTCCGGCATCTAACTGTAAAATAAAGTAAATGCTCAATTGACAGCCAGATCCCGCAATAAATGCGGGATGACAATGGTCGTGTAATTTTTAAATAATTTTTCAATATCTTAATTTTTTAAATTTTATACTTAATACATTATACATAATACATCCCTATAAGTTTTCATGAATTTGCACAATTAGTTTCTCAGTATCTTCTATACCAAGACAAGGATCGGTAATAGAAAGTCCTGGTTTTACATCTTCTGGTTTAACTCCATTCCTTATCTTCTGACTACCATGATACAAAAAGCTTTCTACCATAAAACCTTTAACCAAAGGAATAAGTCTTGAATCTTTTTGCATAGAAATTAAAACATCTTCAATAACTTTTATTTGTTTTTCAGGATATTTCTTACCATCTTCTCCTAAAGAATTATCATGACTAGCATCTACAATCACAGTTGGATTTTTTATTTCCTTATCTGTTAGATATTTAAGAGCTTCCTGTAATTTTTCTAACTTGTAATTCGTTTCCCCTCCGCCACCTCGCAAAACCAAATGAGCGTAAGGATTACCAGAGGTTTCTACCCATTTCCCTTTAGTAGCTAGATAGTTAATAGCCTGAGCTGTTATTACAGAATTAACTCCAATTTCAATATTTCCCGAAGTAGGGTTTTTCATTCCAATAGGCATCTCTAGCATAGAAGCCAGAATCCGATGTTCTTGATTCTCCGTAGATCTCGCCCCAATAGCCGCCCAACTAAGTAATTCTCGAAAATAACTTTCACTTCTGGGATAAAGAATCTCATCAGCAATCGGAAGCCCTACTTGAATAACCTCTATCATCATCTGCCGACACTTGAAAATTCCTTCTTCGGCATCTGGTTCTGAAAAAGGATCTGGTTGTACCAAGGCTCCCTGCCAACCAATAGTGGTTCTTGGTTTCTGGATATATGTCCTAACCACAACTTTAATCTTATCTTCTATCCTATCACTCAGTGGTTTTAACCACTTGGCATATTCCACTACAGAATCCAGGGGCCAAGCAGAACAAGGGCCAATAATGAGAAGCTTCCTTGAATCTTCTCCTCGAAGGATCTTCTTAATCTCTTCCCTATCCTGTTCTACCTTTTGGGAAAGATTTGAATCAAGAGGATATTTCTCTTGGACCTGAGAGTAAGATGGAAGTGTTTTTCTAATCGAGTATCCCATTATATTTTTTATAGATTAATTTTGTTGCGCTTTAGAGTGTTCATGAATTATGTCATACAAAGAAACAACTAAGTCTTCATCTAATCCAAGTTCCTTTGCTTTATTTCTTCTCATGTTTTGCGCTTCTTCCCAACGAGAACTATCTGGCACAGGAAGGTTGTTTTCTTTTTTGTATTCTCCCATTTGACGAGAAATATCCATGCGCGCACGAAGTAAAGTCAAAATTTCTTGGTCTACCATATCCATTTGTTGGCGAAGAGTAGTAAGCATTTTTATTAATTAAGAGGTAGTTATAATATAACTACCTCCACTCAAAGGAATCATAAATCCAAGAGAGGAGTTTTTTGGTTTCTCCAAATCTATCATTAGATCCTAAAATCACTGTAAGTATCTCATGACCATCTGGTGTTTTCCCAATAGCCATAAAACACTCTCCTGCTAAATAAGTAAAACCTGTTTTACCTGCAGTTACGTTTACAAAGGTATTAAGTAACTGGTTGGTAGAAGGTTTTTCATGGAAGAATTTTTCATC
>CAYWLU010000102.1:0-2189 GCA_964459435.1 uncultured Candidatus Peribacteria bacterium
GTATATGCTTAATAACACAAAGTATGATTTGTTATTAACATATATATTATGAAAAACCAACGCGAAAGAATTACAATCTCGATACGAAAAGAAATTTTATCAAAAATTGATAAAAAAATTGACGGAATTAAACTTCGTAATAGATCTCACGCTATTGAAAGCATGGTTATAGAAACGCTTGGCATTGATTTAGTTTCTGATGTAATTATTATGGCTGGGGGAAAAGATGCTATTAAATCAATTGACGCGATTCAAGAACTACTTTTAAAACTTAAGGCAATAGGGGTCGAAGAGGTTATCGTGGCTATCGGTTACTTGGGTAAAAAAATTAAAGATGAACTTAAAAATGGCAGTGGATTTGGTATGCACATAAACTATATTGAAAAAGGTGAAGGAACTGGTGGGGTTTTACAAGAGATGAAAAAAAATCTGAAGAACTCGTTTTTAGTCGTTAATATTGATAAAAAAATTGATGTTGATTTAAAAACTTTGATAGATTTCCACAAATCTTCGCTTTCTCTAGCAACTGTTGCTACAGAGAATATCAAGACCCTTAAGGGCGTATACATTCTTGAGCCAGAAATTCTGGATTATCTTCCAAAAGGTTTCTCTATGATAGAGGAAGATGCCTTTCCTAGGCTTTTGGGGGAAGGAAAGCTGACTATTTATCCAATATTGTAGTTTGTTAATTGGTTGATTGGTTGAATTCGTTAATTTGTTATAAAATTAGTATAATTTATCATTCCGAACGCAACGAAAGTGAAGTCGAGAGACTCCACCATTTAACTATTGCTTGGGTCGGGATGATATGAATTATTACCCCCTTTACACTTTCGATTTTTAGCTTTAAACTGTTAAGGTATGAGAAGAAATTTATGGATTATATTTTCAATTATCGTATTATTTACCGCTTTAGCGGTATTTATTGATGTGCCAAAAAGTTTTTTGGCAGGAGACAAAATAAAAGCTTTGTTGGGGCTTGATTTACAGGGTGGAACAGAATTAATTTACGAAGCCGATTTGAGTCAATCAGACAATAAGATTTCTGATTTGGAAAATCTAAAAAGTGTATTTAGATCTAGAATTGATGAACTGGGTGTAGCGGAGCCAACTATTCAGTCTATCGGCACCAATAGAGTATTAATAGAATTGCCTGGCATAAAAGATATTGATCAAGCTGTAGAACGAATAGGAGATACATATGAGCTTGTTTTTATGACTGAAACCGAAAACGAAGATGGGATAATCTTGACCGATTATTATGACGAAGATTATATTTATCCAGCACTATGGACACCAACCGACTTAACAGGAAGAAATTTAAGCTCGGCAGAGGCAACTTTTCAGGGTGGTCAAGCACAAATTCAATCAGAACCAGTCGTTTCCATCAGTTTTGATAATGTTGGCAAAGAAAAATTTGCATCTTTAACTAAAGATAATTTAAACAAAAGAATTGCTATTGTTTTAGACAACAAAGTTGTATCTGCTCCACAGGTTCAAACAGAAATCACAGACGGAAAAGCAGTTATCACTGGCTCAAACGATATCAAAGAAGCACAAAAATTGGCGAAAAGGTTAAACGAAGGTGCTCTGCCCGTAACTGCTAAATTAGTGGCACAACAAAACGTAGGAGCATCTTTGGGTGCAGATAGCTTGAAGAAAAGCGCAGTTGCTGGTGCTATCGGTTTATTGGTGTTAATAATTTTTATGATGGTTTATTACCGTTTCACGGGTATTGTAGCAGTAGTCGCTTTAGCAATTTACGCTCTTATCACATTGGCCATGTACAAACTCATTCCAATAACCTTAAGCTTGGCTGGTATTGCTGGATTTATTTTATCTGTCGGCATGGCGGTAGATGCCAATGTTTTGATATTTGAACGAATCAGAGAAGAGCTTCGATCGGGTAAAGAGATGAACATGGCAGTAAGAGACGGTTTCGCCCGAGCATGGTCATCTATTCGAGATTCAAATCTTAGCTCCATAATTACCTGTATTATTCTCGGTTACTTTGGTACCGGTCCAGTACGTGGATTTGCTTTGACTTTGGGAATTGGAATATTGGTTAGTATGTTTACAGCCATTACTGCAACTAGAACATTTATGTTATTGATAGCTCAAACTAAAGCTGGAAAGTGGTTTAATGTTTAAAATAATCCGAAAACGGAAATATTGGTTTGTTTTATCCT
>CAYWLU010000103.1:0-2185 GCA_964459435.1 uncultured Candidatus Peribacteria bacterium
ATCAGATATCCTTTACGTAAACGAATAAAAAGAAGATTAACAAAATTGAGCTTGCTTCCTTTGATCTTTTCTATTATACTTTCTTTGTATCAATACGAATTGGGCACCGAACGGAGAAATACCTAAGGTTCCCTTTTTTTTATGTATTGAATTTTTTTACGAAGACTAGGATCGCCTAAGTGTGAATAATATTTTGCAGTCATTTTTTTATAGAGAGACGATGCAAATCTTTGGTTTGGAAATAATATTTTCTCGAATTTGTTTTTCTTGATAAGGTAATCCACGACTTTCTTGTAATCACCATCACCAGAAACAAGTACGACTTTGTCAAAATCTTCTTCAATAAGACTTTTCATAATTTCAAATACAATATCTGTATCTACATTTCCTTTTTTCTTTCCTTCTAATAATTCGTGATGTTTTTTAAAGATGACAATAAATCCTGCTTTTTGTAGATTATTATACAATTCTTGTCCGTTTTCAGAAGTGTATCCCAAAAAATAATAAGCCTCATCAACAGAATATTTGTCACGCAAATAAATTCTTAATCGTTTATGATCAATACTCCAATTATCTTCCGCTGTTCCTAGATATAGATTTTGTCCATCAATGAATGCAATGTTTTTCATTGTCTTCATTGTGTCATAAGACAATATTTTTAGAACTCTCTGATTTCATTCTTATTTCATTTTTAAAAAATTCATTACTTTTAATCTGGGTAAAGTTTTATTTCACTTCACTTCCCCCCACAGTTGAATTTGCTACGAACAACGAGCAAAGCGAGGAAGTGAATAGGAAAGATACTGTGTCCCGAGCCCTACGACTTCGCTCAGGGTAAACTCCGTCGAGGGATTTTCCTATTTCTTCCAATCCTCAATAGTAATTTTCTTTCCCTTCATAGTTACCACTACTTTTTGGCGTTCCTGCCAACCAAGTGCACGGATATAGTCAAGAGGAATCGTTACAGAATAACTCAGTCCGCCGACTTTAGTGAGCTTTCTGACTGGTTCTGAAGCCGTTTTTGCCAATGCCATGATATTTTTTGTTTACGTAAACGATTACGTAATCGTTTACGTAAACGATTGTGATTGTTTTTGAAAAAATAGTAAACTAAAAATTAAGCATAATGAAAAAATCTAGGTGTTATTTTTCCCCTACTAGGGAAGAATTTAGAAAGAATAAAAATTTTGTTGCCTGTGGTATTGAGAGCAAAGCGACTCCGCGAAGTGAGTGTTAAAAATGGCAACTGGTCTCCTCTTTAATTTCTAACCCGGGTTCAAAATTTCCCAGAACCCGGGTTGAAATTAGTTATCCTGTATGAAGAATTGTTTTGTCATTTTATACTCACGAGCGGGATAGTCGCTTCGCGAAATACCAAGCGCAACGAGTTTTTTTGTTTCTTTTTTTCATTCTTCATTAAATCACTCTCCTATCCATTATCACATCAGATATCTTTTACGTAAACGAATAGAAAGAAGATTACACAAATATAATATCTATATAGTATAAATCTATGATTTATCTAGTAGATACGCTTGACTACTAAAGTGCACTAAAATATAATTTAAATACAAATGTCCTTCGGGATCCACCCCCGACTTGTTCGGGGGCAGAAAAAGACTCAAAGTAGTAATGCTTTGAGTTTTTCTTTTAGTTGTAGAAACTCGTTCTCTGATGTAATTCCAACTCGTTCGATGAACCTTCGTTTGTCCATTACTTTTGCTTGCGATAAAATTGCATACGAAGAATCTTTATGTTTTGGATTTTGGAGTTCTATTTCTTCAAGTTTATGATAAAAGTGGCTATCTTTTTTTCCTTTACTAGTAAGTGCCACAGTAAAAAATAAGTTGCCTATTTTCTTTATTACAAGCACTGGTCGCAGAAATTCTTCTTTCCCATCTTGTTCAAATCCAACATTCTTTCCCATTTTTACATACCAAATTTCCCTCATATTTATATAAAACTCTTCTAACTCTCTACTATTAACTTCTTTTTTTATTTCATTCCAAGAATCGAACAACGAATCATTCATTTCTTTCATTCTATCCTCTCTATTTTTTTCTTAAATAACCTTATTTAATCCTCATTTCATCCTCCCCCACAGTTGAATTTGCCACGAACAACGAGCGAAGTGAGGAAGTGAGTGGGAAAGATACTGTGTCCCGAGCGAAGTCGAGGGACTTTC
>CAYWLU010000104.1:0-2037 GCA_964459435.1 uncultured Candidatus Peribacteria bacterium
GAAGTTTAAAATATTCCTGTAATCAGCTCCACGAAAGGAATAAATCGCCTGGCTCATATCCCCAACTACAAATAAATTCTTGTGCATGTCAGCTAATTGTTTTGTTAAAAAGTACTGTGCTTTATTAGTATCTTGATATTCATCAACAAAAATATACTTAAAAACATTTTGGTACTTCTCTAAAACTTCGGGAACCTGATCAAAAAGTTTTACGGTTTCAAAAAGTAAATCATCAAAATCTAAGGCATTATTATTTCTTAATCTTTTTTGGTACTCAGGATAAATTTTAGCAACTGTTCTTTGAAAGTAACCTTGAGCATAGTTGAAGTACTGTTCTGACGTTACAAGCTCGGATTTGGCGCTAGAAATAGTCCCAAAAACTGCCTTTGGGTTAAACCTTTTAACATCTATCCCAAAATCTTTCAAAATTCCTTTTATAACAGACTTAGAATCATCGGTATCATATATAACAAATTACGGAGGAATACCAATTTGATAACCGTATTTTCTTAGAATTTTTGAGCAAATACTATGAAAGGTACCACTCCAAAAAAGTTTTGTGTCCTTCTCAAGCATCCTTTTGACTCTAGATTTGATTTCATCTGCAGCTTTATTAGTAAAAGTCACACACAAAATTTGCATCTCAGAAACTTTGTGTTTTTTAATGAGATAAGCAACTCTGTGAGTCAAGACGCGTGTTTTTCCGCTACCAGGACCTGCTACAACAAGTGCAGGACCGTCCAAATGCTTAATAGCTTTTTCCTGTTTGGAATTTAATTTTTCGAATATTTCCTCAAACACGGTACTAATAATAGCACGTGTTAAATTACTCTCTAACTACCGACGTCATAGTAGCCTCGTCCCAGCATTCAGACACAAGGGTTGCAGGAATATACAGCAAGAAATTACACGGTGCCACGTGTCATTCTGGAGCCACGTTTAACGTGGCGATAGAATCTACGTGGCACTTCCTTAATATTCTAGCTATTACTCTCTAACTACAAGTTCTTGATTAATTTCATCCCAGCACTCTGCAGCCATATCAACAGGAAAATTTACAGCCTCTAATACATCACATGGTGTAGTTCCGTTTCCATCAAACACAATGCTCCATTCACCACCAACTTCTGCTGCATAAAAGTATCCTCCGCCCATTTCCCCTTCAAATACAATCCCACCTGATGCGTAACTTCCCTCTAGCTCATTAATTGTTACATTAGCGTCTTCCTCATCTTTCTCAAACTTTTCTGCAAACAGTACAGCCAAGATACCAGCTAACTCTTCTTCACTTAATACTTCTTCCTCTACAATCCCTTCTACATCTTCTTCAACAATTTCTTCATCTTCCATGTCTTCTTCCTCAGTCTCTTCTAGATCTTCTGATTCTGTCGATTCTGGAGCATCTATGATTCTAACTCCAGTTGGCTCGGCTACTTCCTCTGGCTCTGCGTTTTTTATTTGCTGAGAATACCAGTAAGCACCTCCAACTAAGATAAGGACTACGGCAATGATTAGGATAAGGGGAAATATATTTTTGTCGTTATTTTCTTTCATGCTCAGATTATGACAAACTATGAAGTTATTTTCAATACTTTTTAGCAAGCTTTTTCTTTTTTGATTTGAAAAACATCCTCTACCCTGCTACACTACGGACAATCTAAATAAATAAAAGGAGATTAGAGTGACGTTTCTAGAAGAGTTAAGAATCATAATTGAGAAAAGATTTTTTATCGAAGGTGTCTACTATAAAGCTATATTTCGTCTGAGATCGCGTCCACACACGCAAGGGTTTACTCTTCAAGGCAAGTTAATTACTCATGCCTCAATTGATACTAACGACCATGATTTTTCGTATAAGGTACAAGAAAAACTCGATAGATTAGTAAAAAGTTTATATAATGACCACGTGCGTGAGAATTTGGATCACAACACAAGGCGTACTCGAAAGACGGTTTTCCCAGTCCTTAGATCAGTAACTTTAGGCCATTACTCACCTCAAGAAGGTGAGGACATTGGGAACAAAAACGCATATAGCTT
>CAYWLU010000105.1:0-2035 GCA_964459435.1 uncultured Candidatus Peribacteria bacterium
TTTCCATGTGAAAGTTAATAGGAGAGTTCTTTCTACTTATCGATCAGATGGATTGATTTTTGCCACTCCTACGGGTTCAACAGCTTATTCTTTATCAGTAGGAGGACCAATAATTTCTCCGAATATTCATTCTATTTTAGTAACTCCCGTTGCTCCGCATACTTTATCACACCGTCCTATTGTTCTTTCTCCAAAAAGAGTAATTCAACTTTCTTTTGATGGTCGAGTAGATTTTATTTCTATGACTATTGATGGACAGATACATTTCTCTGTAAAACCAACGGATGAAGTTACTATTCAAGCTTCTACTCGTAAAGCTAGATTTATTAGACTAAGAGAGTCTCACTATTTTAAAACTTTGCGGAATAAAATGGCTTGGGGAGAGAAAAAATAATTTTTCGTAAAAATATTTGCACTCTTTTGCTTGGAGTGCTAAATTTTTTTAGCAGAAAATCTTAACTTTTAAAAAATGACTAAGAAATTAGTTCCCTTACAAGATAATGTAATAGTTAAACCTATTCTTGAAGAAACAACTACGGCTTCGGGTATTTTTATTCCAGAAACAGCTAATAAAGAAAAACCGATGCGTGGCAAAGTGATTGCCGTTGGACCAGGTAAATTAGATGATAATGGTAAAAGAATGTTGATAGATGTTAAGGAAGGGAATACGGTGATTTTTACTCAATATGCTCCCACAGAAATAAAAATGGCAGGAGAAGAATTTTATATTTTAGGAGCAGATTCTTTATTAGCTATAGAAGAGTAGTATATTATAATATAATTTTAATAATAATTAAAAAATGACTGCAAAAGACATCAAATTCGGTAATGAATCTCGGAAGCTTATTGCTAAGGGGGTTAAAAAATTAGCAGATGCAGTTCGGGTTACAATGGGGCCCAAAGGTCGTAATGTTATTTTGGATAAATCATATGGTTCTCCAACAGTTACAAATGATGGAGTAACTATTGCTAAAGAAGTTGAATTTGAAGACAAATTTGAAAATATGGGTGCTAGACTTGCAAAAGAAGTTGCAACGAGAACTAATGATGTTGCTGGAGATGGAACTACGACCGCAACAATTTTAGCGGACGCCATGATTACGGAAGGTATCAAAAATGTTGCAGCTGGTGCTAATCCTATTGCTATTCAATCGGGAATAGATAAAGCGGTAAAGTTTGTAGTTGAAGAGTTGAGCAGAATGGCAGAACCAGTTAATTCCAAAGAAAAAATTGAACAAGTAGCAACAATCTCAGCCCAAAGTCCAGAAGTAGGAAAAATTATTGCCGAAGTTTTTGATAAAGTTGGTGCAGACGGAGTGGTAACTGTTGAAGAAGGTCAAACTATGGGACTAGAAAAAGAGGTTGTTGAAGGTATGCAATTTGATAATGGTTACCTTTCTCCTTACATGGTTACTAGTCCTGAAAACATGACTGCGGTAGTTGAGAATGCCAAGATTTTACTGACTGATAAAAAGATTTCTAATATTCAAGATATTTTGCCTTTGCTAGAAAAAGTAGCCCAAAGTGGCGATAAAAATTTGGTTATTATTGCGGAAGATATTGAGTCAGAAGCTTTAGCAACTTTGATTGTTAATAAAATTAGAGGAACATTTAATGTGTTAGCAGTTAAAGCACCAGGATTTGGAGATAGAAGAAAAGAAATGCTTCAAGATATTGCTATTTTAACAGGAGGAAGAGTTATTTCTTCAGAAATAGGACTTAAATTAGAGAATGCTAATCTAGAAGATTTGGGACATGCTAAAAAAGTTATTTCTACTAAAGATAGTACCACCCTAGTAGATGGAGATGGACATAAATCTCAGATAACAGCTCGTATTGCGGAAATTGAACGAGCGATAGATAATTCGAAATCTGAATATGATAAAGAAAAATTAGCAGAACGGAGAGCTAAACTTGGTGGGGGGGTAGCGGTAATTAAAGTTGGAGCGGCAACAGAAGTAGAGCTTAAAGAAAAGAAACATCGAATAGAAGATGCCGTATTGGCAACGAAAGCTGCTAGTCAGGAGGGGATTGT
>CAYWLU010000106.1:0-2021 GCA_964459435.1 uncultured Candidatus Peribacteria bacterium
ACGAAAATTTCAAAACCTGTCAAAGGAAATTATTCGTTACATTATAATATAACCTCTATCTAAAAAATCCTAACACCCAATCAAAGAAACTTCTAAACATTCCTTTAACTCCTGTTTGTGGAAGACTTTTAGATTTTGGAGCAGATTTTTTAAATAATTCTTCAGTTTTAGAAGTACTTATTTCTAGATCAGCAAATCCTTCATCTTCTGATTTAACTTCTCCCTTTGCATCGATAAATTTACACAACTTATCTGCTGGTTTGTTGTGATCTATAGTCTTTCCGTCTTTAAAAGAAGCCTTCATACTCATTTTTCCTTGTTCTAGCCATACTTTAGCATCATTAATATCTTTGGTTAAAGATTCTAGTGTTTTGTATTTACAAATAATCTTCTCACCAACCATATATTCTCTTAGATAAGTAGTCATTTCTTCCAATTTTTCTTTAGAAGGTTCTTTATATTCTTCTTTTTTATCAGGAAATGCTTCCAGAAAACTCGATTTAAACTTTTCTGAATCAACAATTTCAATTCCTAAAACGTTTGTCGTTTGGGTATAAATATCATTATCAAATTTGACAGAGATATCACCTACCGAACGATACCTTTCTATCAAAGGAAGAGGAGCTTTTGTATTCATCTTCACATTATGGTTTTGTTGAGCTTCTGCCGCTAAACAATCCCAGTCGTTTTCTGGACATTCTTTTTCTATAGCCGCTTCTGTTTGTAATACACCTAAGACTCCCCCAATAAAAATGAAACCGAATAAATACTTTTTCATCAATGTAATCCTACTCCACCACCTCTATCGGAGCAACAGAAGCTACGATCTTTTTTATTCCCTGCCCAGAAAAAGCCACAGAAAGAACATCTCCAGAGATCTGGATAATAGTTCCTTCTCCAAAGTCAGCATGCCGTATTCTGTATCCAATCGCAAATTCCGTGGTGTTTTCTGCTACACCAAATACTGCTTCCTGTCTGGTACTAGGTGGAGCTTGTAAGAAGATAGATTCTGTGGCTTTCTTTAAGCCAGAATCAAATTTCCTTCGTTGATAAAACTTCTTTACTCCAAAAATATCTTTTTCTAAACGCACTCTTTCTATGCAATTCTCATTCATCTCCGTTAGGAACTTAGAAGGCGCAGAGAAATTTGTTTTTCCAAAAAGCATTCTGGATCTGGCATGAGTAATTGTGCATTTCTTTTCTGATCTAGTTATCGCTACATATCCTAATCTTCTTTCTTCTTCTAGTTGTTCTTCCGCAAATTGCGCATTACTACTAGGGAAGATACCATCTTCCCAACCTGGTAAAAAAACCACAGGAAATTCTAGCCCCTTAGAAGCATGGATAGTCATGAGCGTTACCGAGTCTGAATCGTCATTATAATTATCTAGGTCAGAAATAAGTGCCACTCCTTCTAAAAACGAAGCTAAAGGCTCTTCTGCAGTATCGTATCTGGCAGCAACAGAAAAAAGTTCCTGCACATTTTGGACTCTTGCTTCTCCTTCTGCACTTCCATCATCTAACCACTTCAGAAATTCTGTCTTTTCTATTACTCTGTCTAATACAATTGAGATTGGTTCTTTTTGGGCAATTTTTTGCAAACTATTAATTAATGAACGAAAGCTTTTTAGAACTTCTTTCTTTGTTTCACTAAGTTCTGTCATATCCTCTATGGTCTCTAAAATTTCAAAGAGAGACATAGTATAGTTATTAGAATAACTCTTGAGAATCTCAATCGTCGCTGGTCCTATCTTCCTTGCTGGAATATTAATAATCCGTAAGAAAGAAATATCATCACGGGGATTAAAAATTAATCTCAAGTAGGCAACTAAGTCTTTTATTTCTCGACGATCAAAGAACCTTGTTCCTCCCACAATCTGATAAGGTATTTGTCTCCGCATCATAGCTTCTTCCAAAGCCCGAGATTGAGCATTCATACGGTATAAAACCGCACAATCCGAGAATCTAGCCTGTCCACTGCTTTTTAGTTCTTGGAGTTGTTCTGCCACAAAATTACCTTC
>CAYWLU010000107.1:0-1995 GCA_964459435.1 uncultured Candidatus Peribacteria bacterium
CAACTTAAGCGTTGCAATAGCTAAGCAAGTTGTTCCTAGAGACCAAATGCGTTTAACGGTTCGTGAATTCTTCCAGAAATGTTTTAAAAATAAAACGTACGACATTGATCCTAAAATCGATGCTGTTCTTGAAGTTGTAGATCTTCACGCTCCCTACGATAAGGAAATAAGATCGTTTTCCGGAGGTCAGCAGGCGCGCCTTTTGTTAGCTTCTGCCATTATCCAGAATCCTGACATACTTCTTTTAGACGAGCCTACGAATAACCTAGATATCCAGGGGATATCCAACTTAACTAAGTTTCTTATCGATTACAATAAAACCGTAATCGTTATTTCCCATGACGCAAACTTTTTGAATTCTTTTACAGACAGAGTTTTGTACCTAGATGTTTTTACGAAAAAGATTGAGCAGTACAACGGAAACTATTTTGACGTGGTTGAACAGATTGCCGCACGAATCAAGAAAGAAAATGCGGAAAACGCCAGGCATCAAAAAGTCATTGAGGCAAAAAAATATCAGGCAAACGTATTTGCCAAAAAAGGAGGCCAATTAAGAATGGTTGCAAAGCGTATGCGTGAAAAAGCCCAGGAGTTAGAAGATATAAAAGTTGATGTCCGTCGGGAAGATAAAACCATACGTCCTTTCATTATCCCCGTTTCATCTACGGTAGGGGAAGTAATGAATATCACTTCAGTTGCTGTTATGAAGAATCATAAGTTTTCTCAAAAGAAAGTTAATATCGATGTCAGGAAAAATGAGCATTTGCTTTTAATCGGACCCAATGGAATAGGGAAGAGCACTTTACTTGAATCTTTGGCTTTGGGCAAAACAGAAACAGCCAAGATTGCTCCAGGAGTTAGGGTTGGATATTACAGGCAGGATTTTTCAACGCTTAATTTTGAAGACACGGTATATGAATCGTTAGAGCATGCCATGCGGGAAGGCGGAGACGCTAAAGAGGAACGCATGCGCTCTGTTGCCGCAGGATTCCTTATCACAGCTGAGTTTATGAGAACAAAGATCGGTGATCTGTCAGAAGGGCAAAAAGGCCTTGTGGCCTTTGCCAGGCTAGTGCTTGAGCGTCCGGGCCTGCTTATTCTCGACGAACCTACAAATCATATAAATTTCAGGCATTTGCCTATTATTGCAGCTGCCCTAAACGAATATCAGGGAGCTATGGTGCTTGTTTCGCACGTTCCTGAGTTTGTGAAGCAGATTCGTATTGATGAAATACTTAATCTGGACAAGTAAGATTGTCTCTATTTAGAAAGGGAAAAAAATCATATAATACTTTATACAACAGATAGAATTAATATGATTTTAATTACAGGAGCAAACAGGACATATAGGGAATGTATTGGCAAGAGAATTGATTTCTCGAGGAGAGAAAGTTAGGGTTTTTCTTCTTTCAAAATCATACAGAGATTCCCTAAAAGGATTGGACATTGAGATTTTCGAAGGAGATATTTTAGATTACGAATCTTTAAATAAAGCCTGCAAAGGAATAGACGTTGTCTATCATTTAGCAGCTTTTATTAGCGTTCTGGATTCGCAGAAAAGCCTGATTCGCGAAGTGAACGTTGATGGAACAAAGAACGTAATCAAGGCTTTTCTTGAGAACAAAGTAAGAAGGCTGGTTTATACGAGCACGGTCCACGCTTTAAGAGAACCAAAGAAAGGAATTCCCATTAACGCAGATTGCGGCTTCGATCCTGTTAATACTAGGGGAGAATATGATAGGACAAAAGCAGACCAAATAAAAAAAATCGAAGTATTTTGTTTTCACGGTTTTATCCGCTGTGCCGAATGCGGTTGTCTGATTACCTCCGAAACCCAAAAGGGCCATAATTATTACCACTACACAAAAAGAAAAATAAAATGTTCTCAAAAATATGTCCGCGAGGGAAATTTAGCGGAACAAATAAACAAGTATATTTAAAAAGTTTCTTTGCAATAATCGGCTCGTGTTTTCCTTCGTATAATTCGTTATTGTA
>CAYWLU010000108.1:0-1977 GCA_964459435.1 uncultured Candidatus Peribacteria bacterium
TTACTGAGGCTAAAGCTATAATCATAAAACCAATAGCTAGACCGTAAATATGACGCTTTCGTTTACTAAACTCTTCTTCATCTCCCCTAGCCATGATTAAGTTCATTCCACTCCAGACAGTAAAGAGAACGGCAATGGATATGAGAAGGTTCTGAACGTAGTTTACAGTTTTTCCTACAGTAGTTTTGAATTGAATTGAACCGTTTCTTTGTGATTCTTCTATTTCTTCAATCAATTTATTTTGTTCTTCTTTGGGCAGCTCATCAAAGTTTACAGGTACTTTATATCTGGTGTAATCTATCAAATTCGCCTTATCAGACAGAGTTGAATCGCCATAGAAAAGATTATCTGTTGTTGTGGAATTTGCTTCACAAATTCCTCCTCCTAGAAGAGTAAAAAAAGCTATGAAAACCAAAACAAGTTTTTTCATCTATTTAAACATAAAGGTAACTGGCGTGTAGCTGGAAACAGCAATTATAAGTCCAATAACACAAGAAATAATAATTCTTTTAGCTCGATTCATTTGGTCTTCACTACCAAAGCTTATGACATAATACAAACTGGAAAGAATCAGCATAATTACAGCAATTACACCCAAAAAAGAAAGAATAAAATTAATTATTCCTACAATTTGTTTGATACCCATGGTGGCAGCTTGCGTAGCATCAAGAGAACTAATAGTAACTCCAGGAGAAAGAATTTGGATTAAAGTTTCTGCCATAAGAATTAAAGTAGCTCCAAAAAAGAAAGATTGGAAAAATTCTTTTTCTCTAGAAATAGTTTCTTCTTCTTCTCCTCCTGTTAGAAGATCGTATCCGGTCATCATCATTTTTATTAAAGCAACGCCAAGAATCAAAAATTCGACGAAACGAATAATTATTTTTATTTGGGCATCGAAATTCGAAGCAGACAAACCTTCTAACATATTTCCTTCTGCGGGATTTAGAACTTTCCATGCCATAAATTCTGCTATTCCAATCAAAACAAATCCCAGTGCCATAGAGCCAAACTCAGTTTTATATTTGCCTAGTTTTTCCTCATCTCCCCTGGCAACAATGAATTTAGCTCCTAGGACTACCAGCCAAGCTAAAGCAATTGCTCCCAAGACAATATTTATTTTTACCAATAAACCACTACCGCCACCGTCATCATCTTCTCTTTGAAAAAGATTTTTTAAAACATTTTCTGTGCCGTTTTCAAAGTTTTTGTTTTTGGTGATTTGATCATGGATAACATTTTTTTGTAAAGCTGGATCAAAGTTTTCGTAGTTTAACGGCAAAGTATTCCTATTAATAGCTTGAACCGAATTAGAAGTTATTCCTCCAAAAATTAAAATACTGCAGATAAGTAACAAAAAGATTTTTTTCATTCGAGACATTATACCAGAAATAAGATATTTGTTCAAATATTTTTGACAAAAAACCCTTGATTAATACAATCTCCAAGCTTATTGTTCTTTTCGAAATCATGATTGCATGGCTTTTGATTCCATCTGGCGTCCTTATAATCGTTTATTGCGAGAAGGTAGTTAACTTTGTAGGCGAGATTCCTTTTGCTGAAAAATATTTAGGCGGAGGTGGAACTTACACTTTTGTAAAAATTTTAGGACTCTTAATAACTATCTTATCTTTTATGTGGATTACGGGAGGACTGGATACTTTTCTAAGGTCAACACTAGGAGTATTTATTCCTGGTACTAATTAAGATAGATCACAAGATAACGAGGAAGGAAAATAGATCTTTTAAAAAAATCCCACGAACATGGGGCTATAGCTCAATTGGCTAGAGCACCTGCTTTGCAAGCAGGGGGTTCAGGGTTCGAGTCCCTGTAGCTCCACCATTCGAATCGTTTCACTCGCTTATGGTCTACGATCAGTACTGCGAATGAAACAGATTACAAGATAACAAGGGATGAGGGACAAGGAAGAGAAAAATAGATGATCTTTGAAAACTCTGAATATGGGGTAGCTGAGGATG
>CAYWLU010000109.1:0-1932 GCA_964459435.1 uncultured Candidatus Peribacteria bacterium
CTTTCTATTTGTTCTTGTGTCTTCATTAGTTTTGGTAAAATGGATTACGTTTTTTTCTATCAGACATTATTTTGTCATAAAATGCTTTCTGTTCTCCTCTCGGTAAATCTCTGAAATCTTGAGATTGTTTTGAACCTAGCACTTTTCTGTTTTTGTCAAAATATTCCCTAGCACCAGAACCTGAATACTGTCCGAATACACCAGTTTTTATTTTGCTTCCAGTCCCTTCTTCTATCGGAAATCTTACCCTGTCAGAAGCAGAACCTGAATAACCTTGCTCATAAGCTTTCAATCCTTGATAGGTTTTTTTAGCTTGAGTCCCAGCTGGTACTAACGGCGTGGCGGCTCTTAAAATTTCATTACTTCCTGTTGGTTGCCCATACTTGTTCGGAGCTCCTAGCAAGGCTTTAGTAGCCTCTACTGGCACTTGAGCTGTTGGTGGAACGCCTATTCTTAAAGTAGGGATTAAATCTTCCGGTCCCATTCCGAATGACTTACCTATTCCGTAAACAAATCCTAGTGAAGCCATAGTCCATCTGATAAGACCTGCATATTCTTTATTGCGAGCCATTTCAGTCAAAAATTCAGCTTGTTTAAGCGAGAATGATTGAAACTGTCCTAAAGTCTTTCCTATATCAGATTGTAATATTGGAGGGGTGTCTATTGAGCCAAAAGTAAATTGAGTATCTCTTACTATCTTCTTCCCGAAGGCTATTGCATCAACCTCAGACATTCCTTCGTTAATTGCTTTGGCTTTTGCTCCGAAATAAGCAGAACCTCGATTTATTCTTTCAGCTGTTTCAAATAAAGAAAACAGAACCTTGTCGGCTTTCTGTAACGCCTTTCTTCCAGCGGAGAGTGTCTTGTCTTGAATGAAGTTGTCAGCTAATACTCCAACTTTTTCAAGTTCTCCTGAGTTCCAGTTTTTAATAAGTTTTGCATATCCTGTTGTTGTATATTTTGCTCCTAGTTTAGCAAAAGTGTTAGCTCCTTGAGATAGATTTTTTAAAGTAGATGAAACATTCAATCCTAAAGCTCCTCTATAAATTACCTTCCTCATTTCTCTTGAAAGTGTAGCGAAAGGTCTTTGCCCGAACTTATATCCGACAAGAGATTTGACAGTGTTGTCAATCATATTGTCTATATCGGTTGGTCTTAGGTTTATTCTATCAACAAATTTCTTAACATAGTTGTATTGTGAAAGTTCTAGTTTATCAGCACTTTTCTTAACTTGTTCTAATGCTACGTCCATATTAACTTTTCTTGAAGCCCGTTTAACATAAGCCTCCAAAGCCTTACGAGTGTCTTGAACATATCCTTTAGCTCCCAATCTTTTCAACGTGAACGGGTCATAAACTGAACCAGCAACATTATCATTGATTAGTTTAGCCAAATCCTCGTCAAACTCTTTAGCTCCAAAGTCATTCTCGAAAACGTGAGTGATGTAGTTTGAAATTCTGTTATCTTCTGGTAGGTCTAGTTTGTCAGCCCATTCTTTTAAATAGCCTTTAATCTCTCCTGCTATTTTTTGTTCTTTCGGCGATAAAGCGACTTGCTCTCCGTCTAGGTGTTTAAAAATATTTACATTCTCTTCTTTTGTCATTTTAGAAGTCCAAGCGTCAATCTTGTCTATTTCTTTTGGAAGTTCTGTGATGTATTTGTCGTATTGTTTACGGACTAAGTTCATTTCTTTCTCCATTCCAATCTTTTTCATCACTCTGTCAGGGGTTCTTAATTGGTCGATAATGTTTATCTTGTCCTTGACATTCGTGGCAGATTTTGCTATGGTTGGTTCAAATGAGAAATCTTCATCAAATCTTTCAGAAAGTTCCAAAGCCTTTTTTTGCGTTGGGGCTTTACTTTGCGTTACCGTTTCTAGCGGTGTACTTCGTATTGAAGAAACACGACTGTCTTGCCCTAGCTCTGGTACTG
>CAYWLU010000110.1:0-1886 GCA_964459435.1 uncultured Candidatus Peribacteria bacterium
CAAGGGGATGGAATAGATTTAAAGATGGTAAAAAAATAGATAATGTCCGAGCTTTTCTTTATAGAGTGGCCAGGAATTTAATAATTGACCATTATAGAGAAAAAGGACGTGTTAGGACAATCTCAACCGAAGATGTCTCAATGAGAGATCCTGGTATTGGGATAGAAGAAGAAGCTGAAATTAGCTCTGATTTTAATCAAGTAAGATTAGCCTTATTCAAAGTTAAAGACGATTACAAGGATGTTGTGATTATGAGATATCTAGATCAGCTTTCCATCTCCGAGATAGCTGAGGCTATGGATAAGTCTGAAGGAGCAGTAAGGGTCATGATTCATAGAGCGTTAAATACTCTAAAATCAGAAGTAAACAAAAAAATATAACATGATTTCTGTCGGTTGATACCAGGTGTCAACCGATTCATTTAGAGGTGTAACAAAATGGTTGTTTTTCCGTCATAATAAGTAGATATGAAAGAAAGAGAAATAATCAATAAAATTGGAGAATTAAAAAGCATTAAACCCAACGAAGAATGGGTTTTTTCTGCGAAAAGACAGATTTTTGAAGGAGAATTTCCTGTAATTCAGGCAAAACCAGAATTTACATTTAATTTCTTCTCAAGACCTGCTTTTGCTTTTTCATTGATGGCAATTATCGCTGTTTCTACTGGATTTCTACTATATTCCTCTAATCTTAACGATTTAAAAGTGGCTCAGGATAAATATGAAAGAGGAATTGCCAAGGTTCAGGAACTTACTCCTACCCTTGAAAGTTTGCAGTTAAGTTTAGCGCAAGCCAAAGAAGGTTTAGATAATGCCAAATTATATGATCCAAGGGAAGTATTAATAGTAGGAAAAAGTCTTGATTCTGCTGTGAAGACAGGAAGAGAGGTTCTTGCTGAAGCCAAAAAGATGACTACCGAGGCTACAACTTCCGAAGAAATGAATGTTGCCGAGAACTCAAAGATTGGAGAACCAGAGAACGAAGCGTTAGCTTCTATTAATGATGCTGAAAAAGCAGTAGAAGACCTGGAAAATCACTATAAATTATTTGTAAGTAAAGTAATAGAAGATGTAAGCCATTGGTATTTAGGTCCTGTTGAGATAGAGAAACTCGAAGAGGCAAGAGAGGAACACGAGAACGAGAATTACAATCAGGCACTGGAAGCTATTTACAGTATAAGTTACCCTGAATATTAAAAATGATTTTAGGTGGAGAGTTATCCACAGGTTCCTTTTGTTAAAATTTGATAGGATTGTGAATGTCCGTTTAACTTCGTGGCCCAAAAGCTTTGGTCGCGAGGACTACTCTAAGGGTTAAATAAAAATCCTTTAGGGAAAATAGGTCGGCACGGCAAAAATAAAAAATTAACAACAAAAATAAAAAGTAATGAAAAAAATTATAGCAACAATTACATTGGTTGGATGCTTAATCTGGATGACAGGTATTGCACAGGCTTTAACAAGCGACCAAATTGACTCTATTTTGGGTCTTTTGGAATCTTTTGGAGCAGATGCTGGTACCATTGCTGATGTTGACTCCGCTCTTCATGGCGAAGCAACAGACGGTTCAGATGATTCTAGTACTCCATCCGTCGAAGGTTGCACCATTACTAGTTTCGACCGAAACCTTAAAGTTGGAATGACAGGTGAAGATGTAAAATGCATGCAGATCATCTTAAATTCTGACGAAGAAACCGAGATAGCTGAATCAGGTGTTGGTTCTGCTGGCGAAGAAACAACTTACTTTGGTCCTTTGACTAAAGGAGGTGTTATTAGCTTTCAGGAAAAATACGCTGACGACATTCTTGCTTCTTGGGGTTTAACTGAAGGAACTGGTTATGTTGGTTCAACCACGAGAGAAAAATTAGACGAGTTCTTGAATGGTGA
>CAYWLU010000111.1:0-1839 GCA_964459435.1 uncultured Candidatus Peribacteria bacterium
ATATCGACAAATTTATCTGGAATATTAGATGCCATAGATGGGAGGTAATATATCTCTTTAAACATAATATCTTCTTCATAGAATACTTCACTTGGATCAGTCATTTTTTTGTTTCTCTTTCTCTGTTTTTTTCATATTTTTGTATGATTTCTTTGCTGTTTTATTCAGTTCTTTTTTCCACACTTCTGCCTGTTCACATATTTCTTCCATGGTTCCATGCACAAGTTTACACTGTGGATTGGAAAAGTTTAAAGTATAGCGATGACCTTTCCCGTAGTAATCCCTTTCTGGTGTTTTTAATAGTGCGATAAATTCACAGATGTCATAATCATACAACCATTGACTAACAGCTTCTGATTGTTCATTATCGTCTAAGTTAGAGAATACACTTGAGTATAGCCATTCTTCTCCATTTCTTAGTTCTTCACATCTATCTGAGAATTCTGTAACGCACGATTCAGATAGCTGTTTAAGGTCTACTCTAAAGAATTCTTTACATTCCTTATTGTCTTTTAATATGTCTCCCATTCTTTCTAATAGTGTAACTGGAAGATCAAAATAGACAGTTGGAAGATAATACAATTCATGTATTGTCATTTCCATGTTATAGAATTTTTCATCAATATCCATACTAAATCTCCTTTTTGATATTATCAAAATAAACATTCAATGCGAGGCGAAAAAATTCATCCATTGATATCCCCGCCTTATTAATATACTTATTAATTTTTTCGAGAAGTTCATCATCTATATCGATTTCTATTTCAACCATATTTTGTTCTTCCATTATCTATTTCTCCTTTTTATTGCTTTCCAAATCTCTTCGCTAGCTAGTTCTGCGTAGATCCCGCCATTCTGTCCATTTGTCCAGAAATTTCCACATTGTCCGCACCTGAATCCAGGTCTAAACCCTGGAATTTCGTGAGGTTCCATAGTATAATTAGGAGACTGGCAAGCCGCGCATACTGCTTTATGTTTACGTCTTTCTTGTAGTATTCCCATGATTATTCCCTATTGTTCCCAAATTAAGCATTCTTAAGAGTGACTTTTTTTAGATCTGAATCGAAAGCATATTCATCTTTAGAATAGAAATCATTGCAATCTTTTGGGCTAATTTCCCGTATTCGTTCAACTTCAATAAAGGTGAATTTGATTTCAGGATCAGCCTGAGATTTGAAATAACAAACCAGAAATTTGTATGATGGATATCTATCAAATGTCGAAACCAAGAATGTATTGTGTGACTCATCAACGTTATCCGGGCCAGATCAACCTCTCACTTTTACTAAAAAATTTCGCTTCTTGCGAGATTTAATGCACGAGCGGTTTATATTAATATTTCGTCTCATTATTTTTCCTAGTCTGTAAAAACATTATCTCGATTTAGTAACATAAACTTTACAATATCTTCCCATTTAGCTTTATTCCAATCTTGTCCAGTATCATTTTCAAATCTTTCTTTAAATTCTTTTTCAAATTCGCATTTATCCTCTTCCGCCTTGATATCCTTCAGAAAAATTTTATCAGTTTTTGTAGAATATCGTTTTTTCAAAAAATTCATTTTAATATCCCTTTATGAAAAATATCAGTTGAGGTTGAGAAACTCTCTTATATTAGGATTGTTTTTAAAGGTTGTGTGAGTTCTCAACCTCAACTGATTATGCTATAGACTACTACATCTATTCTGATTTGTCAATAAAGTTTGCCGGTTTATCTTTGAGTCTATGAATTGCGGTTTAATTAATTTCTTCAACAATTTCTAGTTTTCTACACCTTATCTTACTATTATCATATACGAAACAACCTATATCTTCTATCATGATTTTTACTTTAAATAAT
>CAYWLU010000112.1:0-518 GCA_964459435.1 uncultured Candidatus Peribacteria bacterium
TTTTTAAGGACTGATTTTGTACTTAGTTATTTTCATTTTAACTTCTCTAAGTTAAGGCAATTAGTTATAGGTTAAGTAAAGGCACAGTACTGGTCCACTCGTAAAAGGAACCGCAGTACTAGGAACAAGTAAACGAAGATTGAAGTAGACCATTTGGGCGCTCCCTATAGCTCCTGTAGTTAAAGTTATACTATTAGATCCTCCGTCTCCGGCTAACGGCGTTCCCGCCCATTCGTCTCCAGGAAGAGCATCTGTTGTAGAGATCGCTCTAAGTAAAGAATTCGCAGGAGTACCTGAACCTAATACTGCAAGATCATAAGAAGAATGAGCAGTAGAGTCCCACGCCTCGAGCACCGGAGCCTGTGCAGTAGTCCCATCTATCATAAACCCACATGCATATCGATAATTACCTCCTCCTCCTTGGTTAGCATTAGAACCCGCCATCCAAATCCTAGAATATTTACTGTCCTTATAATTGTTTACAAAAGTACGAGGAGCTTCTTGCAATCCTGATTCAG
>CAYWLU010000112.1:528-1829 GCA_964459435.1 uncultured Candidatus Peribacteria bacterium
GAATAGAGAAAACACTCTTAGAAGTATTAGCATCTAAATCATCAGTATCTTCTCCTAAGAAAGCGAGCTTATCGTTCACGCTATTGAAGACAGCGAAATTACTGTCTCCATCTCCGTCTCCTGTATTAGGAGTATCGTTCTGAGAATTATTATAAAGAAAAATTACTGTAGGACTTCCCATGATTCTCTCCTAAATATGTTTCCATGAATAGCGATAAACAACTCGATTAACAGTGTTTCTAGAAACATTAAATAATTTTACAAGATCTACAATTCTAGTTCCTTCTTTAAAAAGTTTTCGCATTTTAAGAACCTTTTTATTTGTGAGTTTAGAAAAGTTATTTTCTTCACCCGATCTATTCGATTCATTTTCTGGAACAAACCTTTCTTTCATTTCAACACTTTCTAACAAAATTTTTCGTTTTTCTATTAATTTATTAAGAGATTCAGGCTTTCTAAATCCCTTTCTAACTCCTTCACTAAATTTTTTTCGATAATCTTCTTTTTTCCAAACTTCTTTCATTTTTTTGCTTTTTATTTTTTGTATTTCTGGATTATTTCTAAGCTCTTTCATTCTTGCCCTCAATTCTTCTTTCTTCTTTATCGCATATTCTTCATTTGCCCAATTTTTTTCATTCATTCTTTTCATTCTTTTACTTACTCTAGGAGAATTCTTTCCTCCAAGTCCATCTGATCTGTTAACAAGAGGGCCTGTCTTTAAATCTTTTCTCCCAATAGCAACTATCAATTTTTCTTCTAGCATGAGGGCTTCTTTTCTTAAAGAAAAACTTTTTATTACTATAACTATTGGCTCTAATTTTTTTTCTCTAATTTTTTTTATTTGTTTCTGAACAAAAATGCTACTCTTACTTCCAGTAAGATGTCTTAAATGTCCTTTTCTTTTTGCTGCTCCGATATAAAATGGTCTATATTTCATTCTTATCTTTCCTTTATTCCCAAACTCATATTTATAACCTTTCCCTTTATTAGTAAATCTGGGATCACAATAAGCATAAACGTGAGTTTTATGAGTTTTGGCATCTTGAGCCTTAACATTGTTCATAGCTTTCTCCTCTAAGCTTCTCCTTAGAATTTAGTTTGTAGCAGAAGGATAGGAGAAAATCCTCTTTTCGAACCGTCGTTCTAGCTACAAACTGTATTTAACTTATAAACCAATTTTGTTAATAAAAACAATAACTTACGAACCTTCCGCATAAAGCTTCAACGACATAGTATTTGAAGTGTAAGCTGCTGTAGAACTCGGAACAATTTCTCGTAACCAGAAACCAAATGAACTATGT
>CAYWLU010000113.1:0-1809 GCA_964459435.1 uncultured Candidatus Peribacteria bacterium
CCGCCCCTATGTATTCAATTCCGTCTGTTGAAGCTGGTTTTTGCTCATAAGTTTCAATGGAAGGGGTATTCCATGGTAATTCCTTTTTCTTTGCCACCAGGAGCATCGACTTAGTGGCTGGAGACATCTTTGCTACTGGAAGGTCGTTAAACCTCGTGTAGGCCCCTTTTTGCATCACTGAGCCACATGCTACGACGTAGCCACCAGTCCCTCTGATATCAACACTAGGAAAAATACGAACAGCATTTTGAAATTCTTTCTCGAATTTGAAATAAAAATGTCTTCCTCCTCCTCCGGTATTGGTTGTGAAAGTTTTGTCTTTGATCAAAGTCATATCTCCATCAAACTCAATATCAACAACCGTAAGATTGGATATCTCTCCAGTCACTATCCCAATTTGGGCGTTTGGATTACTATTCCACCAACCAACAACTTCTTCCGGAGTCGCTTTTTTATCTTGATAAGGTTTCCACGATATTAACGGAATCTTATTTTTACCAACTGGGATAACCGAATATCCCTCGAGTAAATATTTTAAAGCTAATTCTAACATTTTATTTAATTTTATTTTTTAATTTGTCCTTTTGTCGGCTCCGGTGAATTCAATAATGTGAAAAGATCCAATAAGCCTAGAAGCAAGTCTTTCTCCAAAAACTTCAACGAACTCAGATTCTTTTAAATTAGTAGTAATAAAAATTGGGAAAATATCATTAATCCGCTTGTTTACACACATCAATATTTTCTCTAGTTCAAAATCAGTCATTTTTTTAGAAGAAAGATCATCTATAAACAAAAGATTACGACATCCACCAGACCAGTTAAAGACACTATCCCAAATAGAACCTGGCTCCTCGTCTAATCCTTTATAAAATTCCTTTTTGAGATCTGCCATTAATTCCTGATAATCATACATAGCAGCAATCGAACTCGGATTGAAATGAATTAATGATTTAAGTACAGCATAAGCTGAATGGGTTTTACCGGTTCCAGCTTCGCCACTAAAGATTACCCCAACTTCATCAGAAGTTTTCTCTATGTTCATTATTTTTTTTATGACTCGAATAATTTCAACTTTTTTATCACCCAGGTCTGATAATGAAGTATCTCTATATTTGCTTGGTATCATATTTTCTAATATTTTTATTCCTTCTTCCCATTCTTTATCCACGACTTCATTACACTCCTCTTTATTTTTATCTGGATAATTTTTTTCCATCCTTCTTTTAGTTTCTTCCTTGCTTTGTACTTGATAAAACATATTCTTTTTTAAATATTAATTTAATTTATTTTTTTGCCTCTTCTTCTTCTTTTTCTTTTTTTTCAAATTCCTCAAGTTCTTCCCATGTTGTTAGTTTCCTTAATTCGGCTGATTTTATTCTTCTTGCTTCAATTTTTTTATCTAAATTTTTTTTATTTATGGCTTTTGTGTCGTCTGAACTTATTGATCTATGAGCATGTAAGCCACTGGTCGCTTTGTTTAGGTATGTTTTTATTTGATCAATCTTAGAGAAAAAAGTATAAATAGTTGTTATTGTCGGCCTATAGGTATCTGATTGTTTGTCGTGGTATTTTTCTATTATTGATTTGAGATCTTCTTTTGTGTTTATTGTTAAAGCTCTCCTAATTATTCCTTGAGTTGGTTTTTGCAAAAATGGAGATCTGGTAATAAATTGGTTTGGAAGGATTGGAAGAAAATAAGATATGACTTCCGTGACATCTTGATACGGAACATCTTCTTCTTTCATTATTTGTAAATCGTTTATTTTTTCAGTGAAGGTTTCTGGAATTTTTTCTTGGGGCGCGGAACTT
>CAYWLU010000114.1:0-1767 GCA_964459435.1 uncultured Candidatus Peribacteria bacterium
TTATACTATGAAAAATGAAAAAGATTTAGAAAAATTAAGACACACTTTATCACACATTCTAATGCAGGTACTTGAACAACTCTACGGAGCTGTCCCTGCCGTAGGCCCAGCTATTGACAATGGCTTTTATCATGACTTTGATTCAGAAACACAAATCACCGACACTGACTTGAAAAACATTCAGAGAGAGATGATAAGAATCATCAATAAAAAACTTCCCATTGAAAAAAAGACTATGCTCATTGATGAAGGTATTAAATTCCTCCAAGATAAAAAATACATCTATACTCAAGAATTAGCCGAGGATTTGAAAAAAGAAGGGATTACAGAAATTTCTTTTTATCAACAAGGTGATTTCATCAATATGTGTAGTGGCCCTCATCTAGAATCAACTGGAGAAATTAATCCTAAAGCTTTCAAACTAAGTAGTGTAGCTGGTTCCTATTGGAAAGGTGATGAAAAAAATAAGATGATTCAAAGAATCTATGGTTTAGCTTTTGAAACACCCGAAGAATTAAAAGACTACGAAAAAATGATGGAAGAAGCTAAGAAACGAGATCATCGTAAGTTAGGTAAGGAATTAGACCTTTTCCATATTGACCAAAAAGTTGGTCTAGGATTACCACTTTGGCACCCAAACGGTGCTTTATTATGGCATTTGATTGAAAAGTTTTGGCACCAGGAACATCTAAGAAATGGTTATGATTTGGTCCGCTCTCCTCATATCGGTAATAAAGAACTTTGGGAGACTTCAGGTCATTGGGGTTTTTATAATGATAGTATGTATCCACCTTTTGAAGTCGGGCAGACGTTAGAGGATAAACAAAAAGGAAAGAAAGTAAAAGAACCAGATGAATTTTTGATAAAACCAATGAACTGTCCTTTCCATATGCAAATTTACAAGGATACACCTAAATCATATCGAGATTTCCCACTTCGTTGGGCAGAATGTGGAACTGTTTACAGATATGAAAAGAAAGGAGAACTCTCTGGCTTAACAAGAGTCCGTGGATTTACACAGGACGATGCTCACATTATTTGCCGAGCTGATCAAGTTGAAGAAGAGTTAGAAGCTGTTGTTGATTTCATCTTATATATTTTTGATGCTTTCGGGTTTGATATTAATGTCATAAATGTTTACTTATCACTTCGCGATCCTAAAAACAAAGAAAAATACGCTGGAGATGATAAAGGCTGGGAATTTACTGAAAGTATTTTAAGAAAAGTAGCTAACAAAAAGAAACTAAATTATGTTGAAGAAATAGGTGAAGCTGCTTTTTATGGCCCTAAGCTTGATTTCAAACTAAAAGACTGTCTAGGGAGAGAATGGCAATGTTCCACACTACAATTTGACTTCAACTTACCAGAAAGGTTTGATATGAATTTTATTAATGACCAAGGGCAAAATGAAAGACCCTATGTTCTACACAGAGCTTTATTTGGATCTTTCGAGAGGTTTATTGCTCTTCTAATCGAACATTATGGAGGCAACTTCCCTTTCTGGCTTTCACCTACTCAGGTTAAAATTATACCCGTAGCTGATGAACATAATGATTACGCTAAAAATATTCTTAAAGAATTGAGGAAAAAAGATTTCAGAGTGGGAATAGATATCTCAGATAACAACTTTGGTAAAAAAGTCCGTGAAGCTAAAAACGAAAGAGTTCCCTACTTTGTTATCACCGGCAAAGAAGATATAAAAGATAATAAACTAACTCTCGAATCCCGAGATGGAGAAAAATCAATTCAAATTTCTTTAGAAGAATT
>CAYWLU010000115.1:0-1697 GCA_964459435.1 uncultured Candidatus Peribacteria bacterium
GCTGAGTTCTTCTCTTGGTTTTAATATTGTATCTTCCATTGTGTCAAGAATATGGAATCTTGCATCTTTTGCTCTTATTAATGTTTCTTTTAATATCTTTTCGTTTATACCTGTAACCTTAACATCCATTTGGACGGCTGTTATTCCTTCTCTTGTCCCGGCTACCTTAAAGTCCATATCTCCATAATGATCTTCGGGTCCCTGAATATCTGTTAAGATTCTATAATCGTTTTCTTTTAATGATTGATTTATAGGTTTGTTTGGATTTGTGACAAGCCCTAATGCAATTCCTGTAGCAAGCCTTTTTATAGGTACACCAGCGTCCATTAAAGCTAAACTTGAACTTGAGATAGATGCCTGACTTGTTGATCCGTTTGAAGAGAGTATCTCAGAAACCAATCTCATAGTATAAGGGAATTTTTCTTTTTCTGGAAGAAGTGGCAAGAGAGCTTTTTCTGCGAGCATCCCATGTCCTATTTCTCTCCTACCGGGTCCTCTTAATGGTTTTGTTTCTCCCGAACAGTAAGGAGGAAAATTATAATGATGCATAAACCTTTTTTCTCCTATAAACTCCATGCCTTGCATTAATTTCGCATCCTTAGGAGATCCTAACGTAAGAATGGAAAGTGATTTTGTTATTCCTCTTTGAAATATGGCTGAACCATGAGTTCTGTTTAGAAGTCCTATTTGGCAGGTTATTTTTCTCACCTCATCTATTTTTCTTCCGTCAGGTCTTTTTTCCTTTCCAGCGTCAGCCATTACTATTTCTTCTCTCATAACCTTATCTAATTGGTCTTCAAAAAAATTAGCACTAAGTTTTGGTTTCTCTTCATCTTCTGGATATTTTTCTCCAACAAAAGAAATGAGTTCTTTTTTTAATTCATCTACTTCTTTCATTCCCGGACTATCATAAATGTCGCTTTTAAGTTTTTCTCCCAAAAAGCCCATTATTTCTTTTTCTAATTCTTGGTCAATGTTGGGTAATTCGAATTTGGCTTTTTCTATCCCTTTCTCTTTTACTATCTGTTTTTGAAAATCAAGAAGTTTCCTGAGTTCTGGTTTAGCCCAAAGATATGCTTCTGAAATAATGTCTTCGCTTACTTCCTTTGCCCCTGCTTCTATCATATTAATAAGAAGGTCGGACTCAGACTCTGTGACAGCAAATACAAGATCAAGATTGCTTTCATCTCTTTCTTGATAAGTTGGATTTAAAATAAATTCATCATCTTTCTTTCCTATCCTTAATCCGCAGACAGGTCCGTTCCAAGGTATGTCGGAAACGCTTAAAGCTAGAGAAGCAGCTATTAATCCAGGCAAGTCGGCATCATTTTCTTTATCCCAAGAAAAGCAAGTGATAATAACTTGTACTTCTTTTTTAAATCCCTTTGGGAATCTTGGCCTTATTACCCTATCTATTAATCTTGAGGTTAAAATTGCTTCATCTGAAGGTCTGTTTTCTCTTCTCATAAACCTTGACCCTAATATCTTTCCTGCAGCGTAGAACTTTTCTTTAAACTCAACCGTCAAAGGGAAAAAATCTTGTCCTCTTTTTTCTTCTCCCATAACGGCCGTGGCTAATACAACTGTGTCTCCGTATCTGACCATACAAGAACCGTTAGCTTGTTCAGCTAACTGGTTAATTTTCACTCCGTTTTCTTTTTCTCCGTGCTTTAATTTTAAATCTTCTTTCAACATAT
>CAYWLU010000116.1:0-1665 GCA_964459435.1 uncultured Candidatus Peribacteria bacterium
TTTTCATTCTCTCTCATTTTCTTATTCTCCTTTTTTGATTTTTAAATATCTAAACTTTAAACAAAAATAATTTTAAAGATTGTGATATTATTATATCAGGATTTACTAAATTGTCAATTAATAATTTTAACCAATCTATCAGGATTAAACCATCGTCTAAAACCATCCTTCAGTCAACTTACTAGCAAATCGGCTGACCCCGTGGGATCAACCGACCTTGCGGGGTTTGACCCCGCACAGATTCAGTCTTGTTGAGATTACATTTATATAATTCTATTAATTTATAATACTCTTGTCTAACTGGCTTTTCAAGAGAAACAAAACAAGAAAACCGGTACATTTTTTTGTACCGGTTTATTTTTTTTAATAAGTTTCAAGGACTCTCCTGAACAAGCTATAGCTGTAAATATATTTTTCTGCCAAATTTTTTTGTTCTTCTTCCGAAGCTTTCCCGTTTTTGTCGCCTTCGTCATCTGCAATGACACAAAATGCATCATACAGATATTTCATAGCTATCTGTTTGTCTTCAGAAAAAATGGTTGTTTCACAACTGATTTTTCCAGTCTTGACTCTAGCTACCAGAGAAGACAATTCATTTCTTATTATTATTCGTCCGGCTGTTTCTTGAGCAGACTCACTAACTACAGTATCCTCATTAAACTTAACGGCAGAGAATATTATTTGCCATGCCTTAAGAGCAAAAACTAAATTTCTTTCTTCTCCAGTCTCTGCTTCTTCTAACATAGAAATAAATCCACTTACTCTTAATTTTATAAGAATACTCTCTTCTTTATGGTTTTTTTGCTCTTGTCCGTTACATGAACAAAAAGTAAAAAGAACAAAAATAATTATCAAAATAATCTCGAATTTCTTCATTTCTTTCCTTCCTTTCAATATTTTATTATTTCATTATTTTACTATTAAAGAACACCCATATTGTAACATACTGATAAGTGCATGTCAACAGAGATAGGGCGAAAAAAGAGGTTAAGAAAAAGGAGCATAGAATGACTAAGTAACCAACAACTCATAACTAATAACAAAACACAGAAGAAAAAAAGAGGTTAAAGTGAGGGTTAAACCCTAGTTATGCCAGGGTTTAACCCTAAAAAGAGAAGAAAAAAAGAAAGAGGGTTTGATCCTGATAACGAGATTAAAAAAGGTCAGACCCTGATAAATCAGGGACTGACCCTCTCGTACGACATACGGTACGGTATACGGTATACGGATTTTATTTCCCGAATCTTCTTTTTCTATTTGCAAAATCGGAAAGAAGCATATCAAGGTCCTCTTCATTAAAATCAGGCCAATATTTATCTAAAAAGAAAAGTTCGGAATAGGCAGATTGCCAGATAAGGAAGTTTGATATTCTTTTTACTTTTCCCAGTCTAACGATTAAATCAGCATCGGGCAATAAAAGATTTTCAGAAATCATTTTCTCGTCTATATCTCTTATTGGAATATTTTTTTTAACTATCTTTTTCATTGCCTGAACTATTTCATTCCTCCCTCCATAACTTAAAGCAAAATTTAAGAATAATTTTTTGTTATTTTTTGTCTCTTCTTCAATATTACTCACCATTTTCTTTAAAAGATTGGAGAGCAAGCTCCTATCTCCGACAATTTTTACTCTTACGTTATTTTTATAAATTTCTTTTATATTTT
>CAYWLU010000117.1:0-1645 GCA_964459435.1 uncultured Candidatus Peribacteria bacterium
TTTTCCGAAGAATATGAATTCAGAATACGACTCCTTTGCAGAACAATTTTCTCATACCAGAAATCATTCTTGGCAGGAGTTTGATTTACTGCTTCCTTATTTAGAAAAAGGGGATCGGCTATTAGATTTGGGTTGTGGCAATGGAAGACTGAGAGAATTTTTAGATGATAAAATTATTCCAGAAGGGAATTATTTTGGCTTAGATGTTTCAGAAAAACTCTTAGGATTTGCTAGAAATAAATTCATTAGGGATCATTTTTTTCTGAAAGATTTTTCTCAAGAATTTCCTTTTGGGAACGATAATTTTGAAGTTGTTACTGCTATCGCTTCTTTTCACCATTTGTTGTCCAAAAAGGAGCAACTTTGTTTTTTAAAAGAGTGTTATCGAATTATTAAACCCGGGGGAATTATTTTTCTAACTACTTGGAAATTACCAGAGAAGTTTTTCTGGGCAAACATCCTCAGGGGGAGATTTAAGAATTGGATTATTCCTTTTGGTTCAGAGAAATTACCGAGAACTTATCGAAAGGTAACAGACAAAAATTTAAGGAGTTTATTAAAAAAAGCAGGCTTTAAAGTTCTTAAAGCAGAGCTTTTTGAAGATCGTAATTATATTGCTCTAGCGAAGAAATAGATTTACAAATGCTCTTCTGGAATAGGGTGGGCGTGGCACATTGTTCGGATTTCTTCTCGGACTTTTTTCTTAAAGCCTTTATCGTCCTTGTTTTCCAAAGTATCGAGAAGGAGCTCAGCCACCCTGCCACAGTCTTTTTCCTTAAATCCTCTAGTTGTAATCGCTGGGCTACCAAGTCTTATTCCAGACGGATCCATGGGCTTTCTAGGATCATTGGCAATCATGTTCATATTTAAGGTCATTCCTACTTCGTCTAGAACTGTTTGGGCTTCTTTGCCAGTTACTCCCAAAGAACCATAAACATCTGCCAAAATTAGATGATTATCTGTTCCACCACCAATCATACGAACATTTCTTTGTTTAAAGACTTCTGCCATAGATTTAGCATTTTTGATAATTTGTTTAGCATAGACTTGAAATTCTGGGCGAAGAGCTTCGCCAAAAGCAACTGCTTTAGCGGTAATAGAATGCATGTGTGGTCCTCCTTGAAATCCAGGGAAGACGGATTTATTAACTTTTTTAGCAATTTCTTCGTCTTCTCTAGTGAGGATTATTCCTCCTCGTGGTCCTCGTAATGTTTTGTGAGTAGTAGAAAGGATGACATCAAAACCAGCATCAAAAGGATTTTTGGCGGCTTTTCCAGCAATAAGTCCGGCGATATGAGCCATGTCTCCCACTACATATGCGCCAACTTCTCGACCAATATCGACAAATTTTTGGTAATCTAGTTCTCGAGAATAAGCAGAAAATCCTGCCAGAATCATTTTTGGTTTTTCTCTAAGAGCAGTTTCTCTTAGTCCTTCATAATCTATTTCTCCTGTTTCGATATCTTTCATTCCATAACGAACGAAGTTAAAAATTTTAGTGATGTAGGTAACTGGGTGTCCGTGAGTTAAGTGTCCTCCGTGAGAAAGATCCATTCCTAAAATTGTATCTCCTGGTTCAAGGAGAGCAAAGTAAGTAGCTATATTAGCCGGGGCTCCAGAGTGAGGTTGGACATTGGCGAATTTA
>CAYWLU010000118.1:0-1567 GCA_964459435.1 uncultured Candidatus Peribacteria bacterium
TCTTTCGTAGTGGGCGTATGTGGATTTGAACCACAGACCTCACGGATGTGAACCGCAAACGAAAATTTTAATTTTCAAATGCCGAAGACAAAGAATAGTTTTCTTGAAGCCACTTATAAATCTTTTGGGTATCAGTTTTAACATCTTCAGAACCTAAAAGAATAATTGCGACATCCCGAATTTCTTCCTTCTCAGTAAGAAATTTAAAGATAAAAAGAGCAGTGTATCTAGAAGCTTTTATAAAGCCTGTTTTTCCTCCGACGAAGTTTAGATCATTGATAAAAATGTTTTTGTTCCGCAGCTCTTCAACATCAAAACGGATCTCTCCGAAGCTTAAGACTTCTTTGCCCTTAGTAATTTCTAAAAGCGGCGGTCGAGCAATTAATATATACCTCGCTAATTGGAAAAGGTCTTGAGTAGTAGAAATATTTTTAGAATCAAGACCATGAGAATCGACAAATTCTGTTTCATTCATCAAGATTGCTTCGGCTTTTTCGTTCATCATTTCAATAGTCCTGGCTCTACCCAGAAAATGACTCAGGACTTCAGCTGTATCATTAGAAGATTCAGTTAAGAGAGGATAAAATAATTCAACAACCCTAAATCTTTTTCCTGGGTCTAGTCCTTCAGTAGAACCATAAGCTTCAAGCATCTCTGGCTCAACCAAGATAGATTTTCTTAAATCAATATTCTCAGCAATTATTGTAGCGGTCATTAATTTTGTCAAAGAAGCGATTGGTAATTGTTCTTGAGAGTTCTTTTCAGTGAAAACAAAACCAGAGCCCAAATCAGCTGCTAAATAACTTTTAGCAGAGATTTCTGGTAGTTCAGATAAGTTTTTATTAGAAAGCTGGTAAGAGTCTTTTTCTTTGCCTATCACCAACACGGGCATATCTATTTCGGTAAGTTCGTAAATATCTTCTGCGACTTTGTCATTAAGACGAATACAACCCCCGGAGACTGGGGAAATAAGTTTTCTGCCATCGGGATAATAAGGTTCGCCATGAAGATAATACTTTCCGTAATAATGGAGAGCATACGGCATATAGACTTGAGAAATTACTGAAAAACTAAGCCTGTTGCCGGATATAATTTTATACAACCCGAGAGCCGAGCCGCCCCATCCCTGGGGATCTCCTATTGTTAAAATCTGATTTTCCTTTATTAATTTTCCATCTTGATATAGTTTAACCTTCATTTCTGGGAGATTAATTTCTAAAAAACTTTTGTTCTCTAGAATAAAGTCATTTCTAACATCCGAAAATGTTTTAAGATAAAATGGCTCTTTTTGACTATTGTCTGGGTTGTTTAAAGACAAGATGTTTAAATGATTAGAAGGTAGATTTTGAGAATCTTTAATTATTATAGTTCTCGGAATAAAGAAAAAAAATATAAAACAAAAACCTACCAGAACTAAAAAAGTAAATATCAAAATCCAAGTTAACTTTTTCATGATTTTGGTTTTTTAAATTCTAACAAATCTTACACGCGAAAAATTTGACATTTCTGATCTAGTGGGCGTATGTGGATTTGAACCACAGACCTCACGGATGTGAACCGTGCGCTC
>CAYWLU010000119.1:0-1527 GCA_964459435.1 uncultured Candidatus Peribacteria bacterium
GAAAGAGATTTTTTGGTTGTGCCTGGGTTGGTAAAATTTTCAGTATCAGTCATTAGTCCAATCTCCAATAATCACATAAATACGAAGAGCATCCAAATGCTCTTTATTAAGACGAAGCTTAACCCCATCTTTTTCTGGTTTTTCAAAATCAACTATACGCAAAGTAAGAGTTTTTTTGTTGATTCTCACCACTTCTGCTTTAACACCTTCCTTCACTTCAATGAGAAAACAAAAATCAAAATCTCCCTTGGGCATAGTTCTGGTAAAAATCACACGATCATCAATTTCAAAAGAAGTTTGTTTATCACTCATGATTTTCTCCTTCTAGCCAGTGGCTAGACTTAAAAGACACAACAAAAAATAAAACTGTCAATCAAGTACCAGTGTCCTACAGAACTTATCGAAATCCTTCATCTTCTTTGGATCCCTGATTGGAATCTCATCTTCCGATCCCTCCCAAGTAGTATCATCCCAAGGATACCGCTCAATTCTTTGACTTTTATACCACTCCAAAAACACCCGTTCCTCCTCAGGAGTCAAATGGCAGTCTGGCTGTTCACGAATTTTTTTTCTGGCACTTTCCAACAATTTTTTATTACTCATCATACCCTCCACGCTAGTCTAACTAGCATAATTAAATAGCCAATCAATTGTCAACGAACACCAAAAAACATACTGGTAGATTATAGTTTTTTGGGTGGAAAGTCAAGAAAACAAAAAACCCCCACGGACAAACTTAGTAGAAGTAAGTCCGCGAGGGTTAAAAGAGCAAGTCAAAAGGAAAATTAATTAAACAAAATTCCTCTTTCTTTTATTTTGGGCTTTCTTTTCTCGACTTCGAGAATTTTTTTCAAGACCATGTCTTGACCACATTTCAAACCATTCAAATCAACCGTAAGAAGATTCCCTTTCTCACGATAAAATTTAATGACTGAGAAAGTCTGCTCATAAAACGTATGAAGACGTTCCCGAACAATATTTTCACGATCATCAATTCTTTGGATAAGAGGAGAGCCACAACCATCGCACCTTTCATCATATCTGGGGCGATATTCTTCAACTCCAAGATTGTAAATTTCTCCACAATCTTTACAGACACGACGGTTTAAAATGCGCTCAACGATAGTATCATCGTCAAGTTGAAGATGAATAACAAAATCAATTGGTTTCTCTTCCACTTCCAATCTAAAATCAAGGTCTTGTGCTTGATTCAAAGTCCGTGGAAAACCATCCAAAAGAAAACCCTTCCTGCAATCGTGTTTCTTAAGACGATTGCGAATCATCATTAAAACAGTTTCGTCTGGTACAAGATTTCCAGACGACACATATGACATAATTTCACGACTAAACACACTGTCTATTCGAGAAAATTCCTTTAACATATCCCCAGTGGAAAGATGAGGAATACCAAACATATCTTTTACAAGCTTTGCTTGAGTTCCTTTCCCACTCCCCGGAGCTCCAATAAAAATGATTCTCATAATCCCTCCTACCTAAAAGCTATATAATATATATCTGCTGTTCCAA